>NZ_BAABEX010000001.1:0-170964 GCF_039540375.1 Acidovorax lacteus
CCGCTGCTTGGGTCTGGCTGGCGCAGGCTCGGATGCTGTTGGGGCGGCTTCAATAGATTTCTTCTACACCCTCCAAAAGAAAGTCACCAAAGAAAAGGCGCCCTACAGGCTGCGTCCCCACGCGCACTGCCGTGCGCCTGGGGCAACCTGCGGTGCTCGCGCCTGGGGTGCGCCGCATAACTCACTTCGCGCCTGTGGCGCTGCGTTCGGACAAATGCGGCGAGTCAGAAGACGAAGCCTGCGTGTCCTACGGCACGCAGGCCACCCCAGTCGCTGCGCTCCTCGGCGCATCCTGAAGGGGGTGGGGGCGGGCCATCGCTGCGCTCGGCCCGGTGGGCGCACTATCGCTCTGACGTAGATGACGGCGGTGCTGTTTTGCCCAGGCGGCTACGCCGCCCGGGCCGGCGAAGCCAGGCACCCCACAGCGCCCGCTTCGTCACGCCCTCCACCACTGGCGCGGCCCAAGGCCAGGGCAGCCGAGTAAGGGCCGCCCCGCAGCGAGGGCTGCGTCCCCCTTCCCGAACGGCGCAGCCGTTCGAGACAAGGGGGAAGGCGCGCAGCGCCTCAGGGGGTTGTCACTACTCCACCGTCGCCTGCCGCACCGCCCGCTCCCAGTTCGCCATCAGCTCCTGCGCGCGGGCGCTGCTGAGGGTGGGCAAAAAGCGGCGCTCGGCGCGCCACAGGGCCGACAGTTCTTGCGTGCTGGCGTACACGCCCGACGACAGCCCGGCCAGGTAGGCCGCGCCGAGGGCGGTGGTTTCGATCACCGCCGGGCGCACCACCGGAATGCCCAGCAGGTCGGCCTGGAACTGCATGAGCAGGTCGTTCACGCAGGCGCCGCCGTCCACGCGCAGCTCGCTCACGGGCGCGCCGCCAGCGGCCACGGCGTCGCGGCTCATGGCCAGCAGCAGGGCGGCGCTTTGGTAGGCGATGCTTTCCAGCGAGGCGCGGGCAATGTGCGCGAGCGTGGTGCCGCGCGTGAGGCCCGTGATGGTGCCGCGGGCCTCGGGCTTCCAGTACGGTGCGCCCAGGCCGGTGAAGGCGGGCACCATCATCACGCCACCCGAGTCGGGCACGCTGTGGGCCAGGGCCTCGACCTCGCTGCTGGTGGTGATGGCACGCAGGCCGTCGCGCAGCCACTGCACCACCGCGCCGCCTACGAACACGCTGCCTTCCATGGCGAACTCGGGTTGGGTCGTCGCTTGTGCCGCGCTGGTGGTGAGCAGGCCGTTCTGGCTGGTCTGGAAGGTGCCGCCCGTGTGCATGAGCATGAAGCAACCCGTGCCGTAGGTGTTCTTGGCCATGCCGGCCGTGAAGCACGCCTGGCCGAACAGCGCGCTTTGCTGGTCACCGGCCACGCCGCCGATGCGGATGCCGTGGCCCAGCAGGTCGGCGGCCACGTCGCCAAAGTGCGCGGCCGAGGGCAGCACCTCGGGCATCAGCGCCTTGGGGATGCGCAACAGCGCCAGCAGATCGTCGTCCCACTGGTTGGTGTGCACATTGAAGAGCATGGTGCGCGCGGCGTTGCTCACGTCGGTGACGTGGCGCTGGCCGTGCGTGAGCTGCCAGATGAGCCAGCTGTCCACCGTGCCGAAGGCGAGTTCGCCGCGCTCGGCGGCTTCCCGCGCGCCGGGCACGTGGTCCAGCATCCACTGCAGCTTGGTGCCCGAGAAGTACGCATCCACCAGCAGCCCGGTCTTGGCCTGGATGGTGGCGGCATGGCCTTGCGCGCGCAGCGCGGCGCAGGCGGGCTCGGCGCGGCGGTCTTGCCAGACGATGGCGTGGTGCACGGGCTGGCCCGTTTTGCGGTTCCAGAGCACCGTGGTTTCGCGCTGGTTGGTGATGCCCACGGCGCGCACGGTCTGCGCGGCAATACCGGCCTTTGCCAGCGCCTCGCGCGCCGTGGCGAGCTGCGTGCGCCAGATCTGCAGCGGGTCGTGCTCCACCCAGCCAGGCTGGGGGTAGATCTGCGGCAGCTCCTGCTGCGCCATGGCCACGATGTGGCCGCGTTCGTCAAACACGATGCTGCGCGAGCTGGAGGTGCCTTGGTCGAGTGCGAGCAGGTAGGTCATGGTGGCGGGTCTCGGTAATCGTGGGTTCCATTGTGTGGCGTGTGGCCGCTGCGGTCTGTTCGTGCCCGGCCCAGGCTGGTGGACGCCAAGCAAGGGCCGCCCCGCAGCGAGGGCGTCGTCCCCCCGGGGGGAAGGCGCCGCAGGCGACTCAGGGGGGAGCCTTCATGCCGCCACGGTACAGACAACGCCGGCATCCTGCAGCAGCGCCGGAAATGGCTCGGGCGGCGGTGCGTCGGTGAACAGCCGCCCGATCTGGTCGAGCCGCGCGAGCTGCACCATCGCCGGGCGGTTGAACTTGCTGTGGTCGGCCGCGAGCCACACATCGCGGGCGTGCTCGATGATGGTCTGTGCGACCTTGACCTCGCGGTAGTCGAAGTCGCGCAGCGAGCCGTCGGCCTCGATGCCTGAGATGCCGATGAGTGCGATGTCCACGCGGAACTGGCGGATGAAGTCCACCGCCGCCTCGCCCACGATGCCGCGGTCGCGCGCACGCACCACGCCGCCCGCCACGATGACTTCGCAGTCCGGGTTCTGGCTCAGGATGGCGGCCACGTTGAGGTTGTTGGTGATCACGCGCAGGCCGCGGTGGTGCAGCAGCGCCTTGGCAATGGCTTCGGTGGTGGTGCCGATGTTCAGGATCAGCGAGCAGTGGTGCGGCACCTCGGCCGCCACGGCGCGCGCGATGCGCGCCTTGCCTTCGGCGTTCAGCGTCTCGCGCTGGGTGTGCGCCAGGTTTTCCACGGTGGAGCTGGGCACGCGCACACCGCCATGAAAGCGCGTGAGCAGCCCGGCCTCGGCCAGGCGCTGCACATCGCGCCGCACGGTCTGCAGTGTCACGCCCAGCGTGTCGGCCAGCTGCTCCACAGTGGCCGACTGGCGGGTGCGCACCTCTTCCAGCAGCTTGAGTTGGCGGGGGTTGGTGTTCACGGTGTCGGAGGGCGGCAGCGAAGTCGCCAGAAGTGGAGAAGGTGTCACCGAATCGTAACGAATTGCAGGTATGCAGGAGCCCTGGGGGCGCTGTGCCATGGGCGGTGCGCAGAGTGCGAATGAATGTAAATCGAACAAAAACGAAAACACTAAGGGTAAACCTTAGGCTTATTCGCGCGAAAACGAACAAAAATGAAAAAAACCGAAGGAGAGGGCGGTGCACTCAGCGCCGCGCCAGAGGGGCGGCCGCAGGGCCGGGGAGAAGTGCTTCATGCAGCTGGCTTTGGACAGCATCAGCAAGAAAGTCGGCGCGCAGACCTGGCTCTATGACATGAGCCTGTCGCTGCGCAGCAGCGCCGTGACGGTGCTGCTGGGCGCCACGCAGGCGGGCAAGACCAGCCTCATGCGCATCATGGCCGGGCTGGACGTGCCCACCGCCGGCCGCGTGATGGTCGATGGCCAGGACGTGACCGGCGTGCCCGTGCGCGAGCGCAACGTGGCCATGGTGTACCAGCAGTTCATCAACTACCCGTCGATGACGGTGGCCGACAACATCGCCTCGCCGCTCAGGCTGCGCGGCGAAAGCAACATCGACGCCCGGGTGCGCGAGCTGGCCAGCCGCTTGCACATCGAGATGTTTTTGAACCGCCTGCCGTCCGAGCTGTCGGGCGGGCAGCAGCAGCGCGTGGCGCTGGCGCGTGCGCTGGCCAAGGGGGCGCCGCTGATGCTGCTCGACGAGCCGCTGGTGAACCTCGACTACAAGCTGCGCGAAGAACTGCGCGAAGAGCTCACGCAGCTGTTCGCGGCCGGCCAGTCCACCGTGGTGTACGCCACCACCGAGCCGGGCGAGGCCTTGCTGCTGGGCGGCTACACCGCCGTGATGGACGAAGGCCGCCTGCTGCAGTACGGCCCCACGGCCGAGGTGTTCCATGCCCCGGCCTCGCTGCGGGTGGCCCGCGCCTTCAGCGACCCGCCCATGAACCTGGTGGCCGCCACGGGGCAGGACGGCGGCGTGCGCCTGCCCGATGGCACGGTGCTGCCGCTGGCGCTGCCCGCGTCTGCCGGCGGCCCGCTCACCGTGGGCCTGCGCGCCAGTGCGCTGCGCGAGCAGGCCCGTCCGGGCGACGTGGCGGTGTACGGGGTGGTGGAGCTGGCCGAAATCTCGGGCTCCGACACCTTCGTGCACGTGGACACGCCCTGGGGCGAGCTGGTAGCCCAGCTCACAGGGGTGCATTACTTTGACCTGGGGGCGCGCATCGCGCTGCATCTGAACCCGGCGCAGGCCTATGTGTTTGGTGCCGACGAGGCGCTGCTGCTGGCGCCCCGGCGCGCGGGAGGGCGCTGACCATGGCACGCATCCAGCTCGACCTGGCCCATTCGTACCGGCCCCATCCGCAGCAGGACAGCGACTACGCACTGCTGCCGCTGAAGATGGATTTTGAAGACGGTGGCGCGTACGCGCTGCTCGGCCCTTCGGGCTGCGGCAAGACCACCATGCTCAACATCATGTCGGGGCTGCTCGTGCCCTCGCACGGCACGGTGCTGTTCGACGGCCGCGACGTCACGCGTGCCACGCCGCAAGACCGCAACATTGCGCAGGTGTTCCAGTTTCCGGTGATCTACGACACCATGACGGTGGCCGAGAACCTGGCGTTCCCGCTCAAGAACCGCAAGGTGCCGGCAGCGCAGATCCAGGCGCGCGTGGGCCAGATCGCCGAGATGCTGGAGATGAGCCACCAGCTCGACATGCGCGCGGCGGGCCTGTCGGCCGACCAGAAGCAGAAAATCTCGCTGGGCCGTGGCCTGGTGCGCTCCGACGTGGCGGCGGTGCTGTTCGACGAGCCGCTGACGGTGATCGACCCCCACCTCAAGTGGCAGCTGCGCCGCAAGCTCAAGCAGATCCACCACGAGCTCAAGCTCACGCTGATCTACGTCACGCACGACCAGGTGGAGGCGCTCACCTTTGCCGACCAGGTGGTGGTGATGAGCCGCGGCAAGGTCATGCAATTGGGCACGCCCGACGCGCTGTTCGAGCGGCCCGCGCACACCTTTGTGGGGCACTTCATCGGCTCGCCGGGCATGAACTTCGTGCCGGCCGAGGCCGACGCCAGCGGCGCGCTGCTGCAGGTGGCGGGCCAGCGCCTGGTGCCGCCGCCGGCCCTGGCCGAACGGGCCCTGCCCGCCGGTGCGCTGCGCGTGGGCGTGCGGCCCGAATACCTGGCCCTGTCCGCTGCCGGTGCGCCCGGGGCGCTGCAGTGCAGCGTGGCCCAGGTGCAGGACCTGGGCACCTCGCAAATGCTCACGGCCACCGTGGGCGGCCACACGCTCAAGGCCCGCGTGGCACCCGATGTGGAACTGCCGCCCGTCGGGGCCACCGTGTGGCTGCAGGCGCTGGGTGCGCACACCTGCTTCTATCGCAATGAGGAGCTCCTCGCATGAGCACCACGACCAAACCGGTGAACCAGAAGGCCTGGTTCCTGATCCTGCCGGTGATCCTGTGCGTGGCCTTCTCGGCCATCCTGCCGCTGATGACGGTGGTGAACTACTCGGTGCAGGACATCATCAGCCCCGAGCGCCGCGTGTTCGTGGGCACCGAGTGGTTTGCCGCGGTGATGCGCGACGAAGAACTGCACGCCGCGCTGTGGCGCCAGCTCACGTTCTCGCTGGCGGTGCTGGCGGTGGAGATTCCGCTGGGCATTCTGCTGGCGCTGTCCATGCCCGCACAGGGCTGGAAGGCCTCGGCCGTGCTGGTGGTGGTGGCGCTGTCGCTGCTGATCCCGTGGAACGTGGTGGGCACGATCTGGCAGATCTACGGCCGCACCGACATCGGGCTCATGGGCCGCATGCTGCAGGAGATGGGCATCGACTACAGCTACACCGGCAATGCCACACAGGCGTGGCTCACGGTGCTGCTGATGGACGTGTGGCACTGGACGCCGCTGGTGGCGCTGCTGGCCTACGCGGGCTTGCGCTCGATTCCCGACGCCTACTACCAGGCTGCGCGCATCGACGGGGCCAGCAAGTTCGCAGTGTTCCGCTACATCCAGCTGCCCAAGATGCGCGGCGTGCTGATGATCGCCGTGCTGCTGCGCTTCATGGACAGCTTCATGATCTACACCGAGCCCTTCGTGCTCACCGGTGGCGGCCCGGGTAATGCCACCACCTTCCTCAGCCAGTACCTCACGCAAAAAGCCGTGGGCCAGTTCGACCTGGGGCCTGCGGCCGCGTTCTCGCTGATCTACTTCCTCATCATCCTGCTGCTGTGCTTCATCCTCTACAACTGGATGCAGCGCATGGGCACTGCCGACACCAAGGAGGGCGGCCATGACTGAACCCCGCTTCCAGAAGCGCACGCTGTTCCTCATCGCCTACCTGGTCTTTGCCATCCTGCCCATCTACTGGATGGTCAACATGAGCTTCAAGACCAACGAGGAGATCCTGTCGAGCTTCTCGTTCTGGCCGCAGCACTTCACCTGGGACAACTACAAGACCATCTTCACCGATGCGTCCTGGTACTCGGGCTACATCAACAGCCTGATTTATGTGGCCATCAACACGGTGATCTCGCTCACCGTGGCGTTGCCCGCGGCCTATGCGTTCAGCCGCTACCAGTTCCTGGGCGACAAGCATGTGTTCTTCTGGCTGCTGACCAACCGCATGACGCCGCCTGCGGTGTTTTTGCTGCCGTTCTTCCAGCTCTACACCACTGTGGGGCTGATGGACACGCACGTCGCGGTGGCGCTGGCGCACCTGCTCTTCAACGTGCCGCTGGCGGTGTGGATTCTCGAAGGCTTCATGAGCGGCGTTCCGCGCGAAATCGACGAGACCGCCTACATCGACGGCTACAGCTTCCCGCGCTTTTTCCTCACCATCTTTTTGCCGCTCATCAAGGCCGGCGTGGGTGTGGCGGCGTTCTTCTGCTTCATGTTCAGCTGGGTCGAGCTGTTGCTGGCCCGCACGCTGACCAGCGTGAACGCCAAGCCGATTGTGGCCACCATGACGCGCACCGTGAGCGCCAGCGGCATGGACTGGGCGACGCTGGCCGCCGCCGGGGTGCTGACCATCGTGCCCGGCGCCATCGTGATCTGGTTTGTGCGCCACTACATCGCGAAGGGCTTCGCCATGGGGCGAGTGTGATGCACCCCCTGAGTCGCCTGCGGCGCCTTCCCCCTCCAGGGGGACGACGCCCTCGCTGCGGGGCGGCCCTTGCCCGGCGGCCCGCGCCTGGGCCGCGTCCGTTTTCACCGCTCCGGGCACCCGGTTGCGCGATGTCCCCAGAAAGGAACCTGTCAGATGTTTGATTGGATGGCCTGGACCACGCCCGTGGCCGTGTTCTTCACTTGCATCGTGCTCATGCTCATCGGCATGACGGTGTGGGAGATCAAGTCGCCCACCACGCTGCGCAAGGGCTTTTTGCCGATGGCCACCACGCGCGGCGACCGCCTGTTCATCGGCCTGCTGTCGGCCGCCTACGTGAACCTGATGTTTGTGGGTTTGGCCGGGCGCATTGCCGAGTGGCTGGGCCTGGCGGCCGAGCCTTCGGTGTGGTTCAGCTTCGTGGCGTCCATGGCGCTGCTGGTGTTCATCCTGCGCAAGGGGTAGCGCGCTGAGTGCTTCAAAAAAGTGAGCGGCTCGTGCTTGGATTTGCTGCGCTTGAAAGCAAAAAGCATCTGAATCCAAGAGAAATCAAGCACAAGCCGCTATCAAATTCATAGTTTCCAAGCGCCGTTCTGAGTCCCCCCGGGCCGGCGTCATTCGAACAGGGGGCATCCATCTGAGGAGACAGCAATGAAGGTGCAGTTCAAGGCGATCGCATTCGCCGCCGCAACCCTGGCTTTGGGGCACGCCGCCTGGGCCGGCGAGGCAGAAGCCAAGAAGTGGATCGACAGCGAATTTCAACCCTCCACGCTGAGCAAAGAGCAGCAGATGGCCGAGATGAAGTGGTTCATCGACGCCGCCAAGAAGCTGCAGGCCAAGGGCGTGAAGGAAATCTCGGTGGTGTCTGAAACCATCACCACGCACGAGTACGAATCCAAGACGCTGGCCAAGGCCTTCGAGGAAATCACCGGCATCAAGGTCAAGCACGACCTGATCCAGGAAGGCGACGTGGTCGAGAAGCTGCAGACCTCGATGCAGTCGGGCAAGTCCATCTACGACGGCTGGATCTCCGACTCCGACCTGATCGGCACCCACTACCGCTACGGCAAGATCCTGAACCTGACCGACTACATGGCCGGCGCGGGCAAGGAGTGGACCAACCCCGGCATCGACCTCAAGGACTACATCGGCACCAAGTTCACCACCGGGCCCGATGGCAAGCTCTACCAGCTGCCCGACCAGCAGTTTGCCAACCTGTACTGGTTCCGCGCCGACCTGTTCGAGCGCAAGGACATCAAAGACCGCTTCAAGGCCAAGTACGGCTACGACCTGGGCGTGCCGCTCAACTGGTCGGCCTACGAAGACATTGCCGAGTTCTTCAGCAACGACGTCAAGCAGATTGACGGCAAGCCCATCTATGGGCACATGGACTACGGCAAGAAGGATCCGTCGCTGGGCTGGCGCTTCACCGACGCTTGGCTGTCCATGGCCGGCACGGCCGATATCGGCGCGCCCAATGGCCTGCCGATCGACGAATGGGGCATCCGCGTGGCCGACGACAAGTGCACACCCGTGGGTGCCAGCGTGTCGCGCGGCGGTGCCACCAACTCGCCTGCAGCCGTCTATGCGCTGACCAAGTACGTGGACTGGATGAAGAAGTACGCGCCCAAGGAAGCCATGGGCATGACCTTCGGCGAAGCCGGCCCTGTGCCCGCACAAGGCCAGATCGCGCAGCAGATCTTCTGGTACACCGCCTTCACCGCCGACATGACCAAGCCCGGCCTGCCCGTGGTCAACGCCGACGGCACGCCCAAGTGGCGCATGGCCCCCGGCCCCAACGGCCCGTACTGGAAGCAGGGCATGCAAAACGGCTACCAGGACGTGGGCAGCTGGACCTTCTTCAAAGACCACGACGCCAACAAGACGGCCGCCGCCTGGCTCTACGCCCAGTTCGTGACAGCCAAGACCACGTCGCTCAAGAAGACCCTGGTGGGCCTGACGCCGATCCGCGAATCCGACATCCAGAGCAAGGCCATGACCGACGCTGCGCCCAAGCTCGGCGGCCTGGTCGAGTTCTACCGCAGCCCGGCCCGCGTGGCCTGGTCGCCCACCGGCACCAACGTGCCCGACTACCCCAAGCTGGCCCAGCTCTGGTGGAAGAACGTGGCCCAGGCCGTCACGGGTGAAAAGACGCCCCAGGGCGCCATGGACACCCTGGCCGAAGAGATGGACCAGGTGATGGCCCGCCTGGAGCGCGCCGGCATGGCCAAGTGCGCGCCCAAGCTCAACAAGAAGGAAGACCCCAACAAGTGGCTGAGCGACAAGCAGGCCCCCTGGAAGAAGCTGGCCAACGAGAAGCCGAAGGGCGAAACCATCGAGTACGCCAAGCTGCTGCAAGCCTGGAAGGACGGCAAAGTCCGCTGACCGGCTCCCACGGACCGGCCGCCTCCTGACCGGAGCGGCCGGCCCCACCCGCCCGCCCCGCCCACCGTGCCGGGGTCGGGTATTCAGGGTTAACCCTTATCCCTTGGCCATTCCGAGGGACAATTCACTGTTATGACCACCGTGCCCCACGCCTTGCCCACACCACGCGCCGAACTGCTGGCGCGTCTGTCGCAACCCCACACCTACGACCTCGCGGTCATTGGGGGCGGTGCCACAGGGTTGGGTGTCGCGCTGGACGCTGCCGCCCGCGGCTTCAGCGTGGTGCTGGTCGAATCGCAGGACTTTGCCAAGGGCACCTCGTCGCGCGCCACCAAGCTCGTGCACGGCGGGGTGCGTTACCTGGCCCAGGGCAACATCGCGCTGGTGCGCGAAGCCCTGCACGAGCGCACCACGCTGCTGCGCAACGCGCCGCACCTGGCGCAGCCGCTGCCGTTCGTGATGCCGTCCTACCGTTTCTGGGAAACCCCGTTCTATGGGGCCGGCCTGGTGGCCTATGACGCCCTGGCGGGCAAGGCCGGCCTGGGCTCCACCGAATTCTTGGGGCGTGCGCGCACGCTCCAGTACCTGCCTACGGCCCGCGAAGAAGGTCTCAAGGGCGGGGTCAAATACTGGGACGGGCAGTTCGACGACGCCCGCCTCGCCTTGGCGCTGGCGCGCACGGCCGCGCGCCACGGTGCACTGGTGGTCAACCACTGCCCGGTGCGCGAGCTGGTGCACGAAGAGGGTCGTGTGGCCGGATTCGTCTGCGAAGACGCCGAAACCGGACAGCAATACCGGGTGCGTGCCCGCTCGGTGGTCAACGCCACCGGGGTCTGGGTAGACACCTTCCGCCAGATGGACAACGCGGCCCTGGGGCGTCCGGCCAAGCCCATCGTTGCGCCCAGCCAAGGCGTGCACATCGTGGTGGACCGCGACTTCCTGCCCAGCGACCATGCGCTCATGGTGCCCAAGACGGCCGATGGCCGCGTGCTGTTTGCCGTGCCCTGGCTGGGCAAGCTCATCCTCGGCACCACCGATAGCCCGCGCCAGGACATCGTCGCCGAGCCGCAGCCTTTTGCCGAAGAGTTGCGCTTCATTCTGGAAGAGTCGGCCCGCTATCTGCGCCGCGCACCGCGTCGCGAAGATGTGCGCAGCATCTGGGTAGGCCTGCGGCCGCTGGTCAAGCCCTCCGGCGACGACGGCGAGAACACCAAGGGCCTGAGCCGGGAGCATACCGTGCTCGTCAGCCGCAGCGGCCTCGTCACCGTCACCGGCGGCAAGTGGACCACCTACCGTGCCATGGCTGAAGACGTGCTGCGCAAATGCTTCGACGCTGGCCTGCTGCCGGCCAAGCCCGAAGGCGTGACTGTGCGCCTGCCACTGGTGGGCGCACCGGAGGGCCCGGTGCAGCACAGCATGGCCGACGCCCAGGGCTGGCATTCGTACGGAAGCGAAGCCCCGCAGGTGCGAGCGCTGCCCGGTGCCGAGCATTGGTTGGCCCCGGGCCTGAGCGAAGCCATGGTGCGCTTCGCCGTGCGGCATGAATACGCGCGCACCGTCGAAGACGTTCTGGCGCGGCGCTCACGCCTGCTGTTCCTCGACGCCCTGGCCGCGCACGCCGCTGCGCCCGCCGTAGCCGCCATCGTGGCGGCTGAAACCGGCGGCGACCCGGCGCTCGCGGCCTTCGAGGCGCTGGCGCGCAGTTACCAGACCCTTCCGGCCTGAGGGGGCAGCCTTCTGCATGGTCTGCGGGCGTGCTCTGGGTGGCTCGCGCTGGTGCGGGCATTCCGCGCTGTACGTCCCATCCCATCAGGCAGCCCATGCGGCGAGACCTCCCAAGTCAAGGCAAAGCACCCAGGCAGTTGACAACGCAGTCTGTTAGTGAGACACTAGGCGGCTTCGCGTTTCATGCGCGAGGTTTCTGCCCAGCGGGAAGCGTTGCAAATGGTTTGCAGCGCGGACGACGGGCCCAAGACTGACTGGCTGTGACAGCGGCCCTTGAGAAGACTCTGGGGCTGAAGATCCTGCTGGTGCAAGTTGGGAATATTGAAATGATCCAGACAGAATCTCGGTTAGAGGTCGCCGACAACACCGGCGCGAAGTCCGTCCTTTGCATCAAGGTGCTGGGTGGTTCCAAGCGCCGCTATGCAAGCGTGGGCGACATCATCAAGGTGAGCATCAAGGAAGCTGCTCCGCGCGGCCGCGTCAAGAAGGGCGAGGTTTATAACGCGGTGGTGGTGCGCACGGCGAAGGGCATTCGTCGCGGCGACGGCTCCCTCGTCAAATTCGATGGCAACGCAGCCGTGTTGCTGAATGCAAAGTTGGAGCCGATTGGCACCCGTATCTTTGGACCCGTGACGCGTGAACTGCGTACCGAGAAGTTCATGAAGATCGTGTCCCTGGCTCCTGAAGTTCTCTGAGGACGCGCCATGAACAAGATTCGCAAGGGCGACGAAGTCATCGTGCTGACCGGCCGTGACAAGGGCAAGCGTGGCACCGTCACGCTGCGCAAGGACGACACGCATGTGGTCATCGAGGGTATCAACCTCGTCAAGAAGCACACCAAGCCGAACCCGATGAAGGGTACGACCGGCGGCATCGTCGAAAAGGCCATGCCTATCCACCAGTCGAATGTGGCGATCTTCAACCCCGCCACCGGCAAGGCCGATCGCGTGGGCATCAAGGTGCAGGCCGACGGTACGCGTGTTCGCGTGTTCAAGTCGAGCGGCGCTGAAATCAAGGCGGGCTAAGGAGCAAACATGGCACGACTCCAACAACACTACCGCGAAAAGATCGTTCCCGAACTCACCCAGAAGTTCGGCTACACCTCCCCCATGGAGGTTCCGCGTCTGACCAAGATCACGCTGAACATGGGCGTGAGCGAGGCGGTGTCGGACAAGAAGGTCATGGACAACGCCGTGGCCGATCTGACGAAGATCGCCGGCCAGAAGCCCGTGGTGACCAAGGCCAAGAAGGCTATCGCCGGCTTCAAGATCCGTGAAGGCCAGGCCATCGGCTGTATGGTCACGCTGCGCGGCGTGCGTATGTACGAATTCCTGGACCGTTTCGTCACCGTGGCGCTGCCCCGCGTGCGTGACTTCCGTGGTATCTCGGGTCGCGCTTTCGACGGTCGTGGCAACTACAACATCGGCGTCAAAGAACAGATCATCTTCCCGGAAATCGAGTACGACAAGGTGGATGCGCTGCGTGGTCTGAACATCAGCATCACGACGACAGCTAAGACCGACGAAGAAGCCAAGGCCCTGTTGGCTGGTTTCCGTTTCCCGTTCAAGAACTGAGGTGCTACATGGCTAAAGTAGCTTTGATCCAGCGCGAACTGAAGCGCGAAAAACTGGTCGCCAAGTACGCAGCTAAGTACGCTGAGCTGAAGGCCATCGCGGGCGATGCCAAGCGCAGCGACGAAGAGCGTGAAGCCGCTCGCCTCGGTCTGCAGAAGCTGCCGCGCAACGCGAACCCCACGCGCCAGCGCAACCGTTGCGAAATCACGGGCCGTCCCCGTGGCACCTTCCGCCAATTCGGTCTGGCCCGCGCCAAGGTGCGTGAAATGGCTTTCAACGGCGACATCCCCGGTGTCACCAAGGCCAGCTGGTAAGCAGGCAGGAGAGATACAACATGAGCATGAGTGATCCCATCGCCGACCTGCTGACCCGCATCCGCAACGCGCAGATGGTCTCGAAGGCCACGGTGCAGGTGCCTTCCTCGAAGGTCAAGGTCGCAATCGCCCAGGTCCTGAAGGACGAGGGCTATATCGACGGCTTCCAGGTCAAGACCGAAGACGGTAAGTCCGAACTCGAAATCACCCTGAAGTACTACGCCGGTCGCCCCGTGATCGAGCGCATTGAGCGCGTGAGCCGGCCTGGCCTGCGTGTCTACAAGGGCCGTGATTCCATTCCCCAGGTCATGAACGGTCTGGGCGTGGCCATCGTCACGACCCCCAAGGGCGTGATGACCGACCGCAAGGCGCGCGCCTCCGGTGTGGGCGGTGAAGTGCTTTGCTACGTCGCCTGACGCGTGGCATTGAGGAGAGTCTGAAATGTCCCGAGTAGGAAAAATGCCTGTGACCATCCCCGCTGGCGTGGATGTGTCGATCAAGGAAGATCAGATCAGTGTCAAGGGTGCCGGCGGTACCCTGAACCTGTCGCAAAACGCCCTGGTGAAGGTGAGCAACGCCGAAGGCAAGCTGTCGTTCCAGCCTGCCAACGACTCGCGTGAAGCCAATGCCATGACGGGTACGCTGCGCCAGCTGGTCAACAACATGGTGCTGGGCGTCAGCAAGGGCTTCGAAAAGAAGCTGAACCTGGTCGGTGTGGGCTACAAGGCCCAGGCTTCGGGTTCTAAGCTGAACCTGGCAGTGGGTTTCTCCCACCCCGTGAACATCGAAATGCCTGCCGGTATCACCGTGGCAACTCCGACGCCGACGGAAGTGGTGATCAAGGGTGCTGATCGTCAGCGCGTGGGCCAGGTCGCTGCTGAGATCCGTGCGATCCGTCCTCCCGAGCCTTACAAGGGCAAGGGCATCCGTTATGCGGATGAGACGATCACGATCAAAGAGACCAAGAAGAAATAAGGAGCTGCAACATGCTGAACAAGAAAGAGCAGCGTCTCCGTCGTTCGCGTCAGACCCGCATTCGCATTGCCCAGCAAGGCATTGCCCGTCTGACGGTCAATCGTACCAACCTGCACATCTACGCCACCGTGATCTCCGGCGACGGCAACAAGGTGCTGGCCAGTGCGTCCACGGCCGAAGCCGAAGTGCGCCAGTCGCTCGGTGGTTCGGGCAAGGGTGGCAACGCCGCTGCAGCCCAGATCATTGGCAAGCGCATCGCCGAGAAAGCCAAGGCTGCCGGCATTGAGAAGGTGGCCTTCGACCGCGCTGGCTTTGCCTACCACGGCCGCGTGAAGGCGCTGGCCGAAGCGGCCCGCGAAGCCGGTCTGCAGTTCTAAGCGGAGCGAATTGAAAATGGCGAAATTTCAACCCAAGGTGCAAGACGAAGGTCGTGACGACGGTCTGCGCGAAAAAATGATCGCGGTCAACCGCGTGACCAAAGTTGTGAAGGGTGGCCGCATTCTGGGCTTCGCTGCACTGACGGTGGTTGGCGACGGTGACGGCCGCGTGGGCATGGGCAAGGGCAAGTCCAAGGAAGTGCCGGCGGCTGTGCAAAAGGCGATGGAAGAAGCCCGTCGCAACATGATCAAAGTGTCGCTGAAGAACGGCACGATCCACCATAACGTGACGGGCCACCATGGCGCTGCCACCGTGATGATGGCTCCGGCCCCCAAGGGTACCGGCATCATCGCCGGCGGCCCGATGCGTGCTGTGTTTGAAGTGCTGGGTGTGACCGACGTTGTGGCCAAGAGCCATGGCTCGTCCAACCCCTACAACATGGTTCGCGCCACGTTCGACGCTCTGGCCAAATCCACCACCCCTGCGGAAGTGGCGGCCAAGCGCGGCAAGTCGGTCGAAGACCTGTTCGCTTGAAGGAATGCATCCAATGACGACGCAACAAACCATCAAGGTGCAGCTGGTTCGCAGCCCGATCGGCACCAAGGTGTCGCACCGTGCCACCGTGCGTGGCCTGGGCCTGCGCAAGCTCAACAGCGTGAGCGAACTGCGGGACACCCCCGAAGTGCGCGGCATGATTAACAAGATCAGCTATCTGGTCAAAGTCCTCTGAGAGAACGATCATGGAACTCAATAGCATCAAGCCCGCAGAAGGCGCCAAGCATGCCAAGCGCCGCGTAGGCCGTGGCATTGGCTCCGGCCTGGGCAAGACCGCTGGCCGTGGTCACAAGGGTCAGAAGTCCCGTTCGGGCGGCTACCACAAGGTGGGCTTCGAAGGCGGCCAAATGCCGCTGCAGCGTCGCTTGCCCAAGCGTGGCTTCAAGTCGCACCTGCTCAAGTTCAACGCCGAAGTGTCCCTGAAGGCGCTCGATCAACTCGGCCTGGCCGAGGTGGATCTGCTGGCGCTCAAGCAGGCCGGTCTGGTGGGCGAGCTCGCCAAGGTCGTGAAGGTCATCAAGAGCGGTGAAATCACCAAGGCCGTGAAGCTCACGGGCATCGGTGCAACCGCGGGTGCCAAGGCTGCGATCGAAGCGGCTGGCGGCAGCCTGGCCTGACACGCACGTACTGAAAGGCATCCGTGGCTACTAGCGCGGCTCAAATCGCGAAGACCGGGAAATTCGGCGACCTGCGTCGCCGGCTGGTGTTCCTGCTGCTGGCCTTGGTCGTGTACCGCATCGGGGCTCACATCCCGGTGCCGGGCATTGATCCGGTGCAACTGCAGCAGCTGTTCAACAGCCAGCAGGGCGGCATCCTGAACCTGTTCAACATGTTCTCGGGTGGCGCGCTGTCCCGCTTCACGGTGTTCGCTCTGGGGATCATGCCGTACATCTCGGCATCGATCATCATGCAGCTGATGACGTACGTGGTTCCCACGTTTGAGCAGCTGAAGAAGGAAGGAGAGGCTGGGCGTCGCAAGATCACCCAGTACACGCGCTATGGCACGTTGGGCTTGGCAATTTTCCAGTCGCTTGGCATTGCTGTTGCGCTGGAAAGCTCCGCCGGACTGGTGCTGAGCCCCGGTTTCGGGTTCCGTCTCACGGCGGTGGTCAGCTTGACGGCTGGCACGATGTTCCTGATGTGGCTGGGTGAGCAGATCACTGAGCGCGGTCTGGGCAACGGCATCTCGATTCTGATCTTCGCGGGCATTGCCGCGGGTCTTCCGGGCTCCATCGGTGGATTGCTGGAGCTGGTGCGCACGGGTGCTATGAGCATTCTCGCGTCCCTGTTCATCGTGCTGCTGGTGGTGCTGGTGACCTACTTCGTCGTGTTCGTCGAGCGTGGCCAGCGCAAGATCCTCGTGAACTATGCGCGGCGCCAGGTGGGCAACAAGGTGTATGGTGGACAGTCGTCCCACCTGCCGCTGAAGCTCAACATGGCCGGGGTGATCCCGCCGATCTTCGCATCGTCGATCATTCTGCTGCCCGCGACGGTGGTGAATTGGTTCAGCGCTGGTGAGTCGATGCGCTGGCTCAAGGACATCGCATCGGCCCTGACCCCTGGTCAGCCGATCTATGTGATGTTCTATGCCGCTGCTATCGTGTTCTTCTGCTTCTTCTACACGGCCTTGGTGTTCAACAGCAGGGAAACTGCAGACAACCTGAAGAAGAGCGGAGCGTTCATCCCGGGCATCCGTCCGGGCGATCAGACCGCGCGGTATATCGACAAGATCCTGGTGCGCCTGACGCTCGCGGGTGCGGTGTACATCACGTTCGTGTGCCTGCTGCCGGAGTTCCTGATCCTGAAGTACAACGTCCCGTTCTACTTCGGTGGGACTTCGCTGCTGATCATCGTGGTGGTGACGATGGACTTCATGGCGCAGGTGCAAAACTACCTGATGTCTCAGCAATACGAGTCGTTGCTGAAGAAGGCCAACTTCAAGGCCACTCCGGGAGCTTGAAGCAACAGGACCGGACGCTGGCTTGACCAGCGTTCACGACAAACCAGGCGCCCTGGAACGCTTCGAGGGCACAGACAGACAGTGAAGGCAGTCCGCGCCACAGGCCGTGACAGCGCCAAGAGTTTTAGGAGAATGCAATGAGAGTTTCGGCTTCGGTCAAAAAAATCTGCCGCAACTGCAAGATCATCCGCCGCAAGGGTGTGGTGCGCGTGATCTGCACGGACCTGCGCCACAAGCAGCGTCAAGGTTGATCGGAAAGTATTAGAGGACGCATATGGCACGTATTGCTGGCATCAACATTCCGCCGCATCAGCACGCTGAGATCGGCCTGACCGCCATTTATGGCATCGGTCGCACCCGCGCACGCAAGATCTGCGAAGCCTGCGGCATCGCCTACTCGAAGAAGGTCAAGGACCTGACCGATGGCGATCTGGAAAAGATCCGCGACCAGATCGCCCAGTTCACCATCGAAGGTGACCTGCGCCGCGAGACGACGATGAACATCAAGCGACTGATGGATATCGGTTGCTACCGTGGCTTCCGCCACCGCCGCGGTCTGCCGATGCGCGGTCAGCGCACGCGTACCAATGCCCGCACCCGCAAGGGTCCGCGCAAGGGCGCTGCTGCATTGAAGAAGTAAAGAGATTGAGAGATCACCATGGCCAAGTCTCCTGCCAATAACGCAGCCCAGCGCGTACGCAAGAAGGTCCGCAAGAACGTGTCGGACGGCATTGCCCACGTGCACGCTTCGTTCAATAACACGATCATCACGATCACCGACCGCCAGGGCAACGCTCTGTCCTGGGCTTCGTCGGGCGGTCAGGGTTTCAAGGGCTCGCGCAAGTCCACGCCGTTCGCGGCACAGGTCGCTTCCGAAGTGGCCGGTCGCGCTGCGATTGAGCAGGGCATCAAGAACCTCGACGTTGAAATCAAGGGTCCGGGCCCTGGTCGCGAGTCGTCGGTGCGCGCTCTCGGCGCCCTGGGCATCCGCATCACGTCGATTTCCGATGTGACGCCGGTTCCCCACAACGGCTGCCGTCCGCAAAAGCGCCGTCGTATCTGACTTTTTCTGAAGACCACCGCCACCGGTGTTCGTTTGCGAGCGCACGGTGGCTCGCGCATTTCGGTGCGTTAGATGACACAAAGGAAATCAAGTGGCACGTTATCTCGGCCCCAAGGCCAAACTCTCCCGCCGCGAAGGCACCGACCTGTTTCTGAAGAGCGCTCGCCGCTCGATCGCTGACAAGTCGAAGTTCGATTCCAAGCCTGGTCAGCACGGCCGCACCTCGGGTGCGCGCACCTCTGACTATGGTCTGCAACTGCGTGAAAAGCAGAAGGTCAAGCGCATGTACGGCGTGCTGGAAAAGCAGTTCCGCCGCTACTTCGAAGAGGCCGAGCGCCGCAAGGGCAACACGGGTGCCAACCTGCTGACGTTGCTTGAATCGCGTCTGGACAACGTGGTGTACCGTATGGGCTTCGGTTCGACCCGTGCAGAAGCGCGTCAGCTTGTGTCGCACAAGGCGATCACGGTGAACGGTCAATCGGTCAACATCCCTTCGTTCCTGGTCAAGGCCGGCGACGTCGTGGCTGTGCGCGAAAAGTCGAAGAAGCAGGCCCGTATCGTCGAAGCCCTCCAACTGGCGGCCCAAGTTGGCATGCCGGCGTGGGTGGAAGTGAACGCCGACAAGGCTGAAGGCGTGTTCAAGAAGACGCCGGACCGCGATGAATTCGGTGCTGACATCAACGAATCGCTGATCGTCGAACTGTACTCGCGTTAATCGTCTGCGCCCCGCTGCGCAACCCAGTCCCATGTCCCTAAACCGCGTTGCATCGCGGTTTAGGCGCTTCACCAGCCTTACCGGTGTAACGAGCCGGGGGTATTGAGAGGAAGTCTGAATGCAAACCAATTTGCTGAAACCCAAGGCGATCAATGTCGAACAGCTTGGCCACAACCGTGCCAAGGTCGCATTGGAGCCCTTCGAGCGCGGATATGGCCACACGCTGGGCAATGCTTTGCGCCGTGTCCTGCTGTCGTCGATGGTGGGTTACGCAGCGACCGAAGTCACGATTGCGGGCGTGCTGCACGAGTATTCGTCGATCGACGGCGTCCAGGAGGACGTAGTCAACATCCTGCTGAACCTCAAGGGTGTGGTGTTCAAGCTCCACAACCGCGACGAAGTGACGCTGAGCCTGCGCAAGGATGGTGAAGGTGTCGTCACGGCACGTGACATCCAAACGCCCCACGATGTGGAGATCGTCAACCCGGACCACGTCATCGCGCATCTGTCGCAAGGCGGCAAGCTCGACATGCAAATCAAGGTCGAGAAGGGCCGTGGCTACGTGCCCGGCAACGTGCGCCGCTACGCGGACGAGAGCACCAAGTCGATTGGCCGCATCGTCCTCGACGCATCGTTCTCCCCGGTCAAGCGCGTGAGCTACACCGTCGAAAGCGCTCGCGTGGAGCAGCGCACTGACCTGGACAAGCTGGTGGTCGAGATCGAGACCAACGGTGCGATCACCGCAGAAGACGCTGTGCGCGCTTCGGCCAAGATCCTGGTAGAACAACTGGCTGTATTCGCCCAGCTCGAAGGCGGTGAACTCGCGGCTTTCGACGCTCCCAGCGGCTCCCGCGGTGCGGCCACGTTCGACCCGATCCTGCTGCGCCCGGTCGACGAGCTCGAACTCACCGTGCGCTCGGCCAACTGCCTCAAGGCCGAGAACATCTACTACATCGGTGACCTGATCCAGCGCACCGAAAACGAGCTGCTCAAGACCCCGAACCTGGGCCGCAAGTCGCTCAACGAGATCAAGGAAGTGCTTGCTTCGCGCGGCCTGACCCTGGGCATGAAGCTTGAGAACTGGCCACCGGCCGGCCTCGACAAGCGCTGAGCAGTACAATCGAGAGTTTTCCAACCCGTGCAACGCGCAGTACCTGACACGGCTGCGCGTACCAACAACATTCAAGGAATAGCACCATGCGCCACGGACACGGCCTTCGCAAACTGAACCGCACCAGCTCGCACCGCCTCGCGATGCTGCAGAACATGATGAACTCGCTCATCGAGCACGAGGTCATCAAGACCACCGTTCCCAAGGCCAAGGAACTGCGCCGCGTGATCGAGCCCATGATCACCCTGGCCAAGGTGGATTCGGTGGCCAATCGCCGTCTGGCTTTCAACCGCCTGCGCGACCGCGACAGCGTGACCAAGCTGTTCAACGACCTGGGCCCGCGTTTCGCAACCCGCCCGGGTGGTTACACGCGCATCCTGAAGATGGGCTTCCGCGTGGGCGACAACGCCCCCATGGCGCTCGTCGAGCTGGTGGATCGTCCGGCCGCAGAAACTTCTGCTGAAGCTGGCGCAGAAGCTGCGAAATAAGCTATAATTTCCGTCTACCGCGCGATGGAGCAGTCTGGTAGCTCGTTGGGCTCATAACCCAAAGGTCGGAGGTTCAAATCCTTCTCGCGCAACCAAATTTCAGCATATGCTGACCCAAAAGCCCGCTTATAGCGGGCTTTTTTGTTGCTATCGCCCTGGTTGAGCCGCCTCCGTGTCCCCTTGCATGGGGTGCATGGTGAGGTGCTTATGCGCCCTGGGGGCGGCGGTGTGCAGGCGCCAAATCAGGATCGCCTGCGTTCCGCTCGCAAGGGCCGCGCTCCCAACGGGAGCTCCAGGCGGTTTCGTCGAGTGGCAGATTTCATCTGCGCGCGATGGAGCGATGCACTTTCACAGCCGCGTGCCGGCGGCGACCCGGACAGCGGCCCCCGTGTAAGCGCAGCCCGTGTGGCGAAGGGCATTGCGCTCCGCTGGAGTCGACAACGTTTCGGCGGCATACCCTCTGGCCTTTGAGTCGATGGTCTTGGTAGGCGTTGCTATGCTATTTGTAGCAAGAAGTGACGCGCTGATAAGCACAAACACTCAAATTGGCCATGCCGTCCCTATTCGGCTTGTAGCGTGGAAGAACGGGCCTTCATCACCCGCCACAGCACCAGCTGCCATGGACTCCGAGCGCAGCCTTCGCCACGGGTCCAAGGCTCGGTAGCCCGCGCCGCCGCGGCATTCGGGCAGTCGAGTGGCCCACCGTCTCCGCCTTGAATCACCCGCTGTCACTGGCCGCTGACAACTTGGCCATGGAACTCAAAGGTTGCGTTCGCAACCACTAGGGAATACCATTGGTTGCGCTAGCAACTAAATGGGCCAGAATTTGGCCTACGTCCCGTGCCGCATCGCGCCAACTGCCTGCCGGTGGACGGTCTTTGCCGCTGTACCTCCCTGCTCAGATCCTTCCAAGCGCCCCATGCCTTGCAGACCCTTGTCGCACTTCACGCCACAACCGTCGCCGCCACCCTGGACTCGCGAGGCGCAATGCCGTGTGCGGGCGAGTTGGCGGGCTTGTGTCGCCCTGACGCGCGGTGGGCCATCCCTGGGCACGGGCCCTTGCGCAGCCACGGAAGGCCGCGTCGCCCGCCTGCGGGGACGACTACTCGCGGGCCATACCCGCGTTTCAACCAATTCCGTCGGCAGGTGTGCTCCGCATCGCTTGGAGCGCAGAGCGCTGCTGCACCGAGGGGGGCGCTGATGTCCATCCACACCAGGCCGCCGCTGGAGCGCATGCTCACCTACCGGCTGCACCAGCTGCACAAGCTCACCGACCTGCAAAGCCAGCGCGCTTACCTGGATGCCACCGGGCTCACCCTCAGCGATGCGCGATGCCTGACGACGATCGGCAGCTTCCAGCCCTTGTCGATCAACCGGCTGGCGCAGATGGGCAACCTCAACAAAGGCCAGGCCAGCCGCGCCGCGCAGTTT
The DNA here is from genome assembly GCF_039540375.1 of Acidovorax lacteus. NCBI lineage: Bacteria > Pseudomonadati > Pseudomonadota > Betaproteobacteria > Burkholderiales > Comamonadaceae > Acidovorax > Acidovorax lacteus. The sequence goes on from NZ_BAABEX010000001.1 coordinate 21,811, forward strand.
CTGGTGGATCAGGGCTGGGTACGCAAAAGCGACAGCCCAGACGACGGCCGGGGCGTCGTGCTCACGCTGACCGCTGCGGGGCAAGCGCTGTTTGACCAGACCATGGCCGTGGTCGCGCAGCGCAATGCCGACATCTTCGGCTGCCTCGCGGCCGATGAACAGCGCCTGCTCAGCCAGATGTTCGACCGGCTGATTGCGCACGCGCAGGGCGCAGCGCCAGAGCAGCCCACCGACCCGGGTTGACCCGTCCGACTTTCCCCATTCCCCGCACCCATCCTTCACCCCCCAAGGAGACTCCCATGCTGATCCAGCAGATCCACCACGTGGCGTACCGCTGCCGCGATGCCAAAGAAACCGTCGAGTGGTACCAAAAGCACCTCGACATGAAGTTCGTGCTCGCCATCGCCGAGAACGAGGTGCCTTCGACCAAGGCCCCCGATCCGTACATGCATGTGTTCCTCGACGCAGGCCAGGGCAACATCCTCGCGTTCTTTGAGCTGCCGAGCCAGCCGCCCATGGACCGTGACCGCAACACCCCAGCCTGGGTGCAGCATTTGGCGCTCAAGGTCGATTCGGTCGATCGCTTGCTGGAAGTCAAGGCGCGTCTGGAGGCCAGTGGCATCGAAGTGGTGGGCCCGACCAACCACACGATCTTCAAGAGCATCTATTTCTTCGACCCCAACGGACACCGCCTGGAGCTGGCCGCCGACTGCGGCACCCCTGAGATGTATGCGCGCCTGGACGAAGTGAAGTGGGACATGCTCAACGAATGGGCGGCCACGCGCCGCGCGCCCACGCATGCGGCCTGGATGCACGACGGCAGCGCGGACCACTGAGGAGCGCGCATGCACACCATTGCTCTGAACGCGACCCACGATCCGTCTGCACGCAGCTGGGTGGCGTCGGCACAGGCCGAAGGCACCGACTTTCCGATCCAGAACCTGCCCTATGCGGTGTTTCGCCGCCGTGGAGAGGACGCCGCCCGCTGGCGGCTGGGCGTGGCGATTGGCGACCAGATTGTGGACTTGCGCGCCGTGGCTGCACGCGCGCCCTGGCATGGCAACGCCGCGCAGGCGCTCCAGGCCGCGGCAGCCGACAGCCGCCTCAACGCGCTGATGGCGCTCGGCTCCGAAGCGGCATCGGCCCTGCGCCGCGCGCTGTTCGACGCCCTGCGCGAAGGCGCAGCCCAGCAGGCCGTCACCCCGGCCGATCTCGTGCCCCAGGCCGACGCCGAATACGACGTGCCCGCCCGGATTGGCGACTACACCGACTTCTACACATCCATCCACCACGCGACCAACATCGGCCGCCAGTTCCGACCCGACCAGCCGCTGCTGCCCAACTACCAGTGGGTGCCGATCGGCTACCACGGCCGCGCCTCCAGCGTGGTGGTGTCGGGCCAGAGCTTTCGGCGGCCGGTGGGGCAATCCATGCCGCCGGGCTCGGCGCAGCCGCAGTTCGGAGCGAGCCGACGGCTCGACATCGAGCTGGAGCTGGGCGTGTTCATCGGCGCCGGCAACGCGCTGGGCGAGCCCGTGCCGCTGGACGCCGCCGAGGACCATGTGTTTGGCCTGTGCCTGCTGAATGACTGGTCGGCGCGGGACCTGCAGGGCTGGGAATACCAGCCGCTCGGCCCCTTCCTGTCGAAGAACTTTGCCACCACCGTATCCCCCTGGGTGGTGACGATGGAGGCGCTTGCGCCCTACCGCACGGCCTGGGACCGGCCGCAGGACCATCCGCAGCCGCTGCCCTACCTGGAGTCGGCCCACAACCGGGCCGCAGGTGCGTTCGACATCCAGCTGCAGGTGGACCTGTCCACGCCGCGCATGCGCAGCGCTGGGGCGGCCGATGCGACCATCTGCCGCACCAGCTACCGCCATGCCTACTGGACGCTCGCGCAGATGGTGACGCACCACACCGTCAACGGCTGCAACCTGCAGCCGGGCGACCTGCTGGGCACTGGCACCCTGTCGGGCCCCACGCTGGACCAAGCCGGGGCGCTGATTGAGCTCACCCTGGGCGGCAAGCAGCCGCTGCAGCTGCCGGACGGCGAGCAGCGCGTGTTCCTGGAAGACGGTGACCGCGTCACGCTGCGCGGTTGGTGCGAGCGCTCGGGGGCCGCGCGCATTGGCTTTGGCGCCTGCGCGGGTGAGGTGCTGCCCGCGCGCAGCATTTGAGCGAACGGCCCGGCGGGCCTGCCCCGCTGGGAGGGGGGGCAGGCCGGCCGCCGCCCCTAGGCCGCACTGCATGGCCCAGGTCGAACGCGCTCCGTGTGCGCCTGAGGTGGTGAGACTTCGAAAAAACGGAATTGTTGATGACGATAAATCGAATAAATAGAAGCGTCATCGGCCCTACAGTCGAGCCCATGCCCCCAGGCGTGGCTTGCAAAGCCTGGGATTCCGTGAAGAAGAACCGCCGAAAGGAAGCACCATGCGCATCACCACCCGAGGACAGTTGGCCGTCTCTGCGATGACGGACCTGGCGCTGCACCAGCAACTGCGCCCCGTCGCGCTGTCGGCCATCAGCGCGCGCCAGCGCATCTCGCTGTCGTACCTGGAGCAGCTGTTCAGCGCCCTGCGCAAAGCCGGTCTGATCGAGAGCACGCGCGGCCCGGGCGGCGGATACACGCTGGCCCGCCCGCTCGCGCAGATCTCGGCCGCCGACATCGTGCTGGCTGTGGAAACGCTGAACGGCGACGAACTGGGCACCGAGCGCGCAGCCGCGCGCGAGGCCACGGGCGAGCTGTGGACGGCCTTCCACGCCCGCGCTATCGAATACCTGCAGTCGGTCACGCTGCACGATCTGGTGATGCAGCACCGCGCGCGCCAGGCCGAAGCGCCAGAGCCAGCCCAGGCCACGGCAGCGCCGCGCGCTGTTCGCCTGCGTCCGGGCGTGCCGAACTCGGTGTTCGCGTTGGGTTCGATGGCGCTGGCCCGCAAATAAGGCGAGCCCTGGGCGGTGGCGTGCAGCGCACGCCACACCCCGCTCAATGCTCGTACACCTGGGCCAGGGACGCGAAGCCCTTGATCTCGATCGGGTTGCCGCTGGGGTCGTGGAAGAACATGGTCCACTGCTCTCCGGGTTGGCCGGCGAAGCGGACCTGCGGCGGCATCTCGAACGCCACGCCTGCGTGCTGCAGACGTTGCGCCAGGGCCTGCCATTGCGGCAGTTCCAGAATGGCGCCGAAGTGCGGCATGGGAACGCGGTGATTTCCCACCAGGCCGGTGGCGGCCGTGGGGAACGGTGTGCCCAGGTGGGCGGAGATCTGGTGGCCGAAAAAGTCGAAATCCACCCAGGTGTCGGTGCTGCGCCCTTCGGTGCAGCCCAGCACGTCGCGGTAGAAGCGGCGGGTGGATTCGAGGTCTGTGACGTGGAACGCCAGGTGGAACAGGCTGCGCATGCGGGCCAGCATAGCAGCCGTGCCGTGGCCCGGCGCGCTGGGGGCATTCCCCGCGCCTGAGGGCCACAGGCGCTCGCGCGTCAGGCCATGGACGGGTCGGCCGCCATGTTGTCGAACTTGCGGAAGAACTGGCGTGCCATGGCCACGAGCTGCGCGTCGGTCGGGTGGTCGGCGGGCAGAGAGTCCACCACCGTCTTGGCCACAGCGGGCTGGTGGCTTGCGCACCAGTCGCGGAACTGGTTGCGGGCCAGGCCCGGGCCGGTCAGCAGCACCTCGTGCGTGCCGGCCAGCGCCTTGGCCACATCACCAAAAAACGCGGCGTGGTCGCCCGACTTGCCCTGGTGCTTGTGGTGGCTGCGCGAATGCACGCGCTGGGACTCGACGTGCTCGCGGTCGAACATCAGAACGTGGGCGTCGGAATGGTCCATCCAGACCACGGCGTGGAAAGTGCTCATACGGTTCTCTTTCGTGGGTTGATACAGGGTTGGAGCGGGCCTGGTGCGATCAGGCGTGCTGCAGGTGTGGGCGCTCGGCGGCTTCCTGGCAGCCCAGGCAGCGGGCCGCCTCGGGCGTGGCCTGCAAGCGCGCGGGGGCAATGTCGGCCCCGCAGTCCACGCATTCGCCATAGGTGCCTGCGGCAATCCGCTGCAGCGCGGCGTCGATCTGCGTGAGGTGCGCGGTTTCGTGCTCGTCGATGGCGAATTCCAGATCGCGCGCGGTGAGCATTTGCGCCTGCGATTCCTGGGCTCCGGCAAAGTGCTCGGCAGCGGCCTCGGCGCGGCCGATGGTGCCACCGCGCTGTGCGGCGATCTGGGTGAGCAGCGCAGCCTGCTGCGTGCGCAATTGCTGTTCGTAGGGGGCGGCGGTGGTGCGGTCCATGGGGGGCTCCAGTGCAATCGGGCGGGATTCCGGCGGACCCGAAGCGTCGGGTCCATGGCTTCATCATCCGCCTGCAGCCCCGGGTGGGCGTTGACGTAGCTCAAGAGTCGCAACGGAGCGGGCCTAGCCCACACGCCGTGCGCAGAATGGCCGTACGCGATACGCCGTACGCCCCTTCGGAGCCTGTCCATGAACGCCGATGCCCCTTCCAGCCCGCCTTCCAGCCCGGTCGCCAATGACGCCGCAGTGCGGGCCGCCCTGGACGCGCGCTATGCGGCCTACACCACGCTGCGCATCAGCCGCCGTGGCCCGCAGGGCCGGGTGCTCGATGTGCAGATGCGGGCGCTCAACGGCAAGCTGCCCACGGCCGGGCATGTGGGTCACCGCGAGCTGTGCCACATCTGGCGGGACGTGGCCGACGACCCGGGCGTGCGCGCCGTGGTGCTGCGTGGCGAGGGGCAGGGCTTTTCCGGCGGGGGCGACCTGGCCATGGTGGAAGACCTCACGCGCGATGCCCAGGCGCGACGCCGCGTGTGCCGCGAGGCGCGCGACCTGGTCTACCAGCTCCTGCATTGCGAGGTGCCCATCGTTTCGGCGATCCACGGCCCGGCGGTGGGTGCGGGCCTGGTGGCCGGGATGCTGGCCGATGTGTCGGTGGCGGCGCGGCAGGCGCGCATTGTGGACGGCCACACGCGCCTGGGGGTGGCGGCGGGCGACCATGCGGCCCTGGTGTGGCCGCTGCTGTGTGGCATGGCCAAGGCCAAGTACCACCTGCTGCTGTGCGAACCGCTGACCGGCGAGGAGGCCGAGCGCATCGGCCTGGTGTCGCTGGCGGTGGACGAAGCCGAACTGCTACCGCGCGCCTACGCCGTGGCCGACCGGCTGGCCGAGGGCGCGCAGGGTGCGATCCGTGCGACCAAGCTCGCGCTCAACCAGTGGTGGCTGCAGGCCGCGCCGGTATTCGAGGCCTCGCTGGCGCTCGAATTCCTGGGCTTTGCCGACCCCGAGGCGCGCGAGGGCGTGGCTGCGCTGCGCGAGAAGCGGCCGCCGCGCTTTGATGTGCTTTGAGGCGCGCTGAGGCCGACGCCGTGCAGCCGCTACATCAGTCTTTCTTGGGCGCGTAGCGCGCCATCATCAGCGCCAGGCTCGCCTTGCGGTCGGCCTGGATGCGTTGCACCAGCGGCCGCTGGGCCATGCGGGCCAGGTAGTCGGCAGCGGGCAGATCGGCCAGCACGTCGCGCCCGCACACGATGCGCGAGGCCGAGGCCACCAGCGGCAGGTGCGTGATGGCCGCGCAGTCGGCCAGCGTGAACTGTTCGCCCGCGATGAAGGGCGTGTCCCAGCGGGCCAGGCGTGCAAACGCGGCCACGTTCTTTTCGAGCTGCGCGCCCACCTTCTGGCGCACGCCTTCGCTCACCGTGCCGCCAAAAAACGCCTGCGGGTAGAGGTTGCGCGCCACCAGCTCCAGGTGCAGGTCGAGGAACAGGTGCAGCTCGCGCACCTTGGCCGCGGCGTACGGCGCAGGCGGCAGCAGCGGCACCTGCGGGTAGGCCTGCTCGATGTATTCAAGCATCACAGCCGATTCGCACAGCGGCCCCTCGGGCGTGATGAGGTAGGGCACCTTGCCCAGGGGCGAGGCGGCCAGGTCGGTTTCGTCCGTCCAGACCTGGCGCTCCTCGAAGGGCACGCCTTTCTCGAGCAGGGCCAGCTTGACCTTGTTGTAGTAATTGCTGGCCGAAAAGCCGCAGAGCGTCAGCATGGTGGGTCTCCTTCGTTGGATGGGGTGTGCGCATGCTAGGTGCCCCGGGCGGGCGGAGCCGTCACCTGCATGACGGCCCCCGTTGCGCGGGGGCATCCAGCGCACTGCACCGGCCGTTGCGCGGGTGCCCCTACAATCGCGCCCCATGCCGCCGCTTGCCCGAATCCGCTTCCTTGCCCGCCTGGTGCTGGCCTGGTTTGCGCTGTCGCTGGGCGTGGCCGTGGCCTCGCCGCTTGTGCATCCGCAGGCCATGGAGCTGGTCTGCTCGGGCTCGGGCGCGATCAAGCTCATCGTCAAGACCGACGATGGCGCGCAGGAACTGGGTAGCCACACGCTGGACTGCCCGCTGTGCGTGCACCTGGGCGCACCGCCGCCCGCCACCGTGGCGGCCGTGCCGCCGCCCCACCCCCTGGCCCATGCGCTGGGCACGATTGCCGCAGCGCACATTGCCGGGCGCATCGGTGCGCCGCTGCCGCCGCGCGGGCCACCATCGTTCCTCTAAATCTGCTATTGATTTGATAGCTGCTCGTGCTTGATATATCGGCACGAGCGGCTGTTTTGATGTGGATTTCGCGACGCTGCGCCCTGCGCAGGCCGTGCCGAAGCCCGTGGCGCAGCGCCGCAGGCACCGGGCCGGGCCTGGCGTACGCCGCAGCACCCGCACCCTGAGGAGTGCCCATGCACCTGAAACCCCTTTCCCTGGCTGCGGCCTGCGCAGCGCTGGCCGCCATTCCGGCCGCCGCCCAGACCCTGGCGACCGAGATCGCCCAGGCCGCTACCCCGGCGGCCGCGGCCACCGTCACCTCCCCCTCCGGCACTGCCGCGGGCGCAGCCGACACCGCTCCGGCCTCTGCGCCTGAAGCCGCCACCGCCCCGGTGCGCGAACTGGGCATGGTCACCGTCAGCGGCGGGCGGCCCACCTCGCTGCCCACGCAGATCCCCACCACCATCGAGGGTGTGACGCGCGAGCAGATCACGCACGCCATTAACGCCACCGACAGCGAGGACGCGCTCAAGTACCTGCCCAGCCTGCTGGTGCGCAAGCGCTACATCGGCGACTACAACCACGCCGTGCTGTCCACCCGCGCCTCGGGCACGGGCAACCCGGCGCGGTCCATGGTGTTTGCCGACGGCATCCTGCTCTCCAACTACCTGGGCAACGGCCCCACCAATGCGCCGCGCTGGATGCTCGTCACGCCCGAAGAGATCGAGCGCGTGGACGTGCTCTACGGCCCGTTCTCGGCCGCGTATGCGGGCAATTCGGTGGGCGCGGTGGTGGACTACGTCACGCGCATGCCCACGCAGTTCGAGGCGCACGGCAAGGTCAGCGTGCAGCACCAGCCCTTTGATCTCTACAACACCCAGGCCACCTACGGCGGCCACCAGATCAGCACCTCGGTGGGCAACCGTTCGGGGGACTGGTCGTGGTTCCTGAACTTCCAGAAGACCGACAGCGAGGGCCAGCCGATGGTCTTTCCGACCCGCCTGGTGTCGGCGGGTGCGCTGGGCAGCGCGGGCACGCCGGTCACGGGAGCGGTGCTGCAGCCCAACCGCAGCAACCAGCCTTGGTACTTGCTGGGCACCGCCACGCAGTACCGCACGCAGCAAGACCACATCAAGGCCAAGATCGCCTACGACGTCTCGCCCACGGTGCGGGCCGCCTACACCCTGGGCTGGTGGCACAACCAATCCGAAGGGCGGCCCACCAGCTACCTGCGCGATGCGAATGGCAATGCCGTTTACAGCGGCACCGTGAACATCAACGGCCGCTCGTTCACGCTCGCGCCCAGCGACTTCAACGTCTCCAATGAAGACATCACGCACTTCATGCACGGGCTGTCGGTCAAGAGCCATACCAAGGGCGTGTTCGATTGGGAAGTGGCCGCCAGCCTGTACGACTACCAGACCGACACCCTGCGCGCCGCCACCGTGGCACTGCCGGCGGCGCTCAATGGTGGGGCCGGGCGCATCGTCAACAACAAGGGCACGGGCTGGAACACCCTGGCCGTCAAGGGCACCTGGCGCCCCGATGGCCTGCAGGGCGCGCACATTGTGGACTTTGGTCTGCAGCGCGACAGCTACCGGCTGCGCACCATCGAGAACGCCACGACGAACTGGATCAGCGGTGGTGCCGGTGCCCGCAACCAGGCCTTCAGCGGCGATACCCAACTGCTGGGCCTGTGGGCGCAAGACACCTGGAAGATCGCGCCGAAGTGGAAGGCGGTGCTGGGCGCCCGCGCCGAGCGCTGGAGCGCCAGCAACGGCCAGACGGCCAACGCCACCACCACGGTGAACCACGGCGAGCGCAACGAGACGTATCTCTCGCCCAAGGCGGCGGTGGCCTACCAGGCCAGCGACCTGTGGGTGCTCAAGGCCTCCACCGGCCGTGCCGTGCGCATGCCCACGGTGTCCGAGCTGTACCAGGGCGGCATCAACGCCAACGGCACGCTCATCAACAACGACCCCAACCTGAAGCCCGAAAAGAGCTGGACCACCGAGCTGACCGCCGAGCGCGACCTGGGCAATGGCTTGCTGCGCCTGACGGCGTTTTTCGAGCGCACCCAAGATGCGCTGTACTCGCAGACCAATGTGCTCGTCACTCCCAACGTGACCAACGTGCAGAACGTGGACGCCATCCGCACCAAGGGCATTGAGCTGTCGTACCAGGCCGCCAACGTTTTTGTGCGCGGCCTGGAGCTGGGGGGCAGCCTGACCTGGACGGACTCCAAGATCACGAAGAACGACAAGTTCCCCGCCAGCGTGGGCAAATGGCAGCCGCGCATCCCCGAGTGGCGCGCCACTGCCGTGGCCACCTACCGGCCCGACGACAAATGGTCGTACACCCTGGGCGCACGCTACAGCGGTCGGCAGTACAGCACGCTCGACAACACCGACGTGAACGGTTTTGCCTACCAGGGCGCGAGCCGCTACTTCACCACCGATGTGCGCGTGCGCTACCAGATCACACGGCAGGTCAGTGCCGCCGTGGGCATCGACAACCTGAACAACTACCAGTTCTGGAACTTCCACCCCTACCCGCAACGCACCTACATGGCCGAGCTGAAGGTGGATCTGTAACGCCCACACGATTCGAGAAAGACCTATCCATGCCTTCTTTTGCTATCAAAAACGTAGCTGCTTGTGCTCTACTTTGCTCGGCTCTGGCCGGTTTTGGTACTGCCCATGCCCACGTGGTGCTCGAATACCAGGTGGCCCCGGCGGCCAGCAGCTACAAGGCCACCTTCAAGGTCGGCCACGGCTGCAGCGGCTCGCCCACGCGTGAAGTGTCGGTGGACATTCCGGCGGGCATGCGCGGTGCGCGCCCCATGCCCAAGCCGGGCTGGACGCTGCGCATCGACCGCGCGCCGCTGGCCCAGCCGTACACCAGCCATGGCCGCGAAGTGCGCGAAGACGTGGTGCGCGTGACCTGGACCGCCCGCACGCCCGAGGACATGCTGGCCCATGCCCACTACGACGAGTTTGTGCTCGTGGCCACCACGCCCGCGCAGCCGGGCATGCTGTACTGGCCGGTGCGCCAGGTCTGCGAAAGTGGCCGCCACGACTGGACCGAGGTGCCGCGCGCAGGCCAGAAGCTGCACGACCTGAAGTCCCCCGCCGCGGCGCTGGAGGTGATGCCCGCGGGCGCGGCCGGTGGGCATGCCCACTGAGGGCCAGCCCCGCGCGCAGACCGCCCGTCCATCTCCGTTGAACCCTGCGGCCCGTGAGCGGTCCATCGGGCCATGCCCGGTGCCGCCGGTGGCCGCCACCCCCATGTTTGTGTTGTTGATCAGGAGCCTGTTGCCATGAACCCTCTTTCCCGTCCGACCCGCCGCATCCTCGCCCGCGCCGCGCTGGCGCTGGCCGCCAGTGCCAGCCTGTCGGTGGCCATCGCCCAGACCGCCGCCCCGGCCGCTGCCCCCGTGGCCCAGGTCGAAGGCGCCTGGGTGCGCGCCACCGTGCAGGGCCAGAAAGGCACCGGCGCATTCATGAAGATTACGGCCCCGCAGGGCGCGCAGCTCGTGGGCGCGCAGTCGCCCGTGGCCGGTGTGACCGAAGTGCACGAGATGAAGATGGAAGGCGACGTGATGAAGATGCGTGCCATCCCCGCGCTGGAGTTGCCCGCAGGCAAGCCGGTGGAACTCAAGCCCGGCGGCTACCACGTGATGCTGCTCGACCTGAAGGCTCCGCTGGCCAAGGACAGCACCGTGCCCCTGACGCTGCGCCTGCGCGACGCCAAGGGCGCTGAGAGCACGCTGGCCCTGCAGGTGCCGGTGCTCACCGCCGCGCCGGGCGGCGCTGCTGCCGGACATGGCCACGGGCACGGCCATTCGGGCGCGGGCTCGCAGATGGACAAGCACCGCCACTGATCGCCTTCGCCCCGCGCCACCGCCGCAAGCGTCCTGGTGGGCTGCGGCGGTGCGCCGTGCGACGGGGCATGCCGCGCAGGGTTGGCCCGCTTCGCGCCCCCGCGGCCTTGGGGTAAGCTGTGGCGAACCGTCCCAGCCACCCCCCTCGCGGAGCGACCATGAGCGATACATCCTCCTTCGGTTTCGGCAAATTCGTGCCCGGATTCGACTTCTTGCAGAACCTGGCCAAGGGCGCAAGCCAGAACATTCCGCAACTGCCGAACCTCTCGCACTGGGTGGCCCCCACCATCAACGTCGAAGAGCTGGAAAAGCGCATCGAAGAACTCAAGGCCGTGCAGTTCTGGCTGGAGCAGAACTCCCGCGCGCTGGCCGCCACCATCCAGGCGCTGGAAGTCCAGAAGATGACCCTGGCCACGCTCAAGGGCATGAACTTCAGCATGGGCGACGTGGCCAACGCCTTCAAGCTCAAGACGGCCGACGCCGTGATCGGCGGCGTGCACAAGGCGGCCGACACCGTCAGCAGCGCCGCCGAGGCCGTGGCTGGCGTGGCATCGCGTGTGACTGGCATGGGCCAGACCGAGGCCGAACCCGAGGCGGCCCCTGCCAAGAAGACCCCCGCCAAAAAGTCCCGCACAGCCGCCAAGGCCGAGCCCGCGCAGGTGGTGGACCCGATGCAGTGGTGGGGTTCGCTCACCAGCCAGTTCCAGCAGATTGCCGCCAGCGCCATGAAGGACGCGGCGCGGCAGACCGCCATCGACACCACGCGCAACATGGCCACCGGTCTGGCCAAAGAAGCCCTCAAGACCGCCACCGGTATGGCCAGCCAGTTTGCGGGCAAGGCCGTGGCCAAGGCGGCCAAAGCGCCCAAGGCCGCCGCCAGCGCCAAGCCCGCAGCCAAGGCCCCGGCAGCGCCGCGCAAGAAAGCCGCCTCCAGCACCCCGCGCAAGGCCGCTGCCCCGCGGCGGCGCACCAGCGGCTGAGCGCCGCGCGCCCGGCCAGGAGTCCTGACGCATGAAACTGTTTCCGAGCGCCCACGCCACCCATCCGCAGTGGCGCATGGCGCTGGCCCTGGTGGTGGCGCAACTGCGCGCCCAGATGGCGCTGCCGCAGTACGCGAGCGCTCCCAGCCTGGGTCTGCTCTACATCACCGACCACTACGCCGCCGAAGCGGCCGCGGTGCTCGACAGCCTGTCGGCCGAGCTGCCCGAGGTGACCGACTGGAGTGGCACCGTGGGCGTGGGCGTGTGCGCCAACAACGCCGAATACTTTGACGAGCCCGCGCTGTCGGTGCTGCTGCTGGATGTGCCCGCGCACCAGTACCGCGTGTTCTCGGGGGTGTCTCCGCTGCCTGCTGCCCACGCGGGCGGCTTTGCCGCGCACACGGCACTGCTGCATGCCGACGGACACACGCCCGATCTGGCCGAGCTGATTGACGAGATGGCCGCGCGCACCGACACCGGCTACCTGTTTGGCGGCCTGGCCGCCAGCCGCGGCGCAAGCGTGCAGTTTGCGGTGGCGGGTAACGGCAACCTGCGTGGGCAGGGCGCGGCCAGCGGCGTGTTTGCGGGCGGCCTGTCGGGCGTGGCCTTTGCGCGCGACGTGGCGCTGCTCTCCCGCGTCACGCAGGGGTGCCAGCCGGTGGGGGCCGAGCACACCGTCACCGCCGCGCACGACAACGTGGTGCTGGCACTCGATGGCGATCCCGCACTCGACGTGCTGCTGCGCACGCTCGATGTCTCGCTCGACGGCGACCCGCAGCCTGCGCTGCGCAAGGTGCGCGCCACGCTGGCAGGCCTGGCCGATGCGCCAGCCATGGCCGACGCACCCGCGCGCCGCACCGGGCACTTTGGCACCGACACCCGCGTGCGCCACATCATTGGCCTGGACGGCGCGCGCCGCGGCGTGGCCCTGGCCGACCATGTGCAGCCAGGCATGCGCCTGACCTTCTGCCAGCGCAACGTGGCCGCTGCGCGGGCCGACCTGATGCGCATCTGCGCCGAAATCCGCGAAGAGCTGGAGCCCGAAGAACTGCTGGCCGTCCCCGCGGCCGACGTGGGCGCGCCGCCCGGGGTGCAGCAGTCTCCGCAGGGGCGACGCATTTGTGGCGCGGTGTACGTGAGCTGTTCGGGCCGTGGCGGCCCGCACTTCGGCGGCCCGAGTGCTGAGCTGCAAATCGTGCGCCATGCGCTGGGCGACGTGCCCCTGGTCGGCTTTTTTGCGGGCGGCGAGATCGCCCACCAGCACCTGTACGGCTACACCGGCGTGCTCACGGTGTTTGTGGACGACGCTGCGGCCGAGGTCTGACCCCCCCTGCGCGCAGTCCAGGGGCGCACCACGCAGTCACTCCCAGGGTTTGAGGCAGCTTGGGGGCAGCCCCCAAGCCGTGTGCGCAACGCCCACAGCCCCCGCGGTGGCTGCGGCTGTGCCTTGGCACCCACCGCGCTGCACTGTGCAGTGGTTGCGGATGGGGCTTTGGTCCAGTGTGGGTGCCGGGGCGGTGAGCCGCCACGGGCCGGGCGGGGCCGTAGGCCAGCCGGTGAACCGGGCAGGTCGCCGATGCTGCAAGCGCCAGGCCGGTGTGCGCGCCGAATCCTGCGCCGCGCGTGGCCTGCATCACGCCGGCCAAGTCTTTGCTCGTGCTCGCCGCGACCGTTGGACCCGTTGCCACGAACCGGACCGCCTCCACTGCGCTGCGCAGGATCGAATGCGCCGCCTTGCGGGCCACAGGCTGGACACGCTGTAGGCGTGCGCGCCGGTGCCCCTCAGGCACCACGCACGCACACCGCAGCAGACGTCCATGCCGCAGGCCCGTGAGCGCTTCTCGTCATTTCCCTCTGACGGGAAGGACTATGCCCGAGGTCCTTGTAGCGTGCATACGGGTGTTGCGTGTTGCCAGCGGCTTTTACATTTGCTCACGGCGCAACACGCTGCGACATGGCAGCGTGCCCAGGCCTCAGCCCGCCGCGCGCGCGGGCGTGCCCAGCGTGTGCACCGGACGGCCCTGCACGCCGCCCAGAAACGCAAAGTCCACCTCGGGCACGCGGCCGCTGATGATGTCGGCCAGCGCGCGGCCCGAGCCGCAAGCGTGCGTCCAGCCCAGCGTGCCGTGGCCGGTGTTCAGGTACAGGTTGCCCACGCGGCTCTGGCCAATCAGCGGCACGTTGCTGGGCGTGGCCGGGCGCAGGCCCGTCCAGAACTGCGCTTGCGAGGCGTCCGCCGCGCCCGGAAAGAGCTGCTGTACGCGGCGCACAATGGCCTCGCAGCGTACGGTGTTGAGGTGGCGGTCGTAGCCGTTGAGCTCGGCCGTGCCTGCAATGCGCATGCGGTCGCCGCGCTCGCTGGTGTAGCGCGAGAACACGAGCTTGAACTCGTCGTCGGTCAGGCTCACTTCGTAGGCGCGCGAGGGGTCGATCACCGGCATGGTCACCGAATAGCCCTTGGCCGGGTAGATCGGCAGGCCCAGCCCCAGCGGCGCGGCCAGCAGTGGGCTGAACGAGCCCAGCGCGAGCACATAGGCGTCGGCCTGGATGCGCTCGAAGCGGCCCTCGGCGTTGGTCACTTCCACATGGTCGATGCGGCGGTCGGCCCCCGTGCCTGTGGTGCGCAGCGCCGTGATGTGGTGGCCCAGGCGGAAGCGCACGCCCGCCTGTTCGCACACCGCGGCCAGGCCGCGCACGAACTGGTTGGCATCGCCCGATTCGTCTTCGGCCGTGAAGGTCGCTCCGGCCAGCTGCGGGCGGATCGCGGCCAGCGCAGGCTCGATTTGCACGGCCTCGTCGGCCGAGATCACGCGGCGCTCGCAGCCCAGCGCGCGCATCTGCTCGGCCGGGGCCAGCGCACCTTCAAATTCCTTCTGGTTGGTATAGAAGTGCAGGATGCCCTGCGTGCGCTGGTCGTACTGCAGGCCGGTGGCAGCGCGCAATTGCTGCAGCGACGCGCGGCTGTAGGTGCCCAGGCGCACGATCTGCTCGATGTTGTGGCGCGTGCGGCCCGGCGTGCAGTTGCGCAGGAAGGACAGGCCCCAGAGCCATTGGCGCAGATCGGCCCGCAGGCGGAACAGCAGCGGCGCATCTTCCTGGCCCAGCCACTGCAGCACCTTGAGCGGCGCGCTCGGGTTGGCCCAGGGTTCGGCGTGGCTCACCGAAATCTGCCCGCCGTTGGCAAAGCTGGTTTCCGCGCCGGGCGTGGCCTGGCGGTCGATGACGGTGACCTCGTGGCCGAGTTGCTGCAGGTAGTGGGCAGAGGTGACGCCGAGCAGACCGGCGCCGAGAACGGCGATGCGCATGATGGGAGCCTTTCAGGGGTCTCGTGCTGGGCAGGCAAGCACGAGCAGCTATCAAATCGATAGCGTGCAGCGGGCGTGCCAGCCAGCTGCCGCTCCCCCTGTCCTTGGTACCTGAGAGATTCACCGCAGGCCCCGCATGGGCCACGGCTTGCTCCTTCGGTGCGCCACGCACGGTGGCGGCTCTCCAGACGGCAATGTGTTGGGTGCAGTACGGAACCTGAGCGTGTATGGGAGTTTGCGCCTTCGGTGAGATGCGGCGGGCCGCACCTGCTCTCCTGCAGTGCCGCAGTCTAGGCCCTGCCGCCCTGCTGCGGGGTGCATCAGCGTGCTAATGCACCGCAATAAAAGCTGATGCAGGCCATCGGGGCGACCGCCCCGTCAGCGCCACCACAGCAGCCCTGCAATGCCCAGCAGCACCGCCCAGGCCGGGTGCCGCGCTCGGGTGGCATACAGCACCAGCAGCCCGCACGCAGCCACGGCAGCGCCAGTGGCGTGCGCCGTCCAGACCACCAGCGGGGCTTGCGGTGGTTCGGCAGCCAGTCGCCAGAGCAGCGCTGCCAGCAGCCAGCCCAGTACCGATACCAGATGCCAAGTGGCCCAGACAATGCGCAGCTGTCGCTCGCGCAGCAGCGGCTGCGCCGTGGTGGGCACGATGCCGCGCGTGCGCAGCGCGCGGAAGATCAGCACTTCACCCAGCACCGAGTGCACGATGCCGACGAGGACGAGGCCGACTGCGGCCCAGAGCAAAGCCGTGTTCATGCCCGCTCCCGGGTAGGTGCAGTGCGCGCGTCCGCGCTGCGGCTCAGGGCCAGCGCCGGGGGCAGCAGCAGCCACAGACCGGAATCCGGCATCAGTGCGATGCCCATCCCCGTCAGAGCCAACAAGCCCCAACCCAGCGGGCGTTGCAGGCTGGCTTCGGGCGCGTGGCGCTCGGCCCACAGCACGACCCATCCCAGCAGGGCCAGCAACGCGCCGAACAGGGCGAACCACGCCACGGCGCCCAGCATCGGATCGGCTCCCACGCTTGCGATGACGCCCTGCGCGGCCATGTCGCGCCATTGCGGCATGAACACGATGGCGGCATAAACGCTGTGCAGCGCGGCCACGGCGATCAGCCATGGGCCTTTCCAGCGAAAGCGAAGCGCAGGGGGGGCGCGGTGGACAACAGGATTCATGGGGAGGACTCCACGGTGGGAACGGACGAGGCGTCGGTGTGCAGCCAGTGCGCGTGGCGCGTGCGCACCCGCGCACCCAGCAGCGTGAGCAGGTGCATGAGCCCCATCCAGGTGCGCTCAAAGGCCGGCATCTCGCCCGGCACCTGCTGCAGATAGCGGCCCAGTACGCGCTGGTGGGCTGGCTCGGTCAGTGGCGGCGGGGTTTTGGTGGCGAAGTCGAACACGGGCTGCGTGAAGGGTTCGAGCTGCCAGGCCTGCATGGGCGCCAGCACCGGCGCGCATGCGCTGCGGTAGGTGGGCAGCGGCAGGTCGGCCGAGACCAGGCCCAAGGCCTGGTAGGCCGCCAGCACCTGGGCGTCGCGGTCGGGGGCGGCCGCGGGCCGCAGCAGGGCCGACCAGGCCGAGCGCACCTGCGCGCGGAACGGGCCCGACAGCGCGCGCGTGCAGCCAAAGTCGAGCACGCCCACCGTGCCGTCGGCCGCGAACAGAAAGTTGCCAGGATGCGGGTCGGCATGGATGCTGCCCAGGCCGAACATGCAGTGCAGCGTCCAGTCCCACAGGTGCTGGCCCGCCTGGTCGCGCAAGGCCTGGGCCGGTTGGGTGGCCAGCCACTGGGCCAGCGGCTGGCCCGGCAAGAACGGCTGCGTGAGGACCTGCGCACGGGTGTGCGACAGGATGGGCTGCGCGATGACCACGCCGGGCTGCGCTGCGTGCGTGGCAAACCACTGCTGCTGCTCGGCCTCGTGCCGGTAGTCCAGCTCGCGGCGCAGCGTGGATTCGATCTCGGCTACCACGCCATCGAGCACGGTGCCAGAGGGCAGGGGCAGATCGGTGTGGGCCAGTGCGCGCAGCGCGGTGCGCAGCAGCTGCATGTCGCTGGCAATGGTGCCGGCCATGCCCGGGTACTGCACTTTCACGGCCACGGTGCCATGGCCGGCCAGCTCGGCGCGATGCACCTGGCCCAGGCTGGCTGCGGCAAAGGCCGTGGGCTCGAAGTGCGTGAACAGCGCTTGGGGCTCCTGCCCGAAGGCCTGGCGGAACACGCGGCCCACCACTGCGCGGCTAAGCGCCGGTGCCTGGTAGTGCGCGCGCGCAAGTTCGTTGCGCACGCCTTCGGGCAGCAGTTGCGGGTGCATGGCCAGCAGCTGCGACACCTTGAGCGCCGAGCCGCGCAGTTGCCCGAGCGCGCCAAACAGGATGCGGCCGAGCGCCGCCTCGTGCGCCGCCTGCTCGGCCGGTGTGGCGGTGCGCGTGCGGTGGCCCAGCGTGGCCAGGCCGATGCGCGCTGCCGCAAGCCCCGTGATGGCTCCGCGCGCAAGCTTGCCGGTGCGCGGTGCGTCAGCGCCGTCCATAGGCGGCCACGCGCTGCGCCGTGCCCCGTGCAATCACGCGGTGAAAAGGCGTGACCACCGCCATGTACGCATGGCCCAGCGCGTTGTGGATGTGCACCACGGTGCTGAGCACCACCGTGGGCGGGCTGTCGGGCGCGTGGTGTTTGCTGATGGAGACCTGCACATCGAGGTGCCGGTCGTCCTGGCCCATCACCACCTCGGTGTCGCTCAGGTGCCGGATGCGGAAGATCCCCACGCGGTCGCCCACGCGGTAGCTGCGCGCGTCGTGCAGCGCGCGGCCGCTGGCGGGCGGGTGGCCGTCCTGCAGCTGGCCCAGGTCTTTGAGGCCCACCAGCCGCACCGCCTTGTTGCGCACCCACATGAGCCCGCGCACCCAGGCGGGCGTGCGCTGCGCCACATCCAGCCAGGCCTGCAGCGGCGTGCGCGCCGGGTGCTGGTCGGCCACCAGGTAAGCGTCCGCAAACTGGGCACCAGCCGTGGCCTGGTAAATCACGGTGCCCGGCGGCACGGGCACGGCCTGCACCGGGGGCAGGGCGCTGGGGTGGAGCGTGGCGGTCATGGGGCGGTCTTTCGGCTGCGGGGGCGGCGGGTGGGCGGCGGGGTGGGGGCGCCGTCGGGTGCAGACGCGGATCGGGCGGCGGGTGCGGAAGGGGGGGTGACTGCCCGACGGCGCTTGGGCGGTGCGGGCGCGTCGGTGGCGTTGCGGGCCGGTGCAGGGGCCGGTGCCCCGGCCTGCGGCGTTGCAAAGCCCGCCGCCATGCCGCCGAAGTGCTGGCGTGCGCCCTGCAGCAGGCCCAGCAGGTGGCCGCCGGGCTGCAGCAGCCGCACCATCTGGCTGCGCAGCATGAAGCCGCCCAGCTCCAGCAGCCGGTGCGGCAGGCCGCTGCGCAGCACCAGCACGCCCACCTGCAAGGCCAGGTCCACCAGTTGGGCGGTGTCGCTGGTCTCGGGGCTGGTGTCGGCCATCCAGTACGCGATGACGGCGGCCAGAAAGTCCACGTACAGCGCCCCGGCCAGCACCTCGAAGCCCGGGTAGGGCAGCTCGCCGCGCGCCTGCGCCTCGCGGATGAAGCCGGTGACGGTCGTCTGCAGCGCGCTGCGGCCCGGCAGCGGGCCTGCCAGCAGCGCCAGCGGCGCGGCGCGCGTCACCTCGCGGATCACGGCCACGAAGGCTTTGTCAGGCTCGAGGCGCTCCAGCACCGCATCGGTCAGGCGCTGCAGCTGTTCGTGCAGCTGATAGTCGGCAAAGCAGGGCGTGGCCAGCGTGTCGGCAATTGCCTGGTGGGCCACCTCGTCCAGGTAGCCGAGCACCAGCCGGTCTTTGGTCGGGAAGTACTTGTAGATGGTCGCGTCGCCAATGCCCGCCGCGCGCGCGATGTCTTTCATCGTCGTGCCGTCGTAGCCCTGGCGCGTCATGAGCGCGACCGCGCTGGCCAGAATCTGGCGGCGCGTGGCGTCTTGCTGTTGGCGGGTGGTTTTCAATTGACTATCTTTAAAAATCGCTGAATTGCGTTTTAAAGAATAGTGGTTTCGTTTTTTCGCGTCAACCCAACCGTTGCAGGGGCCTGAGGGTGCGCGCTGGGGCCCTGGAGCGGATGTTTTGAGGGTGTTTTTGGCCGCTGATCCAGCAAAATCAGGCACGAGCAGCTATTAAATAAATAGCAAAGGCCGTGGGTGTGCGGCAACTCCCGAGCTCCGCGCACGACTGAGCACACGAACACGCGCACGTCCGGGCCGAGCCTGCCATCGCCGGGGGGCGCAGCGGCTGTCGGCACCGGCTGTGGGCACCGCGTGCGGGGCGCGCCGCCTGCGCGCTCAGCGCCGCATGTGTTCGAAGACTTCGAACTCCCAGCTGCGCATGGCCAGCAGCAGGGTGTATCCCTCGCGCTCGCTGGCGGGCACCTTCTGGTCGGCCAGGTGCTGCTGGGCAAAGTCCTGCGCCACGCGCTGCATGCGCTCAAGGAACGAGGGCGCCAGCGCCCGGCTGACCGAGCCGTGCACCAGCATCACGCCTTCGCCCGGGCCGCCAAAGCCGCCGGCAAAGTAGTCGAGCAGCGCATGCTCGCGAAAGAACGTCATCATCGGCCCGTGGGGCCGCCAGCGGAAGGTTTTGGCGAGCTTGAGCCGGTAGCGGTTCAGCGGCTTGAGTTCGATGATGCCGATGCGGTCGAGCTGCGCCAGGTACTTGATGCCCTCGGCCTCGCTGAGCCGGTAGGCGGCCACGATCTGCTCCAGCGTCCACTGGCTGAGCACGCAGATCGCCATGAGCATCAGCTTCTTGTCGGCCACCACCGCCTTTTCCTGCTCCAGGCTCAGCTCCTGCAGCAGGGGCTGGCTGTCGGCCACGCGGCGCGCCAGGTCGGCAAAGTCCAGCGCCAGCGCGCGGCAGATGGCGTCGATGCGCGACAGCGGCATGTCGCCCTTGGCCAGCATGCGCTTGACGCTCGACTCGGCCATGCCCAGGGCCTCGGCCAGGTCGGCGTAGGTCATCTGGGCGGCCTTGAGTTCCTTCTTGAGGGCGGCAACGAGGTCGGCGGTGGTGCTCATGGGTATCGATTATCGATACCCGCAGTGCGTTGGGTAGCGCCTGTTGCACTTTGGCGGCACTTGCGCGGCGGCGGCTGCCGACACTGCGGCGCAACCCGTTTCACACAAGGAGACCGCTGTGCCACCCGAATCCCGCCCCTGTTCCCGCCTCCACCGGTCGTCTGGCCCCGGCCCGCGCATCCCGCAGCCCGCCAGCCTGCACCGTGCCGTGCTGCCCCCGCGCCCAGCCGCAGCCCCGGCAACCACCGCCTGGACGCTGCCCGAACGCCTGCTGGCCGCGGCCGTGCTGCTGCTGGTGGCCGCCGCGGCCCTGCTGCCCGCCTGGCAGCCGCCCGGCGCGCTGCTGGCTCCGTACGCCGACGCCCGCACGCTGGTCGGCCTGCCGCATGCGATGGACGTGCTCACCAACCTGCCGTTTGCGCTGGTCGGGCTGTGGGGCCTGTGGAGCCTGCGCCGCGGCCCGGGCGGCTGGGGCGTGGCCGTGCCCGCAGCGCTGGCGCGGCTGTTCTTTACAGGGCTCGTGGCCACGGCCGCTGGATCGGCCTGGTACCACCTGCAGCCCGACGCCGCCGGCCTGCTGTGGGACCGTGCGGGCATGGCGCTGGCCTTTGCCGGCCTGCTGGGCCTGGCCGCCGCCCACCGCGTGAGTGCGCGCAGCGGCGTGGCCCTGGCCGCGCTCACCCTGCCCGCAGGCCTGCTGGCCGCGTGGCTGGACGCCGCCGCGGGCAACGTGCTGCCCTGGGCGCTGCTGCAGTTTGGCGGGCTGGCCTTGCTTCTGGGCCTGGCGCTGCGCCCGGCGCGTGCGGGGCTGCCCGCGCTGTCGCTGGCGGCCGTGATCGCCTGCTACGCCGTGGCCAAGCTGCTGGAGATGGCCGACCATGCGGTGTTCGAGGCCACAGGCCAGTGGGTGTCGGGCCACAGCCTCAAGCATGCGGTGGCCGCGCTGGCCGCGGTGCCCGTGTGCGTTGCAGGCGCGACACGCCGCCATGGCGCTGCCACAGCGGGCGTGGACAATGGCGCGCACCGTCCGACCCGGCCCTGGGCCGAGAAACGCGCACCCCTGCGCCGCACAGCCCCCCTGTGACGAACGGACCCGCGAGGAGGAAATCCATGACGCAACACTCGACCCTGCCCGCCGGGCATGAAGACCCGAACCAGTTCGCCCTGCTGGGCCAGCGCCGCTTTGCGCCGTTCTTCTGGACGCAGTTTTCGGGCGCGGCCAACGACAACCTGTTCAAGTTCGCGTTCACCGTGATGGTCACCTACCAGATCCAGGTGGCCTGGCTGCCGCCCGCCCTGGCCGGGCTGGTCATCGGGGCGCTGTTCATCCTGCCGTTCCTGCTGTTCTCAGCCACCAGCGGTCAGCTGGCCGACAAATACGACAAGCGCCGGCTGATCGTGTTCGTGAAGCGGCTGGAGATGGCCATCATGGCGATTGCCGCCTGGGGCTTCTTCTCGCAGAACGTGCCGGTGCTGCTGGCCTGCACCTTTTTGATGGGCCTGCACTCCACCTTGTTTGGCCCCGTGAAGTTTGCTTACATGCCCCAGGTGCTGACCGAGCGCGAGCTCACGGGCGGCAACGGCATGGTCGAGATGGGCACCTTCGTGGCCATTTTGCTGGGCAACGTGGCGGGCGGGCTGATCATTGCCGTGCCCGAGATCGGCGCGCACCATGTGGGCTTTGCCTGCGTGGGCCTGGCGATTGCGGGGCGCGTGGTGTCGGGCTACATCCCCTCGCTGCCGCCCACCGATCCAGGTCTGACCATCAACTGGAACCCCTTCACCGAAACCTGGCGCAACCTCAAGCTCGCGCACGAGAACATCGTGGTGTTCCGCTCGTTGCTGGGCATCAGCTGGATGTGGTTCTTCGGCGCGGTGTTCCTGAGCCAGTTTCCGAGCTTTGCCAAAGAGGTGCTGCACGGCAACGAGCAGGTGGCCTCGCTGCTGCTCGTGGTGTTCTCGGTGGGCATCGGCATCGGCTCGCTGCTGTGCGAGGTGCTCTCGCGCCGCCATGTCGAAATCGGCCTGGTGCCGCTGGGTGCGATTGGCATGAGCGTGTTCGCGGTGGACCTGTACTTCGCCTCGCGCGCGCTGCCGCCGTCCGAAATCATGGGCATTGGCGCGTTTCTGGCCGAGGGCGCGCACTGGCGCGTGATGCTGGACCTGGGCCTGCTCGCGCTGTTTGCCGGCCTGTACAGCGTGCCCATGTACGCGCTGATCCAGATGCGCGCCCAGCCCACGCACCGCGCACGCATCATTGCAGCCAACAACATCCTCAACGCGCTGTTCATGATCGCCAGCTCGCTGATCGCGGGGGCGCTGCTGGGGGCGGGCTTCTCGGTGCCGCAGATCTTCCTGTTCACCGGCCTGGCCAACGCTGTGGTGGCGGCCTACATCTTCCTGCTGGTGCCCGAATATCTGCTGCGCTTCGTGGCCTGGGTGCTGTCGCGCTTCGTGTACCGCTTCAAGGTGCAGGGCGACGAATACCTGCCCGCCCAAGGCGCGGCCATCCTGGCCTGCAACCATGTGAGCTTTGTCGATGCCGTGCTGCTCATGGCCGCCAGCCCGCGGCCCATCTACTTCGTGATGGACCACCGCATCTTCCGAGTGCCGGTGCTGGGCTGGCTGTTCCGCCTGGCCAAGGCCATTCCGATTGCGCCCTACAAGGAAGACGCCGCCACCTACGAGGCCGCTTTCGAGCGCGCCACACAGGTGCTGCGCGAAGGCGACCTGCTGGCCATCTTCCCCGAAGGCGGCATCACCCAGGACGGGCAGTTGCAGGAGTTCAAGGGCGGGATCATGAAGATCCTCGACCGCGCACGCGACGAAGGCATCGAGGCTCCAGTGATCCCGATGGCGCTGACCAACTTGTGGGGCTCGTTCTTCAGCCGCGTGGAGCGGGGCACGGCCATGGTGCGCCCCTTCCGCCGCGGCATGTTCAGCCGTGTGGGCCTGAACGTGGGCGCGCCCGTGGCCCCGCGCGAAGTGCAGCCCGAGCGCCTGCGCGCCCAGGTGGCGCAGCTGCTGCAGGCCTGAGAGGGGCTGCGCTGCCGGGGCGTGGGCCCCGGCGGTGGTTCAGATCAGCGACAGCCGCGCCAGGTACTCCAGGTGGGCCTGGCGTGCGGCTGGCGCAGCGGCATCAGCCGTTGCGAAAAAGAAAGCTGTAGGCGTTGAGCGCCGGCACCCCTCCCAGGTGCGCATACAGCACGCGAGAGCCCTCGGGGAATTCGCCCTTGCGCACCTTGTCGATCATGCCGTGCATGGACTTGCCCTCGTACACCGGGTCGGTCAGCATGCCCTCCTGGCGCGCGCACAGGCGGATGGCTTCGAGCGTACCCTCGTTGGGCAGGCCGTATTCGGGGCCGCCGTAGCGCGTGTCCAGCACCACATCCTCGGCTGTGATGGCCTGGCCCAGTTCCACGAGCTGTGCGGTGTGCTGGGCGATGCGCAGGATCTGCGCGTGCGTTTTCTCGGGCTTGGCCGAGGCGTCAATGCCGATCACCCGGCGCGCCCGGCCATCGGCGGCAAAACCCACCACCATGCCGGCCTGCGTGCTGCCCGTGACGGAGCACACGACGATGTAGTCGAACTGGAAGCCCAGTTCTTTTTCTTGCGCGCGCACTTCCTCGGCAAAGCCCACAAAGCCCAGGCCGCCGTACGGGTGCTCGGAGCAGCCCGCCGGAATCGGGAAGGGCTTGCCGCCGGCTTTGCGCACATCTTCCATGGCCTGCTCCCAGCTGGGGCGGATGCCGATGTCAAAGCCCGCCGCGTCCAGCCGCACATCGGCGCCCAGGATGCGGCTCATCTCGATGTTGCCCACGCGGTCGTACACCGCGTCGGAGTAGTTGACCCAGTTTTCCTGCACCAGCACGCACTTCATGCCCAGGTGCGCGGCCACGGCCGCCACCTGGCGTGTCTGGTTCGACTGGATGCCGCCAATCGACACCAGCGTGTCGTAGCCGCCCTTGAGGGCCTCCGGAATCAGGTACTCGAGCTTGCGCGTCTTGTTGCCGCCAAAGGCCAGGCCCGAGTTGCAGTCCTCCCGCTTGGCATACAGGTGCACCTTGCCGCCCAGGTGGGCCGACAGGCGCGGCAGCGGGGTGATGGGCGAGGGGCCGAAGGTCAGCGGATGGCGTTCAAATTTCTGCAGGTTCATGGCGGTTTCTCCGGGGTCGGTTGCACTCAACAGGGTGCAGTGATCGTAGGAAAAACCGTGCGCAACAGGGTTGCGAAGCAGCGGCATGGATCGGTGCTGAAGCGAGCTGGATAATCTTTTTGATTACCAATGTTTCGTGAAGTACTCCATGCCCGCAACAAATGTTCGTCGCACGAATGATGCACAGCCCCCCGCGCCCGCCGAGGCGCTGGACCGCACCGACCGCGCCATCCTGCGCCAGTTGCAGCGCGACGCCTCGCTGTCGAACGTGGCCCTGGCGGCCAAGGTGCACCTGAGTGCGCCCGCCTGCCTGCGGCGGGTGGAGCGGCTCAAGCGCCTGGGGCTGATCCAGGGCGTGGTGGCACTGCTCAACCCGCAGGCCGTGGGCGCGGGCATGCTGGTGATGATCGGGGTGGTGCTCGACCGCTCCACGCCCGAGTCGTTCGCGGCGTTTGAAAAGGCCGCTGCCAAAGTCTCGGGTTGCATGGAGTGCCACGTGGTCACGGGCGAATTCGACTACTTCATGCTGATCCGCACGCGCGACAGCGAGAGCTTCAACCGCCTGCACGCCGAGCAGTTGCTGTACCTGCCAGGCGTGCGGCAGATCCGCTCGTTCATGGTGCTGCGCAACGTGCTGTCGACCACCGAGCTGCCGCTGTCCATGGCCTGAAGCGCGGGCACGCCGGGCCGCGCGGCCCGCCACGGCGGTGGCGCTGCATGCCCGTGGTGCACAGGCTCACGGACGGTGTCCGCGGCCACACGATGACGGCTGCACAGAAACCGCTTGGACATCAGGGGGTGAAGCGGTTAAATGAATCCAGCGAAACGCATCCCACGCAGCAGGTTCGCGTGTCCCTTGGCCCACGTGCGGTAACGGTGTGGCCGCGATGGGGCCGCAAACATCCGCTGCGCTGGAGATGTGCCGATTGTGGAAGGTGCTCGTGCGCGGGCAAGTCAGGGCTGGCTGCAGCCGCCTGGCCCGGGCAGAGCGTTGGCGGAGGGTGGCCGTGGGCCGGGGGCGCCTTGCTGCGCACCCTGCACGCGACCGCATGGTTCATTCTTCACAAGGGGGGCGTATGCGAATCGTGGACTTGAGGCTGGGCGTCCGGCTGGGCGCATCTTTCGTTGTGGTGCTGTTGCTCACCGCGGTCATTGCGGCCATTGGCGCCGTCAACATTCTGTCTTTGCGCTCCAGCAACGAGCAGGTGGCCAAGGTGGACATGCGCCGCATGGAGCTGGCGCAGAACTGGGAAAACGACATCCAGATGAACTGGCTGCGCACGGAGGCCATCCTCAAGAGCAACGATCTAGCCTTTGTGGAGAAGCAAAGCCGGGAGATTGCGGCGGTCTCGGAGGCCGCCAGCAAGCGGCTGGAGCAGATCCGAGGCCTGCTGGACTCTGATCGCAACCGCGAGCTGTTTGCCGAGGCCACCCAGATCCGCGACGCCTACCGCGCCAAGCGGGCCGAATTGGTCAAGGCCAAGCAGGCCGGTCAGGACGTGGGGGCAGCGGTCGACACGGAGCTGGCCCCCATGATCCAGCGCTACAGCGCCGTGCTGGGCCAGTTGGTGGACTCCATCGAGCACCAGGTGGACGACAACCTGCAGGCCGTCTCCAGCCGTGCCAACGCGGGCTTGGTCTGGATGGGCGTCAGCGGGGCCTGCGCCCTGCTGGCCGGCCTGCTGCTGGGTTTCCTGGCCACACGTTCGGTCACGCAGCCTCTGATGCAGGCTGTGCGCGCCACGCATGCGATTGCGCAAGGCGATCTGGTGACGCCGGTGCATTCCGGGCGCCGGGATGAGATGGGGGAGCTGCTGGAGGCCCTGGACACCATGCGGCACCGGCTTGCCGACATCGTGGCGACGGTGCGGGCCAGCTCGGAGACGGTGGCCGACGCCACGGCCGAGATTTCGCAGGGCAATCAGGATCTGTCAGCCCGCACCGAGCGGCAGGCCAGCGCGCTGGAGGAAACGGCTGCGTCCATGGAAGAGCTGGACTCCACGGTGCGGCAGAACGCAGACAGCTCCCAGGCGGCCCGCCAGCTCGCAGACCGTGCCAATGCGGTGGCGCTGCAGGGTGGCCAGGTGGTGGCCCAGGTGGTGGAGACCATGAAGGGGATCAACGACAGTTCGCAGCGCATTGCCGACATCATTGGCGTGATCGACGGCATTGCGTTTCAGACCAACATTCTGGCCCTCAACGCGGCCGTCGAAGCGGCCCGCGCCGGCGAGCAGGGCCGCGGTTTTGCCGTGGTGGCCAGCGAGGTGCGGGCGCTCGCGGGTCGCTCCGCCCAGGCGGCCAAGGAAATCAAGCAGCTCATTGCCGCCAGCGTGCACCGGGTGGAGCAGGGCTCCAGCCAGGTGGATCAGGCCGGTCACACCATGGAGGAAGTGGTGCAGGCCATCCGGCGTGTGACCGACATCGTGCGGGAAATCAGCGCTGCCAGCGCCGAGCAAAGTGAGGGCCTTTCGCAGGTCAGTGAGGCGGTCAGCCACATGGACCAAACCACCCAGCAGAACGCGGCCCTGGTCGAGCAGATGGCCGCTGCGGCACACAGCATGAAGAGCCAGGCGCAGCAGCTGGTGTCCGCCGTGGCGGTGTTCCGGCTTGCGGGGCGGCCCGATGGCGCTGCAGGGGCTTGGGTGGAGGCTGCCAGGGCGGGCGTTTCCGGACGGTCTGCGCCCGCCTTGCTGTCAGAAGCCGCCCCGGGCTGACCCGAGCGCTCCGCTCGGGGCCGGGCACGCGGCCTTGTGCGCCCTGTTCGGCCGCGTGCAGGCCCCAGGGGCCAGGTCAGGCAGCTTCCACGCCAAAGCGCAGGCCAGCGTGGGCCTGCAGGCGTGCGATGAGCGCGTCGCCCAGGGCTGGGGCCGGGGTCCAGATGCCGCCGGGCGTTTGCGGGGCGTCTTGCAGCAGGCACACCGCGGCCTCGGCAATCATCTTGGAGGTCGAGCCGTAGCCTGGGTCGCGGTCGCCTTGCACACCCACGCGCAGCTGGTGGCCCGCGTCGTCGCTGCCCAGGAAGAGCACGTCGTAAAAGCCGTTCTCGCGCTCCTCGCGCGAGGGGCCTTCGCCCGGCTTGGGGCCTTTGTCCGAGCCCAGCGACTTGTCGCCCGCCACGGCCGTGGCCAAGGCTTCGCCCTTGGCACCGGGGCCGGTGATGAGCATTTCGTCGTACACGAAGTCGCTGCCGTAGGCGTGGCCCAGCAGCAGGTTGGAGCGGTGCACGTTGCGCGTGTTGATCGCGGCCATCACGAACGGGGCCACCCACACGCCTTCACCGCCCACGGTGCCCAGGGCGTCGTCCACCATGGGCTTGGCGCCCGACGGCTGGCGCGGCCCCTCAAAGCCGGGCGTGAGCGAGAACGGGTTCTTGAGCAGATCGAGCACGCCGGGCTGCGTAGCGGCTGCGGCCATGGTGGCCTTCAGGCTGGCGGCCGTGCCGCCCGAGAAGGTGCCCTTCATCTTGCGCACCCGGCCGCGCACGCGGTTGGCGGCGTGGCCAAAGCGCTGGCGGAACTCCTTTTGCAGCAGGAACACGCCCATGTCGAACGGAATCGAGTCAAACCCGCACGAGAACACGATGCGCGCACCGCTGGCCTTGGCCGCGGCTTCGTGCGCGTCGATCATCTGGCGCATCCAGGCGGGCTCGCCGCACAAGTCCACGTAGTCCACGCCGCTCTTCGCGCAGGCGGCCACGAGTTCGTTGCCATACAGCTGGTACGGGCCCACGGTGGTCAGCACCAGGCGCGTGGCATCCATCAGCGCCTGCAGGCTGGCTGGGTCGGTGGTGTCGGTCACCACCAGGGGGGTGTCGGCCGGTGCGCCGAGTTCGTCGCGCACGGCTGCGAGCTTCTCGGCATTGCGCCCGCCCATGGCCCAGCGCAGACCGCTGCCGGCCGGGTAGCGTTGCAGCAGGTATTCGACCACCAGGCGGCCGGTGAAGCCGGTGGCACCGTGGACAACAAGGTCAAAAGCTTTGGTCATGAGGGGCCCCGCGGGCTGAAAGTGGATGTGCCGCGCATTCTGCGCAGGGCGGAGAAGCGCGGCTGTCGCACAGGTGCCGCCGCAGGGTTTTTGCGGACGGGGCGGTGCCACGCCGCCCGCGCCTGCTGAGCGCTGGGTGTGAAAAAGTACCGTATGGTGATACTTTTCGTGCGTTGGATCGCCACTTTGCAGCTTCAATGCAGCCTTTCGGGGGGCGCGAGGGCACCATTCGCTCCGTGTTCAACCCCTGCGGCCCTGGTGGCCCGAAGCGACGATCATGTCCTCTGCTCCTGCTCCCATCGTGATTCAGCGTGATACCCGGGCCTGGCAGTTCCAGGTGTGGGCCTCGTTCGGCATCGCCGTGTTTTTGTGTGCCGTGGGCCTGGCCTGGCTGCCGGGGGCCGAGCTGGAGCGTGCCTTCATGGTCATGGGCTACGTGTTCTGTCTGTCGGCGGCCTTTGTGTTGGCCAAGTTTGTGCGCGACAACCAGCACACCCGCCGCGGGGCAGGCGACACCCCGATGTGGAAGCTGGTGGTCTGGGGCGGTTTTGCCGTGGCCATGGGCCTGACCGGCTGGGGCCTGCTGGGCATGGACATCAACGTCACCTACAAGGCCTTCCTCGGCGTGAGCTGGCTGTACCTGATCACCACCGCCTTCACGCTGGCCAAGATGCTGCGCGACCGCCACGAGGCCGACCTGCTCGAAGCCCGCCTGCAAGGCCGCCGCGATGCCGCTTCCAGCGCCAGCCAGCCGGCTGCGCCGGTGGGTGCCGAGCGTTGATGCAGCCTGCGGACGTTCCCCCACCTGCTACCTGCTACCTGCTACCTGAGACCTGCTGTCACTTTCTGATCCTGCCCACGGAGAAACCGACCATGAAATTGTCTTTGTCCCAACTGCCCGGGCCCCGTGCCCTGCGCGCCACCGCTGCGGTGCTGGCCCTGGGCGCGGCCCTGGTGGCCCTGCCGGCCCGGGCGCAGAGCGAGGCCTCGCTGATGCTGTCCATGCTGCCCGTGGCCTCGGTGGTGGGCGCGGCGGCCGTGGGTTCCACCGCCGCCGGTGCCGTGGTGGCCCTGCCCGCCGCGCTGTCGGTGGGCGGTGCGGTGCTCACCGTGCGGGCCGTAGAAGCGTCGGCCACCGGCACCGTGCTGGTGCTGGAGCGCGCCTCCGACGGCGCCCGTGTGAGCGTCGAGATCGCGGGCCGCGGCGTGGCGGCCTCGGCCTACGGCGTGGGCACGGTGGTGGCGTGCAGCGTCATCGGTACGGGCGTGATCCTGTCGGCCGCAGGCGAGGCGATTGCCTTCATTCCCAACGCACTGGGCCGTGCCCTGTTGCACAACGAGCGGCTGTGACCATGATGAATATCCCCGTGAGCCTCGATGCGGCCCCGCACCGCCCCCAGAGCGGGCGGCTCTTCGGGCACGTCCAAACCTACGCAGGCAGGCTTGGAGCCGCGGCCCTCAGCCCCTTCTCTCTGCACGCTGCGCGCTTCGGGAAGGGGGACGATGCCCTCACTGCGGGGCGGCCCTTGCTCGAGGTAAAGCACATCCCCCTGAGCCGCTGCGCGGCTTCCCCCTTCTCTCTGCGCGCTGCGCGCTCCGGGAAGGGGGACGATGCCTTCGCGGCGGGGCGGCCCTTGCTTGGCATCTCTGGCCGGGGCCGAGCCCTGTGGTTGGGCTGCGCGGTCGCCATCGCCGCCGTGATGCTCGCCGCCACACCCGCCCACGCAGGGCGGTCGTGCGAGGCCCGCAAGCCCACGCCCCAGACCATCGAGCGCGGCATGCTGTTGGCCGAGCGCACGGCCGCGGCGCTGAACGCCGAGCACGCCGCCAGCGGTGCGCAGGTGGTGTTGCTGGCGCGTGCCGGGCAAGACCTCTCCCGCTACGGCCTGCGCTATTCGCACCTGGGCTGGGCCTACCGCACGCCCGACGGGGCCTGGCGCGTGGTGCACAAGCTCAACGACTGCGGCACGGCCGTGGGCCACCTGTACCGGCAGGGGCTGGGCGAGTTCTTTCTGGACGACCTGTGGCGGCACGAGGCCGTGTGGCTGCTGCCCACGCCCGCGGTGCAGCAGGCGCTGTGGCCCGTGCTGCAGGACAACGCCCGCGCCCGCCTGCTGCAGCACGCCCCTTACAGCATGGTCAGCTACGTGTGGGGGCGGCGCTACCAGCAGTCCAACCAGTGGGCCATTGAAACCCTGGCTGCGGCCATGGAGCCTGCCACGGTGCGCACGCGCGAGCAGGCCCAGGCGTGGCTGCAGTTCAAGGGCTACGAGCCGACCACGCTGCGCCTGGGGCCGCTCACGCGCCTGGGTGGGCGCGTGGGCTCGGCCAATGTGGCGTTCGACGACCACCCGGGCGACAAGCGCTTTGCCGACCGCATCGAAACCGTCACAGTGGATTCGGTGCTGGCCTGGATGCCCCGCGCCCAACTGGGCAGCGCGCCGCGCACGGTCACGCTGCCCTGAAGCGGGCCACCCGCCCAGCGGAGCGCCTGGGCCGCCGGGCGGTGCAAAACCTTGGTGCCAAATTGGCTGCTCGTGCTTTATATTCAAGCACGAGCAGCTACTAAAACAATAGCAAAAAGGCGGTCTGCTGCCACCGTTGTCTGGGGCCCGTGTTGGCCCACACCCTTGGAGGGATGTTCCATGAGCAAGTCCTTGCGTCTGTCTGAAAAATGGTTCCGCCGCGGCCTGTGGCTGGTGGCGGTGGTGTTTGCCGGATTCCTCATCGGGCTGGGCGGTACGCTGGTGGGCGACCTGCCCAAGGTCGAGCAGGCGCTGTCGCTCGACCAGTTCATCGACGCCCGCGAGGCCCGCCGCCTGCGCGAGCAGTCGCGTACCGCCCGCGAGGCCGAACAAGACGCCCAGGCCGCGCTGGAGCAGGCGCAGCTGCAGCGCAGCAAGGTGCGCAGCGAGGTGCAGTCTGAGCAGGACGCATTTGCCCAGTGGATGGCCACGCGCAGCGTCACGCAGCGTGCCGAGCACGACCCCGAGGTGCTGGCCCGCACCCGGCGGCTGGAGCAGTTGCGCGCCGACGAGCGCCGCACCCAGCAGGGCGTCGAGGCGCAGCAGCAGGCCGCACTGGACGCCCGCCAGACGGCCCAGGCCGCGCAGCGCGCGCTGGCCGATCTGGAACGCAGCGGCTACGACAGCATGTCGTCGGCCCGGCGCGCGCAGGAGCTGCGCGTGTTCCTCTACCGCCTGGCCCTCACGCTGCCGCTGCTGGCCCTGGCCGGCTGGCTGTTCGTGCGCCACCGCAAGGGCACCTGGTGGCCGTTTGTGTGGGGCTTCATCATCTTTGCGCTGTTCACCTTCTTCTTTGAACTGGTGCCCTACTTGCCCAGCTACGGCGGCTATGTGCGCTATGCGGTGGGCATTCTCATCACCGTGCTCGTGGGGCGCTACGGCATTCTGGCGCTCAACCGCTACCTGGAGCGGCAGAAGCAGGCCGAAGCCAAGCCCGACACCGAACGCCGCAAGGAGCTGGGCTACGACGTGGCCCTGGCCCGGCTGGCCAAAAGCGTGTGCCCGGGCTGCGAGCGCCCGGTGGACCTGAAGAACGAAAAAATCGACTTCTGCCCGCACTGCGGCATTGGCCTGTTCGACCGCTGCGGAGCCTGCGGCACCCGCAAGAGCGCGTTTGCCCGCTTCTGCCATGCGTGCGGCACGGCGGCGCGCGGAGACGGCGCAGACGCCGCCCCGGACCACGCCCCCGCAAGCGCGGCCCCGGCGACTGCGCAGCCCACTCCGCAGGCTCCTGCTGCGGGCTGAGCAGCGACCCGCTGCATGCCCGCGCGGGGCGGGCGCTGGGCGTGTGGCGCGGGTTGCGGCTTTAGCGCGCGGTGCGCATCTGCCGCACCCACCGGCGCAGGCGGCGCACCGCCTGGCGGCGCAGCACCCGCGCCACGCGCCAGGCGCGCGTAGCGTGCAGCAGGGCCAGCAGCCGGGTCTTGGCGCGCATCCAGTGCGCGTGCAGCCAGGCAAACGCGGCGATTTGCAGCAGCGCAGGCTGCGTCAGCATGTACAGCCGCGCCACCACGGCCGTGCCCACCACCTTGGCGGCCAGCACCACCGCCAGCCCCAGCAGCATGTGGCCATGCGCCATGGCCGCCAGGGCCAGCAGCTTGACGGGCAGCAGCGCCAGGCTGGGCAGCGCAAACAGCGCAAGGGCTCCCCAGGGTGGCAGGTGGCGGATGCGCCGCTCCACCCAGCGCAGGCCGGGCCAGCGCCCGATGCGCGCCAGCCAGCGCGCCAGTGGCTCCCAGCCCCATTCCTCGAACGCCACCAGCAGCGCCAGCAGCAGGGCCAGCGCGCGGCCCGGTGCGCGCAGCAGCCGGGCGGTCCAGCCGGTGCCGGGTGGGCGTGGGGGTGTGTCAGACACCGCGGGCGCGGTCGGCCTTGAACTGCGCGCGGAACTGCGCAAATGTGCCGGCGTCCAGCGCCTCGCGCACCTCGCGCATCAGGTTCAGGTAGTAGTGCAGGTTGTGGATGGTGGTGAGCATGGGGCCCAGCATCTCGCCACAGCGGTCCAGGTGGTGCAGGTAGGCGCGGCTGAAGCCGCCGCGGCCGCCCTGGTCCCACGCAACGCCGTCCTTGCCCGCACAGGCGTGGCAGGTGCAGCTTGGGTCCAGCGGCTGGTGGTCGGTCTTGTGGCGCGCGTTGCGGATCTTCAGGTCGCCGTAGCGCGTGAAGATGGTGCCGTTGCGGGCATTGCGCGTGGGCATCACGCAGTCGAACATGTCCACGCCCTGGGCCACGCCTTCCACCAAGTCTTCGGGCGTGCCCACGCCCATCAGGTAGCGGGGTTTGTGCGCGGGCAGGCGGTGCGGCGTGTGCGCCATGATGCGCAGCATCTCGTCCTTGGGCTCGCCCACGCTCACGCCGCCAATCGCGTAGCCGGGGAAGTCCATCTCCACCAGCGCTTCGAGCGACTCCTGCCGCAAGTGCTCGTACATGCCACCCTGCACGATGCCGAACAGCGCATTGGGGTTGGCGAGGCGCTCGAATTCGGCCTTGGAGCGCAGCGCCCAGCGGCGGCTCATCTCCATGCTCTTGCGCGCTTCAAGCTCGGTGGTCAGGTGGCCGTTGGTCTCGTAGGGCGTGCACTCGTCGAGCTGCATCACGATGTCGGAGTTCAGCACCGTCTGGATCTGCATGCTCACCTCGGGCGACATGAACAGCTTGTCGCCGTTCACCGGGCTCGCAAAGTGCACGCCTTCTTCGGTGATCTTGCGCATGGCGCCCAGGCTCCAGACCTGGAAGCCGCCCGAGTCGGTGAGGATGGGCTTGTGCCACTGCTCAAAGCCGTGCAGCCCGCCAAAGCTCTGCATCACATCCAGCCCCGGCCGCATCCACAGGTGGAAGGTGTTGCCCAGGATGATCTGCGCGCCCATGTCGTGCAGGCTCTGCGGCATCACGCCTTTGACGGTGCCGTAAGTGCCCACGGGCATGAAGATGGGCGTCTGCACCACGCCGTGGTTCAGGGTGAGTCGGCCGCGGCGCGCATGGCTGCCCGGGTCGGTGGTGAGGAGTTCGAACTGAAGCATGGTGCGCCGATTTTCGCAGGCCCGTGCCAGCGGTGGGGGCAGGGCTTCCGGGCACGCGGCCGCGGTTCTACACTGGGCTTGCCGCGGCGCAGGCCGTGCTGCCCGTCAGCCCTGTGGGCTGGCCTTGTCGTCAACGCAACTGCGGGAGGTGTGCCATGTGGAAAGTGCTGGTGGCGGTGGATGGATCGGAGCGCTCGCTCGATGCGGTGCGCCATGTGATCGACTGGGCGCGCCACGGGCTGCGCCTGCAGGTGGTGCTGGCCCATGTGCAGGAGCCTGCCACGCTGTATGAACTGGTGACGGTGCGCGACCCCGAGCGCATTGCCGCGGCCAGCCTGGAGGCTGGCGAGCACCTGTTGGCCCCGGCGCGCGCGCTGCTGGAGGCCGCGCACATACCGTGCAGCACCGAGGTGGCCGTGGGCGACGCCGCCACCGTGCTGCCCGACATGGCCGAGGCGCTGGAGGTGCAGGCCGTGGTGCTGGGCGCGCAGGGGCATGGCGCGCTCGAAGGCGTGCTGGTGGGCTCGGTCTCGCAGGCCGTGGCCCGGGCCAGCCGCGTGCCGGTCACGCTGGTCAAGCATCCTGAGCCCGCCGACGAGGCGCTGGACGAAGCCGCGGCCGAGGCGGCCGACGACTGAGCCCGCGGGCCAGCGAGCCAGCGCCCAGCACCCAGCGCCCCAACAACAAAGCACAAAGGCCGCCCCGGGGCGGCCTTTGTGTGGGTGATGCGCGGCGGGCCGCTCAGTCCAGCGAAATCTTCTGTTCGCGGATCAGCTTGTGCCAGCGCTGCACTTCGGTGCGGATCAGCTCGGCGTACTGCTGCGGCGTGCTGCCCACGGGCTCGATGCCAAAGTCCACCAGCTTCTGGCGGATGGCCGGGGTCTGGATGGCCGTGGCCACCTGCTTTTGCAGCGCGTTGACGACCTCGGGCGGCGTGCCGGCCGGGGCCACCACGCCCACCTGGGCGGCGGCTTCCACGCCCTTGAAGCCCAGTTCAGCAAACGTGGGCACGTCGGGCAGCTGCGGCAGGCGCGTGGGGTGCGCCACCGCCAGCGGGCGGATCTTGCCGCCCTTGATAAAGCCTGCGCCTGCGGCCAGGTCCACCATCATGGCCGCCACCTGACCGCCGGCCAGGTCGGTCAGCGCGGGGGCTGCGCCGCGGTACGGAATGTGCACCATGTGCAGGCCGCTGTTCACCTTGAGCAGCTCCATGGCCAGGTGGTGCGGGCTGCCCGCACCGGCCGAGCCGTAGCTCAGCTTGCCCGGCGCGGCCTTGGCCTTGGCCACGAAGTCCTTGGCGTCCTTGGCGTCAGAGCCCGGGCCCACCACCAAAATCATCGGAAACCGGCCCATCAGCGTGACGGGCGTCAGGTCCTTCTCGGGGTTGTACGAGAGCTTGGAATACAGCGCTGTGTTGAACACCATGGTGCCGTTGTCGGCCGACAGGATGGTGTAGCCGTCGGCGGGCGAGCGGCCCACGTCCGACGCCGCAATCGCGGTG
The DNA here is from genome assembly GCF_039540375.1 of Acidovorax lacteus. Classification (NCBI taxonomy): domain Bacteria; kingdom Pseudomonadati; phylum Pseudomonadota; class Betaproteobacteria; order Burkholderiales; family Comamonadaceae; genus Acidovorax; species Acidovorax lacteus. The sequence goes on from NZ_BAABEX010000001.1 coordinate 56,761, forward strand.
TTGCCGCCGGGCTTGTTCTCGACCAGCACCGGCTGGTTGATTTGCGCGGACAGCTGCTGGCCGATGGTGCGGGCCAGGAAGTCCGAGCCACCGCCCGCCGGATAGGGCACCACCCAGCGGATGGCCTTGGCCGGGTAGGCCTGGGCGTGCGCGGCCAGCGGGCCGCCCAGCAGGGCAATGGCCGCCAGCAGGCCGGTGGCATAGCGTCGGTTGAGCATGGAGTCTCCTTGTGTTTGGAACGGGGTCTGAGAGAATGAGAGCGCCATGATATTACGCAATGCGTAATTGATTTTTGTCCGTAGAGACCCTGACCAGCGCAAACCCCATGCCCCGTACCCCCAGCCCCGACACGTCTGCCAAGCGGCGCCAGCGCGTGCAGTCGGCCGAAACCGGCATGACCATCCTCAAGGCCCTGGCGCGGCTGGGCGGGGCGGCCAGCCTCACGGCCATTGCGGCCGAGGCCGACGAAAGCGCCGCCAAGGTGCACCGCTACCTGAGCAGCCTGGCGTCTGAAGGGCTGGTGGCGCAGCACCCGGCCACGCAGCACTACCACCTGGGGCCCGAGGCGGTGCGCATCGGCCTGGCGGCCCTGCGCCAGTGCGACCCGGTGCGCATGGGCGAATCGGCCCTGCTGCGCCTGCGCGAATCGCTGCAGGTGACCTGCTTCATCGCCGTGCTGGGCAACCGCGGCCCCACGGTGATGCGCATGGAAGAACCCTCGCTGCCGGTCACGGTGAACATCCGCCCGGGCTCGGTGCTGCCGCTGCTGTGGTCGGCCAGCGGCCAGGCCTTTGTGGCCTTTGCCGACGATGCCGAACTGCGCGCCCAGGCCGAGGCCGAATACGCCGGGGCCACGGCCGAGCAGCGCTCTGTGATGGGCGGGCCCGACCCCGTGGGCACGCTGTGCCAGCAGGTGCGCACCCAGGGCTGCGCCATCGTGCGCGACACGCTGCTGGCGGGCATCAGCGCCATTGCCGCGCCGGTGCGCGACGCACGCGGCCATGTGGTGGCCGTGCTCACCGCGCTGGGCGCGAGCAATGGCTTTGACACGCGCCCGGGCGGCAAGGTGTGCCCGGCGCTCATGCACGAGGCCGGCCTCATCAGCGCCGCCATGGGCTACGTGCCGCCCGCCGCAGGCTGACGCGCGCGGCAGTACTTCTTCGACATGCGGGTACAGGCCCGCCCGCGCAGGGCGTGGGCCGGGGCTGCGCGCGCCTGCGCCCTTCAGCGCAGCGCACAGGTTGGTGGTATTTTTACGCATTGCGTAATAGCATTGCGCAAATTAACCTTCGCAGGCCTGGCACCCGTGCCTGCCCCCTTGCCAAGTCCGCCCAGCACAGCCCCATGACGACTGCCTCCGCTTCTGCACCTGCCGCCGCCACGGCCGCCCCCACGGGCCGCTGCCCCGTTGACCACGCAGCGCTGGCCCCCAACGGCTGCCCCGTCAGTGCGCGCGCTGCGGCCTTCAACCCGTTTGAGGGCGCCTACATGCAGGCCCCGGCCGACTACCTGCGCTGGGCGCGCGAAGAGGAGCCGGTGTTCTACAGCCCTCAGCTGGGCTACTGGGTGGTTACGCGGTACGAGGACGTGAAGGCCGTGTTCCGCGACAACATCCTGTTCTCGCCCTCGGTGGCGCTCGAAAAAATCACCCCCGCATCGCCCGAGGTGCTGCAGGTGCTGCAGGGCTACGGCTTTGCCATGAACCGCACCATGGTCAACGAAGACGAGCCCGACCACATGGCGCGCCGCCGCCTGCTGATGGACGCGTTTCTGCCCGAGCGGCTCATCGGCTTCGAGCCCATGGTGCGCCAGCTTGCGCGCCAGACCATGGACCGCTTTGTGGACCGGGGCCGTGCCGACCTGGTGGCCGACATGTTCTACGAGATCCCGCTCACGATCGCGCTCAAGTTTCTGGGCGTGCCCGACGAAGGCGCCGAGCAGCTGCGCCAGTTTGCGGTGGCGCACACCCTCAACACCTGGGGCCGCCCCACGCCCGAAGAGCAGATCGAGATCGCGCACAACGTGGGCCGCTTCTGGCAAACGGCGCAGCGCATTCTGGATGCCATGCGCGCCCAGCCCGACGGCGAAGGCTGGATGTACGACACCATCCGCCAGCACCTGGCCCACCCCGACGTGGTGCCCGAGTCGTACCTGCGCTCGATGATGATGGCCATTCTGGCCGCCGCGCACGAGACCACCTCCAACGCCACGGCCAACGCCTTCCACACATTACTGTCGCACCGCAGCGCGTGGGAGGCCCTGTGCGCCAACCCCGCGCTCATCCCCAACGCGGTGGAAGAATGCCTGCGCGTGGCCGGCTCCATCATCGCGTGGCGGCGCGTGGCCACGGCCGACGCCGTGGTGGGCGGTGTGCCCATCCCCCAAGGCGGCAAGCTGCTGCTGGTGCAGGCCTCGGCCAACTTCGACCCGCGCCACTTCGAGAACCCGGACGAAGTCGATGTGTACCGCGAAAGCGCGGTGGAGCACCTCACCTTTGGCTACGGCGCGCACCAGTGCATGGGCAAGAACATCGGCCGCATGCAGATGCGCGTGTTCATCGAAGAGTTTGTGCGCCGCCTGCCGCACATGCGCCTGGCGCCCGGCCAGACGATGGAATACCTCTCCAACACCTCGTTTCGCGGCCCCGCCGCGCTGTGGGTGGAATGGGACCCGGCCCGCAACCCCGAGCGCCTGGCCCACGCGCCTGCGCCGCAGCTGGCGGCCTTCACCATCGGCCCGCCGCCCAAAGACGGCATCACCCGCAGCGTGGTGCTGCAGGCCAAAGCGCCCGAAGGCGAGGGCCTGTGGCGCCTGGTGTTTGCCAGCGCAGACGGCAGCCCGCTGCCCGCCTGGTCGGCCGGGGCGCATGTCGACTTGGTGGACGGCGGCTATCGCCGCAAATACTCGCTGTGCGGCCACCCCGAAGACCGCCAGCACCTGCAGGTGGTGGTACAGCGCGAGGCCGAGGGCCGCGGCGGATCACGCCACTTTTGCGACGCACTGCAAGTGGGCCAGCGCCTGCAACTGGCCGGGCCCAAAAACCTGTTCCGCCTTGATGAAAGCGCGGCGCGCTACGTGCTCATTGCCGCAGGCATCGGCATCACGCCCATGCTGGCCATGGCCGACCGGCTCAAGGCTCTGGGCAAGCCCTACACCCTGCACTACGCGGGCCGCAGCCGCGGGCAAATGGCGCTGCTGCCGCGTATCACGCGCGACCACGCCGGGCACGTGCACCTGTACGTCAAGGCCGAAGGCCAGCGCATGGCCCTGCCCGCGCTGCTGGCAAACATTGGCGCGCAAGACCGCGTGTACGCCTGCGGCCCGGGCCGCCTCATCGACGAGCTGGAAGCACTGGGCACCGCCTGGCCCGAAGGCGTGCTGCACTACGAACACTTCAGCGGCGAAGGCGCTGCGCTGGACCCGGCCAAGGAACACGCCTTTGTGGCCGAACTGCGCGATTCGAACCTGCAAGTGCAGGTGCCCGCCGACCGCACCCTGCTGCAAGCCCTGCAGGCCGCGGGGGTGGACGTGCCCTGCGACTGCAACGAAGGCCTGTGCGGCACCTGCGAAGTGGCCGTGCTGGACGGCGCCATCGACCACCGCGACAAAGTGCTCACCCAGGCCGAACGGGCTACTCAGCGCCGCATGCTGGCCTGCTGCTCGCGGGCGGCGGGGCAGAAGATCGTGCTGGCGCTGTGATCTGGCGAATTGACGAATCGCTATTTGCTACTGATTTGATAGCTGCTCGTGCTTGATTCATAAGCACGAGCATCGGTTTTTGCCTGCACTGCGCGGGTTGCCGGGCCAACCCCCCCCACGGAGTTTTACTGCCTGCGAGACCGCCGCTGGGCAGCCGCCAGGCGAGAGAAGCGCTGCAGCACGGTGCTTTTGCCTGCGGCTGTACCAACGCGTCGTGTTGGTTGGTATGGGCTGCTTGGGGGTGTATGCGGTATTGCCGCCCGCGTCCCAGCGTTTTGCGGATGGCATTCATCCGAAAAATTTACATTTGCCTATAAGGACTGGCTGGCGATCCGGTGGCTTGGCGCGGTCATGTTTCGCTTGGTGTTGGCTGACTGCGGTCGGTAAGATGGTTATCGTCTATTTCTAGTTAGGCCTGTTGAACCACTTATTGAAACTTCGAAGCGAATTAAGGAGAACCCGTGCAAGTAAATGATTGGCTGGTCGTCATCGCGACTCTGCTTTCGCCCCTGATCGCTCTTCAGGTCTCGGAGTGGATCACTAGGAGGCGACAAGTTCGAGACGAGCAGTTCCGCGTCTTCAAGACGCTGATGTCCACCAGAGCGTCAAACCTCGATCCGCGGCACGTGGAATGCTTGAACTTAATAGACGTCGTGTTCCACTCCGGCTCGAAGCGGGAGGTGGAGATTCGGCGGCTCTGGAAGCAGTACCTCCACCATTTGAGCGACAGGAACTATCCGAAGGACAGTTGGGGCGCGAGAAGGGTGGAACTTCTCGTCGAACTTCTTCACTCGATGGCCGTCTTCCTGGGCTACGACTTCGATAAGACTCATATCACCACCCAGTGTTACTACCCCGACGGCTACGGCGACCTTGAAACCGAGAATGGGGCGATTCGGCGTTATCTCACTGAAATTCTCAGCGGCAACAGGGCGCTCCCAATGTGGATCACGAACGTCCCAGAAAAGACTGGGGAACATGCCTAACCATTCCATCGAGGGGATGTCCAACCGGCTGCGCCGTCTGGTCACCCCTCATGTCAAACGTTAGACCTCACCGGAAACCGCCATGCAATCTCCTGCCGCGTTTGATGCTAGTGCGTGGATCGCAAACAACACGGTCGGAGGGACCCAGTTGACGAGTGACTCCCAACAGGCAGTCGCGGCGTTCACGGCGATGTGGAATTTTTTCGAAAGCACGCTCTGTAATAACAGCGCTTCCATTGCCGCTTTTGAGCAAATAGCTGAAAGGCTTGACGCACCCAGAGTTCCTGAAGCGACAAGGCGGACGCTAGAGTCATGCCTCGCCTTTTGGCGGTTCCGATACAAGACACCTGAAGGTTTCGGGCATCGATTTGAAGGCTTGAATTTTCGGTCAAGAGACCGGCGCGACCATGTTGAGGCAGTGCTTCAAGGGACGGCTACGGAACCCCATGAGAAGCTGCTCGCGCAGATGATCATCGTCTACCGCCTCAGAAACAACCTCTTCCACGGCATCAAAACACTCGACATGTTGAATGACCAAACTCAGAACTTATGGGCAGCAAGCCGCTGCCTCGCTGCGATCCTAGAAGCGGTACCAACGCGCTTCGTATCGTCTCGCAGAGTTCACGCTGCCGGCTAGTGACGAGTCAGGCCTAACTAGTCGCTCCCGCGGACGGCGTCGCCGCCCGCTGAGCTAATTCGTTAGGCCTCATTGTCGATGTCGCTCCCCACTCCAACAGTTCAGTTCCCGGAAGCGCAAGTTGGCGAGTGGACCGCCATCGACACCACAACAGCGCCAGGACTTTTCGCATATCGTCAAACTCAAGCCGTCGCATTGCTTGAACTCCCTGACTACGGTGGCGGGGACCTTGATGCGGAGCAGCGCCGTGAGGCCCTGCGAAGTGCCGTGTCACTTCATAAGCCACTGGCTGCGCTTTCGTTGTTCCTTGGTGTTGTTGCTCTTGAAGATCTTGTCCGTGACTTGGCAGCGCGGCTCGCTGATCTGCCGGGCTTGACGCAGTTCTTCCCTGAGTTGCCAAAACTTCGTGCTCAAGCGGTGAATCGCCCCGCAGATCAAGCGTTCAAGCGCTTGGATACAGATCCTGCTGGAGTTCTGGACCCCGAAGAAATCAACGGGCGCTTCATGAAAGCGATGGGGGTTGCCCCAGTGCCAGCGGGTGAGTATTGGCACCTGCGCGATCTCGCCCTACTGAGGCATACCGTTGCACACCATGCAGCAGTAATTCGGGCTGTCGATGTCCCGCGCTTCGCTCACTTCATCATCCTTCCTGGTCGAGTCATCAATCCACCGCCAGACTTCGTTCGTTCAGAGCTTATGTACCTCTACGAGCTCGGCCGCACTATCGAGAAAGCCGTCCAATCCGCGGCGCTCAGCCCCATCATTCAAGCGGCAGGCGCTGGCTGGTCCATGCATCCACCAAAAGTGCTGATTGAGCTCATTGAGCTGTTCGGTTTCTTCGGGTTCATTGAAACGACCACGCTACCCGTTGGCTACTCGGAGCCTGGCTCAGACCTTCGGCAAAGACAGGAGGCGGAGGCAAATAGGATCCGGGATGTGCTGTTACAAAGATGCATAGCCGAGCTGGTGACTGTTTATGGCAACTAGGCCGAGGCCTAACTTGGCCGTTAGCCTGTTCAAATCCCGGCCATCACAGCCCATGCCTTTCCAAACCGCCGCCACCCTTTCAAGCGCCTGTGCGCAGGTGCGCGGTCGCCGTGGCGGGCTTCGCCTGTTGGGGCTGTTAGGCTTTCAAGGCTTTTTGGGCGCTTGTGCTAGTCCACTGGGCACAATTAGCTCTTCTTTCTGTAGCGCAGTGTCTAGCGCTTCGCTCAAGCGGGCCCGCATTCCGCGGGCCGCTTAGGCATCCCATACAACCCCTCTGCTTCGCATGCTCTGTTCGAAACGCACTCTGCTTCCCTTGGCCGCCGTCGTGGCCGTCTCGGCCCTGTCCTCCGGTTGCTCGAAAAAGCCTGCGGAGCCGCAAGCCACGGCCGAGCCCGTGGCCTTCAAGGCCCAGGCGGTCATTCCGGTCAACCTGACCTTGCTCAAGGCCGATGGGCAGTCCGGCCGAGTCAGCCCGATTACCAGCAACTACCGCCCCCAAGTGCGGTTCCCACTGGGCTCGCTCGAAGCAACCTGTACGGTGCAACTGCCTGCGGCAGCGCCCTCGCTGGAGCCCGGCCAGTCCTCCAGCGCTTCGCTGACTTGCGACACCGAGGTCCGCGTGGAACGGGCCAAACCCGAGTTCACGGTCGTCGAGGGTGGCAAACTCGTAGGCACTGGCTCAGTGCAATTGCCGTAGCCTGCACACAGGCAGGTCTCACCAGTGGCTCGGGCTGCCTCCGCTCGCCGCTGGGCTTCTGCGCTGGTGAAGACGGCACGCGAGGCTTTGATACGTCGCCTGTGGCTGACTACCTAAACACCCCTCTCCCATGAACACACGCAAGGCCCTTGGGCTCACCCTCTCCCACAGCGCTGTGGCCCTTGCAGGCTTTGCGGCGGGCATTTATGCCTTGCCCATCCTCATTGCGCCCGATGCGCCCACGGCCGAGCAGGTGCGGGTGGCTTCGGCGCAGGCCTTGTTTCGGGGGGAGTTTCGGCGCGATCTGAAGGACAGCGATGCCTTGCACTGGGGCGAGGGGGCCGTCACCGTGACGGCAACGGCGGTTTCGTTGCTGGGCCGGGTGGCGCCGGGGCCTGATTACAAGCTCTACCTGTCGCCAGAGTTTGTCGAGACCGAGGCCGACTTTCAGCGGCTCAAGGGCCGCATGTTGCGGGTAGGCGATGTGAAGACGTTTGAGAACTTTGTGGTTCCGCTGCCCAGCGGGGTGGACCCGGCCCAGTACGCGGCCGTGATCGTGTGGTGCGAGACGTTCAACGAGTTCATTACCGCCGCAAAGTACCGGTAATGCTTGCGGGCGGTGCGGGCGGTGCGGGCGGTGCGGTGAGGGCCGTGCTGGCGCTGACCCCGATGTGTGCAGTGCAGCCTATGCAGGCCAGCGCCAATGTTAGAAGGCCGCCATGTGGCGCAGCGGCGGCCTCTTCAGCCGCCTGGGCCTTGCGCAGCCCTGCCCTCAGGCCGCTTTGCGAAACGGCTCCGCAGGGCGCTCAAACTTGCCATGCGGCAGCGTGGCCAGGCGCGAGAACATGCGGCGCACGTAGCCGCGCACCCACAGGCATTTGTTGAGTTCGTCCACGGGCAGCGGGCCCGAGACGACGACGATGTCGTTGGCCACGTCTTGCGCACCGGCGGCGCGCAGGCGGCGGCGGGTGTTGTTGGCCCATGACTGGATGCGGGCGGGGCTGCCGTGCTGGTGCAGCTCGCCGGTGTGGCGGTCAAAGGCGATGGCCACGAGGTCGGTCTTGAGCTTGAAGCGGCGCTCGCCGGTGATCGCGCTCGGGGCTTCGCGCATGTCATACAGATAGTAGCTGCCGGATTTGAGCTGGTATTGCATGTCCATGGGGTGTTCCTCTTGGGGCGCATTGTCCGGCGGGGGGCGGGGGCCAGACGGTTGATAAGCGCCGCCATTGCCCTGCTTTTCAGGCCCGGGCTGCGCGGCGCCGCGCCCGCTGCGGATTGTGGTGCGCACAGGCCCCGGCACGCGCGGTGCGGGGCGTTGTCGAGGTAACGAATTGTGTAGCCCGGCTGGTGGGTCGCCGGGCGCTTGGGGCCGCGGGCGCGGCGGGGGTCAGAAGTCCGTCAGGCTCAGGCCCACGCTGAACACGGTGCGCTTGCGGTTGTAGTCGATCATGCTGTCGCCATAGCCGCTGAAGAGCTGGGTGTGCAGGCGCAGGTTGCTTTTGCTGCCCCACAGTCCGGTGCCCAGGCTTTGCAGCCATTCCAGCCGCACCGACCCGCGCGAGCTGGTGGCCAGCGAATGGCGCAGCGTGGCCGACAGGGTGTTGTCGGCGTCCATGTTCCAGCGCACGTTCAGTTCGCCGCGGCCCACATAGTCGCTGATGCCCGGGTTGTCGTCGCTGTCGGCGCTTTCGGGGATGCGCTTCCACAGCCGCGCGTTCACCTGCCAGCGGTTGTCCAGCTCCATGCCGGTCATCAGGTACACGCGGTTCCAGCTGCGCGACAGCGGCAGGCTCTGCCCGTTGGACTGGTGCACCAGCCCGATGCCGCTGTAGCGCCACTTCCAGCCCAGCGGCAGTTGCGCCGTGGTGGGGTACACGTACATGAACTCGGGTTCGTGGTCGGTGGCGCGGAAGGGGCGCGACAGCTCGGGCGTGAACAGTTGCCAGTACGACTGCTGCGTGTAGCCAAACCACAGCGAATCCTTGAGCGTGGGGTTGCCCTGCGTGAGCAGGCCCTGGGCGAGCTTGGTGCGCACGGAGAGCTGGATGCGGTTTTCCACCTTGCGGTAGGGCGTGGATTCGGTGGCCGAATGGCCGGGGCTGGCGGAGGTGGGCTGGCGGTTCACGCTGCTGCCAGCGGCCACGGCCACGGTGATGGGGCGGTAGCTGCGAAAGCTGAAGGTGCCGCAGTCGGTGCCGGTTTCCAGCTCCCAGAAGCGCGAGAGGTCGCTGTATTGGCTGTCGCGGCAGCCTTCGGTGCGCGCCACTTCGATCATGCGGGTGGCGGGCAGTGTGGCGTCCACGGGCGGGGTCACGGCGGCCGCTTCGGGCGTGGCGCTGGCCAGGGCGGGCGGTGCGCCCGTGGCCTGCTGCGCGGCCCACTGGTCAAAGCAGGCCAGGCGGGCGTTGGCGTCTTGCGTGATGGCGCTGCAGCGCCGCCAGGCGGCGTCACCGCTGGGGGCCGCTGCCCCGGCGGCGGGGGCCTGGGCCCATGCGGCGGGCGCGGCCAGTGCGGCGGCAGCGGCGGCCAGGGCCAGCGCTGCGTGGCGGGCGGGGGCTACCACTGGCCGGCGGCCGGCAGGCGTTTGCGCAGCACGAAGGCGAGCGTTCGGGATGAGCTGGGATGTGTCCATGTTCCGCGGATCTCCTGGCCGCAACGGCCGTCCACGACCCGGCCGATCCAGGTCGCGCTGATGTTGGTGCCGTTCTCCGATTCTTCCAGAGTCAGGTCGCCGTCTTCCACGTCGCCGCTGAGCAGCACGCGCAGCGGCCCGCGCTGCAGGTGCCCGCGCACGCTGTGGGCCAGCTCGGGGTGCTGCACCAGCGTGAGTGTGGTGGCCGCAGCGTCGGCCCCGCTGCCCAGTTGCGCCGTCCACTCGCCGATCAGGTGGCGGTGCGTGGTGTCGGCGGGCGTGGCCGGGCAGCTGAGCGGCGCGGCGGGCGCCGTGGGGGCACCTGATGCACTGGCAGCACTGGCCGCGCTCGGGGCGCTTCCGGCGCGGCTGGGCGGCTCGGTGGTTTCAGGGCGATTTTGGGCGCTTGTGCTTGAAAACCAAGCACAACCAGCTATCAAAAATGTAGCAATTCGTACGCCCCGGGCCAGGGTGCGGGTGGCCTGTGGGCGGGGCAGGGCGGTGCGGGGTGCGGGCATGGCGGGGTGTGTCACTGGGGCATCGCGGGGGGCATCACGGGCGGGCAGTGGTGCAGGCCGGGCAGGCTGGCGGTGGGCGGGCCGCTCAGGCCTGGGGTGTGCCGCTGGCAGCGGCGGCCTGTGCCTTGGCGGCAAATTCGGCGCGCAGGGCCTTGAGCTTTTCGCGCGGGTCTTCGCGGGCGGTTTTCTGGTCCAGGGCCATTTCGGCAATGAAGCGGCTGGGTTGCGCGGCCACCATCTCGCGGCCCTTCTTGCGCTTTTTGGTCCAGCTCACGGCCAGCGTGCGCTGGGCGCGGGTGATGCCCACGTACATCAGGCGGCGCTCTTCCTGCAGGCGCTGGGCGGTGTCGTCCGACACCTTTTCCTGCCGGCCTTCGTCGTCGTCGAGCTTGAAGGGCAGCATGCCCTCGGTCACGCCCACCAGGATCACGTGCGGCCATTCCAGCCCCTTGCTGGCGTGCAGGGTCGAGAGCGTGACCATGTCCTGCTCCTGCTCGCGCTCGCTGATGGTGGACAGCAGCGCGATGGTCTGCGACACCTCCAGCAGGCTTTTGGATTCGGTCACCACGTCGGCGCCCGTGGCGTCCTGCACCTGGCCCCCGGCGCGCTGGGCCATCCAGTCGCAAAACTCCAGCACGTTGCTCCAGCGCGCAGCGGCGGCCTTTTCGTTGTCTTCGCCTTCGTACAGGTGCTTTTCGTATTCGATCTCGCGCAGCCAGTCGGCCAGAAAGGTGCGCGAGGCTTCGGCCCCGAGCGTGTGGCGGGCGCGGTATTCCAGGTCGTTGATGTAGCGGCCAAACTCGTGCAGGCCTTCCAGCGCACGGCGCGGCACGGCCGCGGGCAGCATGGCGTTGAACAGCGCGCCGAACATGCTTTGCTTGTGCTGCGACGCAAACTCGCCCAGCGCGCCCAGCGTGGTGTGGCCGATGCCGCGCTTGGGGTTGGTGATGGCGCGCAGAAACGCCGGGTCGTCGTCGTTGTTGATCCACAGCCGGAACCAGGCGCACAGGTCGCGGATTTCGGCGCGGTCAAAAAAGCTGGTGCCGCCTGACACCTTGTACGGAATGTTCGCGCGGCGCAGCGCTTTTTCAAACGGCTTGGCCTGGTGGTTGGCGCGGTACAGGATGGCAAAGCTCTTCCAGTCGGGCGGCGGGTTGCTGCCCGCGCGCAGGCTCTGGATGCGCGCCACCGCGCGCTCGGCCTCGTGCTCTTCGGTGTCGGCGTCCACCACGCGCACGGGTTCGCCCTCGCCCAGCTCGGAAAACAGCGTTTTCGGAAACAGCTTGGGGTTGGGCCCGATGACGTTGTTGGCCGCGCGCAGGATGGCGCTGGTCGAGCGGTAGTTCTGTTCGAGCTTGATCACGCGCAGCGACGGGTAGTCCTGCGGCAGCTTCTTGAGGTTGTCGAGCGTGGCCCCGCGCCAGCCGTAGATGGACTGGTCGTCGTCGCCCACGGCGGTGAAGCGCCCGCGCTCGCCCACCAGCAGCTTGAGCAGTTCGTACTGCGTGGCGTTGGTGTCCTGGTATTCGTCCACCAGCACATGGCCCAGCAGCTGCTGCCATTTCTCGCGAACCTGGGGGTGGTCACGCAGCAGGCGCAGCGGCATGCCGATCAGGTCGTCGAAGTCCACGCTCTGGTAGGCGGTCAGGCGCTCTTCGTAGCGCGCCATCACCACGGCAATGCTGCGCTCGTGGTCGTCTTGTGCCTGGGCCAGCGCCTGCTGCGCATTGAGGCCCATGTTCTTCCACTTGCTGATGGTCCACTGCCACTGGCGGGCGGTGGCCAGGTCGGTGGTGCCACCGGCCGCGTCTTTCAGGATGCTGGCCACATCGTCGGCATCCAGAATGGAAAACTGCGGCTTGAGGCCCAGCACCTGCCCGTCTTCACGCACCATGCGCACGCCCAGCGCGTGGAAGGTGCACACCAGCACGTCGCGCGCACTGCGGCCGATCAGGCCCTGGGCGCGCTCGCGCATTTCGGCCGCGGCCTTGTTGGTGAAGGTGATGGCCGCAATGCGCTTGGGGGCCAGGCCCTGTTCGATCAGGTGCGCAATCTTGTGCGTGATCACCCGCGTTTTGCCCGAGCCCGCACCGGCCAGCACCAGGCAGGGGCCCTGGATGTAATGAACAGCCTGGAGCTGGGCAAGGTTGAGACCGGCAGACATGGGGCGGGGCGATGCAGAACAGGGAGGCGGTGCGCGCGGGCGGGCCGCCCGGTGCCCGCGGGGCGAGCGGCAAGAGGGCGCAATGATACCGGCGGCCCCTGCGGGCCCTGTGGGGCCATTTGCATGGCCCCGGGCCGCGGCCGGGCAGGGGGCTGACGAAAGCCTGACGCAACGGGCCGCAGGCCGCGTGGCTGGGCCGCTGTGCGGCCTGCGCCTGCGGGAAACCCCGCTTACCAGTGCTGTGGGGGCGCTTTGATACTCGCCAGTCAAAACACAGCCTTCTGTCGCGCAGATGACTCCCACGCTCCTCGCCTTGATTCGCCCCCGTATCCGTTCTGCCGCTGCCGCACCTGCCGCGCGCCGCGGCTTGCTGGCCCTGGCCGCCAGCGCCTTGCTGGGGCTGGCCACGCTCGTACCGCCCGCCCAGGCGCAGATCGGCAGCACCGCGCCCGTGCGCATTGGGGTGATCGGCCCGTTCACCGGCGCGTCGGCCGACTTTGGCGTGCCCATGCTCAATGGCATCCGCATGGCGGTGGACGAGATCAACGCCGTGGGCGGCTACCTGGGCCGGCCGCTGGAGCTGGTGGTCAAGGACGACATGGCCGACCCGGCGCGCGGCCGTGCGCTCTCGCGCGAACTGGTCGACGAGAAAGTGAGCGCCACCCTGGGCTTTTGCAACACCGGCGTGGCCATGCAGTCGCTCGAAGTCTTCCAGCAGGCGCAGATGCCGCTGATCGTGCCGTGCTCCACGGGCACGGCGCTCACCGCCAAGTACCCGGGGCCCGAGAGCTACATCTTCCGTGTGCAGGCGCGCGATGCGATCCAGGCGCCCTTCATGGTGGACGACATCCTCAAGCGCGGCTGGGACAAGGTCGCCATCTTTGCCGACACCACGGGCTACGGCGAAGGCGGCTTCAACGACGTGGTGGCGGCGCTGGCGGCCAAGAACGTCAAGCCCGTGCACGTGGCGCGTTTTCCGCTGGGCGTGAAGGACCTGACGGCCGAACTCACGGCCGCGCGCAACGCCGGGGCCAACGTGATCTTCAGCTACACCGTGGGCCCCGAAAACGCCGTGGTGGCCAACGGCAAGAAGGCGCTGGGCTGGAAGGTGCCACAGGTGGGCGCGTGGCCGCTGTCGTTCCCGTTCTTCCTCGACGGGGCCAAGGACGCGGCCGAGGGCGCGCTGATGGTGCAGACCTTCATTGCCGAGCCCAGCAACGAGCGGCGCGCGGCCTTTTTGGCCAACTACGCGCGCAAGTACCAGCGCAAGCCCGCTGTGCCCATGGCCGCAGCCAACGCGTACGACGCCACCTACCTGCTGATGTACGCCTTCCTGGGCATCCGTGACGGCAACCTCACCGGCAAGGCCATCAAGGAAGCGCTCGAAGGCAAGATGAAAACCTACTACGGCGTGGTGGCCACCTACGACAAGCCCTTCAGCCTGCAGGACAAGGACGCCATCACCGCCAACATGCTCTACATCGGCATGGTGCGCAACGGCGCGGTGACCTTTGCCTACCCCGAGGACGCGCGCCGCAACCTGATCGTGCAGCGCAAGCAGTAAGCCCGCCCATGGCGACCGCCGCCCGCCACCCGCCGCCGGTGGCGATGGCGGCCGCCTGACTTTGCGCTGACCCCCGCGCCCGCGCGGCCCACGCCCCGGCGCGCCCAGCGCCGACAATGCGCAGGTGCTGTCCGTCCTGTCCGTCACCTTCCCGTTCTTTGCGCTCGTGCTATGCGGCTACCTGGCCACGCGGCGCGGGCTGCTGCCGCTGGCCGCCATCCCGGGGCTCAACAGCTTTGTGCTGTTTTTTGCGCTGCCCTGCATGCTGTACCGCTTTGGGGCCAGCACGCCGATTGCACAGCTGCTCGACCCGGTGGTGCTGGGCGTGTACCTGGCCTGCGCGCTGGTGGTGGTGGGCGGCACGGTGCTGGCCACGCGGCGCGGCCGCATCGGCTGGAACGACGCCGCCTTTGGCGCGCTCGTGGCGGCGTTTCCCAACACGGGGTTCATGGGCGTGCCGCTGCTCGTCGCATTGCTGGGCGCGCAGGCCGCGGGCCCGGTCATCGTCACCATCCTGGTGGACATGGTGATCACCAGCTCGCTGTGCATAGCGCTGTCGCGCCTGGACGGCGCGGGCACGCAGGGCATGGGTGCGGCGCTGCGCAGCGCGCTGCGCGGCGTGCTCACCAACCCGCTGCCCTGGGCCATCGCGCTGGGCGGCATGGCGTCGGCGCTGCAGTGGCACCTGCCCGGCCCGCTGGACAAGACCATCGCGCTGCTGGCCGATGCGGCCTCGCCCGTGGCGTTGTTCACCATCGGCGCGGTACTGGCGCGCTCGCAGATGAATGCGCACGAGCAGGTGCGTGTGGCCGACTATGTGCCCGTGGCGCTGGTCAAGCTGTTCGTGCACCCGCTGCTGGTGTGGGCGGCGGGCCATGCGGCCATTCGCGCGGGGCTGCCGCTGTCGCCCTTTGCGCACATGGTGCTGGTGCTGGTGGCAGCGCTGCCCAGTGCCAGCAATGTGTCGCTGCTGGCCGAGCGCTTTGGCGCGCACAACGGGCGGGTGGCGCGCATCATCCTGGTGTCCACGGCGCTCGCGTTCCTGAGCTTTTCGGGCGCGGTGGCGTTGCTCACCTGAGCCGCCCGCAGGCCGCCGCGTGGCGTCCGGTTGCTATGAATTCAATAGCTGCTTGTGCTTGATTTTGCTGGGCCTCAGGCCGAAATGGCTTGAAACCATCCCGGGCTGCTCTGAGCTGCGCCCATGGCGCTCAGCCCGCGCGGCTGCGCCGCGCCACCAGGTAGCGCACGCCCTCGGGGCCGTACCACTCGGCGTGGGGCTCTTCGTGCTGCAGGTGGAACACCTCGCCCGCGCGGTAGGTGCGATCGGTGCCGTCCTCGGTGCGGATGCGGATCTCGCCCGCCAGGATCAGCGCCTTGGCCTCAAACGGGTGGGTGTGCGTGTCCCACAGGCCGTGGGCTTCGCGCTCCACTTCCACAAGTTCGGTGAAGCCCTCGCGGGTGCAGGCTTGCGTGAAGGCGTGGGCGAGGGCGGTGGTGTCCATGGTGGCTCCGAGGTGTGCGCGCATTGTCGCGTGGCGGGGGCGGGCGTGCCGCAGCCCGCCCACAAGCCCCCATGGCCATCGCTATGCCCGAGGGCGCGTACCCCCGCGCCGCTGCTCGCGCAGCATGAACAGGTACAGCCCCTCGACCTTCTCGCGTGCCCAGGGGGTTTTGCGCAGGAACTTCAGGCTCGACGACACGCTGGGGTCGTGGGTGAAGCAGCGCACCGGGATGCGCTGGCCCAGCCCTGCCCAGCCGTAGTGCGCCACCAGCGCGGTGACGATGGCCTCCAGCGTCAGGCCATGCAAGGGGTTGCGCGGCTGCGCGGGTGGGGTGGGGGGCAAAGGTGCGGTCACGGCGAGGGGCATCCAAAAGGGGCGTTCGGTCAGATCACCAGCGGGTCCACGTCCACCAGCCAGCGGATCAGGCCGCGGTGCGCGGGGTCGGCGCGCGTGGTGTGCAGCACCGGGTGCCAGGCGGCCAGAAAGCGCTGCAGGGCGGCGCGGTGCGGGCTTTCGACCAGCATTTGCGCGCGCTCGACGTTGGCCACGCGCTGCACGGTCAGCGGCACGGGCGGGTAGAGCGTGACGTGCTCCACGCCGGGCAGCGTGGCGGCCTGTGCGGCGGCGCTGGCGGCGGCCAGAAAGCCCTGGGCCACGGCCTGGGTGCGCGCGTCGGCCCGCACCAGTGCCTGGTAGCTGAACGGGGGCAGCGCAGCGTCGGCGCGCTCGGCCAGTTGCTGGGCGGCAAAGGCCTCATAGTCGTGCGTGCGCAGGGCCTCGAACACCGCGTGCTTGGGGTGCAGCGACTGCACCCACATCTCCACGGCCGCACCCTCGCGCGCCACGTAGTCGGCGTCGCGCCCGGCGCGGCCTGCGGCCTGCATGAGCAGGGCAAACAGGCGCTCGGGCGCGCGGAAGTCGCTGCTGAACAGGGCCCCGTCGGGCTGCACGGCGGCCACCAGCGTGATGCGCCGGAAGTCGTGCCCCTTGGCAATCATCTGCGTGCCCACCAGCACGTCCACCTCGCCCGCATGCACCTGGGCGAGTTGCTGCTCGAGCGCGCCCTGGGCGCGCGTGGTGTCGGCGTCGATGCGGGCAATGCGCACCGGCCCGCCGCCCGGGCGCTGCACACCGGCCAGCAGCTGCGCGAGCTGTTCTTCGAGCTGTTCGGTGCCGCGGCCCAGGGGCACGATGTCGGGGCTGCCGCAGCCCGGGCAGGCGCGCGGCACGCGGCTGGCCGTGCCGCAGTGGTGGCAGCGCAGGCTGCGGTCGGTTTTGTGGAACACCTGGTGCGCGCTGCAATGGGGGCAGTCGCTCTTCCAGCCGCAGTCCACGCAGTACAGCACGGGCGCGTAGCCGCGCCGGTTGAGCAGCACCATGCTTTGCTCGCCGCGCTGCACGCGTTCGGTGATGGCGGCCAGCAACGGGGCCGAAAACACCGTGCCGCGCGGCTGCTGGTTCATGTCCACGCGGCGCACGCGCGGCAGCGCACCGGCACCGATGCGGCTGGGCATGTGCAGGCGCTCGTAGCGGCCGCTGCCCGGGTCGCCTTCGGCGGCGGGGCGGCTGGCGTGCCAGCTCTCCAGCGAGGGCGTGGCAGAGCCCAGCAACACCTTGGCGCCCTGGTCGCGTCCGCGCCACACGGCCAGGTCGCGGGCCGAGTAGCGCGCGCCCTCTTGCTGCTTGTAGCTGGGGTCGTGCTCTTCGTCCACCACCAGGATGCGCAGCGCAGGCAGGCTGGCAAACACGGCCATGCGCGTGCCGAGCACGATGCGCGCCGTGCCCTGGTGCGCGGCCAGCCAGCTTTTGAGGCGCTGCGCGGGCGTCATGCCGCTGTGCAGCGACACCACGGCCTGCGCGCCGAACTGCGGCGCAAAGCGCGCGGTAAAGCGGGCTTCGAGCTGCGGGGTGAGGTTGATCTCGGGCACCATGACCAGCGCCTGGGCCGAGGGGTCGGCTTCGAGCACGGCCTGCACGGCGCGCAAGTACACCTCGGTCTTGCCGCTGCCGGTGGTGCCAAACAGCAGGAAGGGCCCCGCACCCGCCGCCACGCGGGCGCGCACGGCTTCTTGTTCGGCGGTCAGCGCCACCAGGGGCGGGGCGGCGTCGGCCTGGGCGTCGGCCGCGGCCTTGCGGCGCAGGCGGCGCGCGAGTTGTTCGGGGCGCAGGTCGCGCAATTGCGGCGGCAGCGCGGCCAGGGCCACTTCGCCCAGGGCGCGCTGGTAGTAGCGCGCAGCAAAACCCACGAGCCGCCGCCAGCCCTCGTCCAGCGGGGCCAGGCCTTCGAGCACACCGGCCACGGGCCGCAGCGCGGTGGTGTCGGGCGCTGTGTCGGCAGCTTCGGCGGTGTCCCACACCACCCCCAGCACCTCGCGGCGGCCCAGCGGCACGCGCACCAGCGTGCCGGGGGGCAGGGGGCTGGCGTGGGTGTAGCTCAGCAGACCGTCGAGCCCGCTGTGGGCCGGGGTCTGCACGGCCACAGAGAGCACAAGGGGATCGGACACGGCAGGCGGCACGGACACGGCTGGGGCGGGCAGGGCGTCGCATGGTACGCCATGCGCAGCGCACCCTGCCGCCGCGGGCAGCGCCGTGGTGCGCTCAGGCCAGGGCGAGCGGCCGCGCCGCGGCCGGCAGGGCCGCACGGGGCGCGGCCCGGCCTGCTGCTTCGGGCAGGCGGAACGAATACACGCTGCGCGCCAAAGTCTCGGCCTGGGCGTCGAGGCTGTGCGCGGCCTCGGCCCCGGCGTGTACCAGGCGGGCGTTGTCGAGCGTGCTGCGGTCCACCCCGGCCAGCAGGGCCTGCGCGGCCTGAATCTCGTGCGCCTGGCTGCGCACCGAGGCCTGGATGTCGGCCGCCTGCTGGGCGGCGGCGTGCACCTGGGCCAGCAGCTGTTCCATGGCCCCGCCGGCGTCGCGCACCTCGGTCACGCCGCGTTGCACGCAGCTGCGGGCGCTGTCGATCAGGCTGCGGATCTCGCGCGCGGCCTCGGCGCTGCGCTGGGCCAGGTGCCGCACTTCGCTGGCCACCACGGCAAAGCCGCGGCCTTGCTCGCCCGCGCGGGCCGCCTCGACCGCGGCGTTGAGCGCCAGGATGTTGGTCTGGAACGCCAGCCCGTCGATGACGGCCGTGATGTCGCCGATGCGGCGGCTGGAGGTGTCGATGGCGTCCATGGCTTCGCCCGCGTCGGTCATGCGCTGGCCGCCGGCCTGGGCCGCCTGGGCGGCGCTGCCCGAGGCCTGGGCCACGCGCTCGGCGGCCTGTGTGGTGTCGGCCAGGGCGCGGGTCATGTCGGTGATGGCCGCCAGGGCCTGCTGGAGCTGGCCGGTCTGCTCCTGCGTGCGTTCGGCCAGATCGGCATGGCCCTGGGCCAGGTGGTGGCTGGTTTGTTGCACCGTGTCGGCTGCGTGGCGGATGGCGCCGACGGTGTCGGCCAGCCGCTCGCGCATGCGGGCCAGGCCTGCGCGCATGTGCGCCATCTCGCGCGGCTCGAAGCGGGGCGCGCGGGGGGCGGGGCGTGCGAGGTCGTTGTCGGCCACGGCGTCCACCGCATCGGCCATGGCCTGCAGCGGCCGCACCAGGCTGCGGCGCGCGCCCCAGGCCAGCAGCGCGGCCACGGCGGCAAAGCCCAGCGCGGCCAGGCCCAGCAGGGCGGCATTGCGCTCAAAGGCGGCGGCAATGCCTTGCTCCAGCGCGGCGGTGCGGGTGCGGCGGGCTTCGAGCACGGTCTGCACCTGCTGGGCCAGTGCGGCGTCCAGTGCGGGCGTCTTGTGGCGCAGGGTGTTGATATAGGCCTGCGGGTTGCCGTTTTGCAGGGCCAGGAGCAGTGGCTCCAGCCCCTCGGCCACAAAGCGCTCGTAGTGGCCTTGCAGGGCCTGGGCCAGTGCGTCTTCTTCAGCGGGGCGCGGTGCGGCCCAGTAACGGCCAAAGGCCTGGCGCGAGTCTTCGAGCCGCTGGCGGGCGGTCTGCAGCGCGTCTGCCGACTCTTTGAACATGCCGTAGGAGCCATACACCGAGGCCTGCACCAGCCACACACGCGAGGCCCGGGTGTGGTGCACGGCGTCGGCCAGGTCTTGCTGGACGGCGATTTCAGCCCCCACGGTGGTCAACGAGGCGTTGCTGCGCACCAGCGCGCCCAGGGCACCGGCCATGCTGGCGCAAAACAGCAGGGCCAGCACCGCCAGGGCGGTGTTCAGCAGTGTGGCAATGGAGGGGGATCGGATCATGGCACTTAAATTAATTTCTGTAATTAATTTTCGAAGCCTGCCGCTGCACCCGAACCCGGGGCTTACCCTAGGGAAGCCCTGCATAACGCCCCGCGGTCTGCGCAGGCACGGCAGCGGGCGGTCCGCTGCGATGTCTTTGCTGGCCCATCGTGCGGCGATGGCTGCCAAAAACGCCTTGCGGTCCATCCCGACCCGCACCCGCGCATCCTCGCCAGGGTGATGCAGAGCGTCCCTGGCGTGACCGTGACCGCGAAGGCCGCTGTGTTCACGGTCCGGGCCCCGTGCCTGCGGGGTCTCTGGCCCTTCGTCTGGCGGCACCGGACACCGTCCGTGGCGGCGATGGCGTGCCGGGGCCTGCGCAGCGCAGGGGGCGCGACGATCCGATGTCCACCCAGGTTGTGGATAACTTTGTTGAAATCCTGTCGCAACGGCCTGCGGAGCCAAGCGCCATGCGGCCCGCCTTGGAATGCCCATGAAATGGGCAGGGGCGAAAAAGCGTTATGAATCAAGCCGCTTTGCGAAAAATGATCCCCAATCTGTGCTAGTGCCCGTGCTGCGGTGGCGCAATGCCCGCTGCGTGCATGGTGTGCATAAGTGAAGGCGGGGGCATCCGTCAAGTGCGGTGTGCGAAGAGCGCACCCCCCGATTTCGGTCGGGTTTTTGGAGTCTTTCCTGTGCTTTCCGCGGCAAGTGCTTGATTTGCCTTGGAATTTCAGGGTAATCCCAAAAAACTGTGGATAACTTTGTTGATATCCCGGGGTGAGGGCCGCTAAACCCTTGTCGCTGCGTGTTTCCCTTGCGTTGCTCAGGAAATTGGCAATGGTGCAGACGCTAATGAAATCAAGCACTTAGCGCGATTGTGACAGCCTGTGTCACACCGCGGATGCTGCGCTGCAACCTGTGCGCGCTGCACCCGAAATGTGCACAAGTCAGCCGCGCGCGCGCTGCTGGCGCGAGTATTGGTGCACGGTTTCGACCAGCGCCGCCACATGCTCGGGCGGCGTGAACTGGCTGATGCCGTGGCCCAGGTTGAAGATGTGGGTGGGGCCGGTGGTGCTGCGGTCGGTGTGGGGCGTGCCAAAGCTGTCGAGCACGGCCCGCGCCTGCGCGGCCACCTGCTCGGGTGGGGCAAACAGCACGTTGGGGTCGATGTTGCCCTGCAGCGCCTTGCCCGGGCCACCGGGCTTGCCGCCCACCAGTGCGCGGGCCTTGCCGAGGTGGGCCGTCCAGTCCAGGCCCAGCACCTCGCAGTCGAGGTCTTTCATGTCGGGAAGCCAGATGCCGCCGCCCTTGGTGAACACGATGCGCGGCACGTCCTGGCCGTCCACCCCGGTGCGCTTGAGCTGCGCGAGCACGCGCTTCGTGTAGGCGAGGCTGAAGTCCTGAAAGCAACCGTCGGCCAGCACGCCGCCCCAGCTGTCGAACACCATCACGGCCTGCGCGCCCGCGTCGATCTGGGCGTTCAGGTAGGCGGCCACGGCGTCGGCGTTCACGGCCAGGATGCGGTGCATCAGGTCGGGGCGCGCGTACATCAGGCTCTTGACGAGGCGGTAGTCGTCGCTGCCCTTGCCTTCGACCATGTAGCAGGCCAGCGTCCAGGGGCTGCCCGAGAAGCCGATCAGGGGCACGCGGCCGTTCAGCGCGCGGCGGATGCTGGTGACCGCGTCGAACACGTAGCGCAGCGTGTCCATGTCGGGCACGGCCAGGCGCGCCACGGCGGCTTCGTCGCGCACCACCTGGGCAAAACGCGGGCCTTCGCCTTCGGCAAACGACAGGCCCAGGCCCATGGCGTCGGGCACGGTCAGGATGTCAGAAAACAGAATGGCCGCGTCGAGCGGAAAGCGCTCGAGCGGCTGCAGCGTGACCTCGGTGGCGTATTCCACATGGGTGGCCAGCCCCATGAAGCTGCCTGCCTTGGCGCGTGTGGCCTTGTACTCCGGCAGGTAGCGGCCCGCCTGGCGCATGAGCCACAGCGGCGTGTAGTCGGTGGCCTGGCGGCGGCAGGCGCGCAAGAAGGTGTCGTTCTGCAGGGGGGCGAAGGTCGTGTGCATGCCCGCCATTGTCGCAGGGGGCGCCCCGGAGCCTGGGGCGCCTGCCCGCGCATGGCATGATTTCGGGCAGCAGGTGCGACCGGCGCGCGTGCCCATCCTTGGTGGACCTGATTTGTGAAACTGCTGACCCTTGAGGACTTTGCGCCCCACGTGAACGAAACGTTCACGGTGCGGCTCAACGATGGCGACCTGGACTTCGTGCTCCAGCGCGTCGAAACCTATCCTTACGCCGCGCCCATCGGCGACCGGGCGCCGTTTTCGCTGTTCTTCCACCACCAGGCCGTGCTGGTGATTCCGCAGCAGACGTACCCGTTCCGCCATCCCCGTCTGGGGAACTTCGACATGTTCGTGGTGCCCGTGGCCCGTGACGCGCAGGGCTTCATCTACCAAGCTGTCTTCAATTGAGCGCCTGTCGGTCGCAGCGATGTTTGTGAGTAAATTGCGGGCTTGTGCTTT
This sequence comes from Acidovorax lacteus, assembly GCF_039540375.1. NCBI lineage: Bacteria > Pseudomonadati > Pseudomonadota > Betaproteobacteria > Burkholderiales > Comamonadaceae > Acidovorax > Acidovorax lacteus. Next base: position 78,878 of record NZ_BAABEX010000001.1, read on the forward strand.
TCCAGGCTCAATAGGTTGCTATCAATTGTGTAGCGATTGAGGTCTTGGGCAGTTCACGCGTCCTGGCTGGCCATCAGCAGCCCCGGGCCGTCTGCCGCCAGCAGGCGCTGCAGCAGCGGATGCATGACCTTGCGGGCGCTGTAGATCAGGTGGAATTCCTCGTGCACGTCGGGGCTCTGGCCGATCGGCGCCAGGCCATAGGTGCGCTGCAAATGCGTGCCGAGCGCACTGGGTGCGGGCATGACGCCCATGCCCGCTGCGGCAAAGGTGCTGAGCAGTGCGCTGTCTTCAAACTCCCCGGCAATGCGTGGACGGATGCGCTCGCGCTCCAGCCAATGGTCGATGCGCTCACGCAGCGCGGCATGGGCCGTGGGCAGTAGGACAGGCACTTCGGTCAGGGTCTGCGGAAAGCGTGGGGCTGCCTGCGCAGCCCAGCTGGCCGGCGCGAACCAGGTCACGGGGCTGCTGGCCAGCAACTGGCTGGTGGTGCGCAGGGCCGGATTGGGTGCCGCCTGGCGATCGGCCAGCACGGCGTCGAGCTTGTGCAGCGCCAGTTCGCCCAGCAGCGGCTGAAACTCGCCCTCGTGGCACAGCAGACGCAGGTGGGGTTCGTTCAGCACGGGCGTGAGCAGCCGGTGCACGGCCAGCTTGGCGATCCCGTCCGAAATGCCCAGATTGAGCCGCAGCGTCGGGCCGCTGGCCGCCTCGCGCACGCGGTGGGGCAACTGCTCGCCCAGCGCAAAGATGTGGTCGGCCTCGTGCATGGCGGCCACGCCCGCTTCGGTGAGCACCAGGTTGCGCCCCTCGCTGCGCAGCAGGGTGACGCCCAGGGCTTTTTCCAGGTCGCGCACCTGGGCGCTGATGGTTTGCACCGCCATGTCCAGCCGCTCGGCTGCACGGGCCACGCCGCCCTCCTTGGCCACCACCCAGAAGTAATAGAGATGCCGGTAGTTGAAGGTCTGGCTCATGGGGTGTGCGCTCGGGTTGCGCCCCGCCGTGCAGGGTCGAAACAAGGGTTGAAGTGGCGATGGTTCGGAAAAACCGAAACCATCATACGAAGAAGGTGCGTTTTTTGCGGGAACTCACCTCACTACAGTCGCGCAATTCCCTATTTCCCGAGTGATCTTCATGTTTTTGCCTTTGTTACCGACGCGACACTATCGGGTTGTCGTGAACAACGTGGCCGGTGCGACCGGCTTTTCTTTTTCGTATCTAGGGGGGGTCTGAGCCATGGAAACCATTGGTACCTGGTGGATGTGGGCGGGTTTTGCCGTCTTTGTGGTCGTGGCGATTGCCGTCGATCTGCTGGTGATGGAGCGTCAGGGCGCGCACAAGGTCACCATGAAGGAGGCCCTGAACTGGAGCCTGTTGTGGTTCTCGCTGGCGTTTGTGTTTGTGGGCTGGCTTTGGTGGTATCTGGACGGTAGCCAGGGGCGTGAGGTCGCCAACACGGTGTCCATGCAGTTCATCACCGGCTATCTGGTCGAAAAGAGCCTGTCGGTGGACAACATCTTCGTGTTCCTGATGCTCTTCACATACTTTGCCGTGCCGGCAGAGTTCCAGAAGCGTGCCCTGATCATCGGCATCATCGGGGCCATCGTGCTGCGCACGGTGCTGATCCTGATCGGTGCCTGGCTGCTCGCCACCTTCCACTGGCTGCTGTATGTCTTTGGCGCGTTCCTGGTGATCACCGGCGCCAAGATGTGGTTTGCCGCAGGCCAGGAGGCGGATATCGCCACCAACCCGGTGCTCAAGTTCCTGAAAAAGCGCATCCGCATTGCAGACCGCTTTGACGGCGAGAAGCTCACCACCACCATCAACGGCGTGAAGCACTACACCCCGCTGTTCGTGGTGCTGATCCTGATCGGTACGACCGACATCATCTTCGCGGTGGACAGCATTCCGGCGATCTTCGCGATCACCAGCGACCCCTTCATCGTGCTCACAGCCAACGTGTTCGCCATCCTGGGCCTGCGCGCGCTGTACTTCCTGCTGGCCGACCTGGCCAGCCGCTTCCACCTGCTGGCTTACGGCCTGGCGCTCGTGCTGGTGTTCATTGGCGCGAAGATGCTGATGATCGACTTCTACAAGATCCCGATCGGCTACGCGCTGCTCGTGACGGCCACGCTGATTGCCGGCTCGATCGTGGCCTCGCTGTGGAGCACCAGCGGCCGTGCGCGCAGCTCGGACGCTTGACGGAGACACGCTATGGACTTGCTGGATGCTGTGATGCTGTGCCTGCTGGTGACCTTGGCGGTCACCACCGCAGTGGCCTGGCGCTCCGGAAACGAGCGCCGCGACGTCAACCTGCTGGCCGTGCTCACCGCGCTGTGGGGCGCGGGCACGGCGGCGGCTCTCGGTTGGTAAGCGAGCAAGGATCGCCATGACCGGACTGGCTGCCCTGCGGCGCTGGCTGCGCCGCCTGGAACCGCGTGTGCACGAACACTTGGAGCGGTCGTGGCTGGCCGGGGCCAAGCCCTGGCTGGAGAGCCGCCAGCTCTTTCGCTTTCAGCGCCAGCCGCTGGCCAAGGGCGTGGCGGTGGGTCTGTTCTGCGGGCTGATTCCGGGCCCGTTGCAGCTGCCCAGCACGCTGATGGTGTGCGCCTGCATCCGCGCCAACCTGGTGGCCGGGGGCGTGGCCACTTTCTACACCAATCCCATCACCACCTTGCCGCTGTACGCGCTGGCATTTCAGTTGGGCGCTCTGGTGATTCCCGGGCCCCAGGTGCTGCCCGCGTGGGACGGTGCGGGTGAGGGCGTGGCCGCGATGACCGATTGGGTGCAGGCCCTGGGCTGGCCGCTGCTGGTGGGCCTACCCACGCTCGGCCTGTTGCTTGCGGTGGTGGGTTTCGTGGCCGTGCACGCCCTGTGGCTGTTGCCCGCCGTGCAGCGCGGCCGCCGCTGGCAGCGCATGCGCTGCAGCCAGTGACGCCTTCGGCCAGATGCCGCCCCTGTGGGGGTGGCATGCGGCCAGGGTCAGGTCAGTCGAGCTTCACGCCCACGGCCGTGATCACGCGGCCCCATTTCTCGCGCTCTGATTTCGCAAAGCGCGCCATGTCGGCCGGTGTGCCTGGCATGGGCTCCACGCCCAGCGCCTGCAGACGGGCCTTGGTGCGCGTGTCGCCCAAGGCAGTCTGCAGCGCGCGGCTGAAGCTGCTCACCGTCTCGGCCGAACTGGCCGCAGGCACCACCAAGCCCTGCCAGGCATAGCCTTCAAAGCCCTTCAGGCCTTGCTCTGCCACGGTGGGTACCTCTGCCATGGTGGGCACGCGCTGGGCGCTGGCCACGGCGATCGCACGCACCTTCTGGCTGTTGATGAACGGATAGGCGGTCGCGCTGTCGATCCACATGGCCGCGACCTGCCCGCCGATCACGTCCTGCACCGCCGGGGCCGCGCCGCGGTAGGGCACATGCGTGAGCTTGAGCCCGCTGTGCTCGCGGAACAGCTCGCCCACGAGATGGTGCGGGCTTCCCGGGCCCGCCGAGGCCCAGTTCACCCCCTCGGGCTGGCTTTTGGCCCAGGCGATGAACTCCTGGAGGTTTTTGGCTGGCACCTTGTTCGAGACGACCAGGAACATCGGAAACCGCACCAGCAGGCCCACAGGCTGGAAGTCGCGTTCGGCGTTGTAAGTGAGCTTGCTGAACAGGAACGGGTTGGCTGCGAGCGTAGCAAAGTCGGCTGAGAACATGATGTTCCCCAGGTCCCGCGAGCGCGCTGTGTACTCGGCGGCAATGTTGGTGCCTGCCCCCGGCTTGTTGTTCACCACAATCGGCCGGCCCAGCGTGGCCGACATGGACTCGGCGATGGTGCGGGCCACGATGTCCGAGCCGCCCCCGGCGGCGTAGCCGACCACCCATTCGAGCGGGCGCGGGTCCTGGGCCGAGGCCCAAGGCGTGGCAGTGGCCAGCACAAGGCCGGCAAGGGTGGCGAGGAAGTGCTTGCGTTGCATGGTGGCTGTCTCCTGGTGGTTGTAAAGCGCGCTTACGCGTCTGTATGCGAAGGCATCACAGGCGTGATGGCCTGTCGTTCGGGCGGGGTATCGGCCAGCGCGGCCGGGGCCACGTCGCCGCGCGCGGTGCGCAGCGCCTGCAGCAGCACGTCCTGAGCGCCAATGTGGTTGGCCAGCAGCAGGATCAGCCGCGCGTTGAGCGCATGGCTCTGTTCTGCCGACAGGCCGTGGTGCGTGGCGATCAGGGCTTCGTAGAAGTCGTCGCAGGCTTCGAGGTGGGGGGCGGTGATCAGGGGCATGGGATGTCTCCGGGCGGGGTCATCGATAGAGGGCCGAGCCCGCTGTGGCACTGGACAGCGCGGCGCGTACGTCGCTGGCGGTGGGCTGGCGCCAGCGCGCACACACGTGCTGGTCTGGGCGGATCAGATACGCCGTACCCGGGCGCGCATCGAGGCGCTGGGCCAGCAGACCGCTTGCGTCCTGCAGGTCGATTCCCACCCGCAGTACCTGCAGGTGTGGCAAGGTTTCACAACCGGCGGGTGCGTCGCCAAATACCAGCAGCGTGAACGCAGGGCCAAGCTGGCGCAGCAACCATCCGTTCTGGCCCTGTGCCGTGACGGGGGCGTCGGTGAGCACCGCCCCTGGCACCTGGGTGCCAGCAAATGCATCGCGGTCCGGCGTGTTGAGCGGCGAGTTGTGCAGCGTGGCAGGCACCGACAGCCGACCGCTGTTGACGATGTGCCGCGCAAACGCGTGCTCGCGCGCCAGGTCGAGTGCGGCGTCGCGGAACAGCCGGCTGATCGGGCTCTTGGGCGTGATGAAGTCGGTCGCGCGCGTGGAGTTGCGAATGTTCTCGTCGGCTGCGTATTCGCGCTCAGGGCCGTAGCTGGCCAACAGACGTTCGTCGGCGTGGCCGCGCAGCACCCAATCGAGCTTCCAGGCCAGGTTCTCGGCGTCCTGCACGCCGCTGTTGGCGCCCCGGGCCCCGAAGGGCGACACGCCATGCGCAGCGTCGCCCGCAAACACCACGCGGCCCTGCACGAAGCGGTCCATGCGCAGGCAGGCGAAGGTGTAGACGCTCGCCCATTCGAGCTCGAATTGCGCGTCGCGCCCGAGCAGTGCGCGCACGCGCGGCAGGATGTTCTCGGGCTTCTTTTCCTCTTCGGGGTCGGCGTCCCAGCCGAGCTGGAAATCGATGCGCCAGACGTTGTCAGGCTGCATGTGCAGCAGCACGCTCTGGCCCGGATGGAAGGGAGGGTCGAACCAGAACCAGCGCTCGGCCGGAAAATCGGCCTGCATCTTCACGTCGGCGATCAGGAAGCGGTCGCGGAAGATCCGGCCCTTGCTTTCAAGTCCCAGCATGCCGCGCAGCGGCGAGCGGGCGCCGTCGCAGGCCAGCAGCCAAGCGGCATCCAGGCGGTAGGCGCCCTCGGGCGTTTGCACCGTCAGCTCGGCCCCGTCACTGCGCAGGGCCACCGCCGTCACCTGATGCTGCCACCGCAGGTCGATCAGCGGCAACTGCAGCGCGCGCTCGACCAGGTAGGCCTCGGCGTAGTACTGCTGCAGGTTGATGAAGGCCGGGCGCTCGTGGCCCGCTTCGGGCAGCAGGTCGAACTGGTAGACCTGCTCGTTGCCGAAGAACACCTTGCCCAGGTTCCATGACACGCCCTTGTCCACCATCGGCTGGCCCACGCCCAGGCGGTCCCAGATCTCTAGCGTGCGTTTGGCAAAGCAGATGGCGCGCGAGCCGATGGACAGGCGGCAGTCGTTGTCGAGCACCACCACGGGTTGGCCGCGCTGGGCCAGGTCGATGGCCAGCGACAGACCCACCGGGCCTGCGCCCACGACCACGATGGGGTGGCGTGCGGGGGGGCTGGTGTCCTGGTCGGGCGAGCGGCGGTACGGGAACTGCAGCGCCTGCACCTCGGCGCCGGAGCCGCGCAGGGCATCGGGGGGGATGTCATGGGGGGTCATCGGGCTACTTCCTGGGATCAAGGGTCTGGGTACGGTGAAGACGCGCACAGCCCTGCCTGCGCGGCGAAACAGCGCAGGCATACCAGTGCGTGGGGGCTGGGCGCCGGGGGATCAGCCTTCGAGGGCTTCCCACATCTGGCGGTCGCGTTCGGCCGTCCAGATGCGCGGGTCGGGGAACGTGGTGGCCTCGTCGTAGGCCCGTGTCACGTCAAAGGGCATGCAGTGATTGAAGATGACCCAGTGGCCGTAGCGCGGTTGCAGGCGGGCAAAGGTGGCCTCGTACACCGTGCGGAGGTCTTCTCCGCGGGCCGCGCCGGCCTTGACGCTCTCGTAGAGGTCTTGCACGAAGGCGCGCGTGCCGGCCAGCCCCGCCTGCACCTGTGCGGGCGTCTGCAGCGCGGCCCCGCGGCCGGGCACAAGCTTTTCGGGCTGCAGCGCTGCGATAGCGTCCAGCGTCTGTGGCCAGTCCTGGAAGTAGGCATCTCCGGCATAGGGGGTGGCGTCGAACTCCACCAGGTCGCCAGAGAACAGGATTTTTTCCTGGGGGAGCCAGGCCACGGTGTCGCCCTTGGTGTGGCCACGGCCCAGTTGCAACAGCTGCACCTCCAGCGATCCGAGCCACAGGGTCATCTTGCCGCGGAAGGTCATGGTCGGCCACGTGAGCCCAGCCGGCACGCTTTCGACATTGCGGAACAGCCGTGGGAAGCGGCCGATCTCGCTGGCCTTGTCCTGTTCCCCGCGCTCCACGATCAGGTCGCGCGTGTCCTCGCTGGCGATCACGTGCTCGGCCCCGTACGCACTGGCGCCCAGCACACGCACCGCGTGGTAGTGCGACAGCAGCACGTAGCGAATGGGCTTGTCGGTGACTTCGCGGATGCGGCGGATCACGTCCTGCGCCATCACGGGCGTGGCCTGCGTGTCGATGACCATCACGGCATCGTCGCCAATGATGATGCCGGTGTTCGGGTCGCCCTCGGCGGTATACGCGTAGGCGTGTTCGGACAGGCGGTCAAAGCTCACGCGCTTTTCTTCGAGGTCGGCGGCCGAGGCAAAGGTCTTGGGGTTCATGAAATTTGTAATGGCTGAATGCATTAACGAATGTGCAATGCTTTGATGGTACGCAATGCATTTGTTAATGTCTAACGCATTCGTCTAAGTAAAAACCCGAGGTGACGGCCAGGGGGCTGTCCGACAACCGCGACAATCGCCGCATGGCGTCTGTTCCTCCCGATCCGCATTCCGAGCCCGATGACTCCTCTGCCGACGAGCTGCCCACGCGCGGCCCGCGCGGCATCCAGAGCGTGGAGGTCGGGGGGCAATTGCTGCGCGTGCTCGGCCGCACGGGGCGGCGCATGGCGCTCAAGGACCTGGCCGGCGCTGCTGGCATGACGGCCGCCAAGGCCCACCCCTACCTGGTGAGCTTCGGCAAGCTCGGCTTGGTTGAGCAGGATGCAGTGAGTGGTCACTACGGCCTTGGGCCTTTGGCCATGCAGCTGGGTCTGATCAGCTTGCAGCAGGTGGACCCGGTTCGTCTGGCAATTGCCGAATTGCCCGGTCTGGCCCAGCGCCTGGGCCATACGGTCTCAGCCGCCGTCTGGGGCGACGGGGCGCCGGTGATCATCCGCATCGAAGAGGGGCCGCAACCGGTTTACGTGGCCATGCGACACGGCAGTACCGCATCGGTCCGCCACACGGCCACGGGCAAGGTGTTTGCGGCCTTCGGGCCGCGTGCCCAGATCGAGGCCGCGTTGGCCGCCGAAGGGCATGGCGGTGCGCTCGACCTGCCGGCCTTTGCGGCCGAACTGGCCTCGGTGCGCCTGCACCAGCTCAGCGAGGTGCGCGACGAACTCGTGCCCGGTGTGAGTGCACTGGCCACTCCGGTGTTCGACGGCTTTGGCCGCCTTGTGCTGTGCCTGGCGGCCATCGGCCCGAGCGCCACGTTGCAGACCGGCCCGCGCAGTGCGCTGGCGCACATGCTGGTGGATGCCGGCCGTACCCTGTCCGAGCGCCTGGGTGCACCGGTGTCGCGCTGAGTACCTGCTCTGCGACCGGACTCAGCCTGCGTTCTTGTATTTGATGCTGCAGCCGTAGGGCGCGGTGCTGGCCGGGCTGATCGGCTGCCCCGCCAGCGCCTGCTCGAGTCCGGTGCGTACGTAGTTGGTGGCGCGCTCGATGTCGGCCGGCCGTGCCGATGGAATGCTGTCGATCGCGCCTGCATAGGCCAGCACGCCCTGGGGGTTGACGATGTACAGGTGCGGTGTGGTGCGCGCACCATAGGCACGGCCCACGGTGCCTTCCTCGTCCATGAGCACGGCTGTCGCACCGGCCTTGCGCTCCTGCATCCAGGCTTGCAGCCGCGCGGGCGGCAGGTAGTCGCTGCTGGCCTTCTCGGTGGAGTTGATGGCCAGCCAGACCACGCCTTTGGCAGTGGCGTCTTTCTGGGTGGCCGGAAGGTTGCCGCCGTCGTAGTGCTTGCGCACGAAAGGGCAACCAGGGTTGGTCCACTCCAGCACCACATGCTTGCCCCGGAAGTCCGACAGCCGCACGCTGCGGCCGCTCGTGTCGGTGAGCGTGAAGTCTGGAGCCGCTTGCCCCACGGTGGGAGCGGCGAAGGCAGCGATAGGGCCCAGCACCAGGGCGCTGGCGATCAGGGTGCGACGAAGCATGGCAGGGTCTCCGGTGGGTCAGCGGGCGGTGACTGCAGCGCGGACTTCGTCCACGCCCAGCACCTCGGACAACACCACGGGCGCTTGCCCGGGGCGCTGGAACACATACACGGGCACGCCGTTGCGCCCCAGCGCGGCCAGCGCAGCGGTGATGGCGGGGTCGCGGCGCGTCCAGTCGGCGCGCAGCAGCGCGACGTTGGCCTCGCGGAAGGTGGCCATCACCCGCTCGTCGGCCAGCGTGGTCTTCTTGTTGTATTGGCAGGTCACGCACCAGGCCGCAGTGAAGTCGATGAACACGGGCTGCCCGGCCGCCAGCAGCGCTTCCGGTCGACCGGGGGTCCAGGGCGTCCAGGTGGCGGCGGGCAGCGTGCCCTCGGCCGCCACCGCCGGGGTGGGGGCAGTGGCCTCGGCAGGCCGCACGATCTGAGCACCGAGACCACCGGCCAGCACGCCCAGAAGCGCGAGCAGCGCCAGCGATCCGATCAGCCAGCGGGTGCGCCCGGCCAGCGTCAGCGCCCACACCAGCATGGCCACGGCCACCAGCAGGGCCAGCAGCGCGCCCGCGCCGTCGATGCCGCTTTGCTGCCCCAGCACCCACACCAGCCAGACCACGGTGGCAAACATCGGAAAGGCCATAGCCCGGCGCAGCACGTCCATCCACGCGCCGGGGCGGGGCAGGGCGTTGGCCACGGCGGGTACCCAACTGGCCAGCAGGTAGGGCAGGGCCAGACCCAGCCCGAGCGCACCGAACACGGCCAGCGCCTGCACCGCGGGCAGCGTGGCCGCCAGGCCCAGCGATGCCCCCATGAACGGTGCCGTACAGGGCGAGGCCACGGCCACGGCCAGCACGCCGGTGAGGAAGGAATCGGCCACCGGGTGCCGGGCCTGCAGGCTGGCCACCGACGACGGCAGCACGTGGCCGAATTCGAACACGCCAGCGAGGTTGAGTCCGATCACGGTGAACAGCACGGCCAGTGCCGCCACCACGGCGGGCGACTGCAGCTGGAAGCCCCAGCCCACGGCCTCGCCCGCTGCGCGCAGGGCCAGCAGCAGCGCGCCCAGCGCCAGGAACGACACCACCACCCCGGCGGTGTACGCCAGTCCACCCAGCCGCCGCGCTCGGGGGGCATGGGCATGCTGCGCAAAACCCACCAGCTTGATGGCCAGCACCGGAAACACGCAGGGCATGAGGTTGAGGATCAGGCCGCCGAGCAATGCCCCGGCCAGCGCCACCCACAGGCTGGCGCTGCTGGCCGCCGTCTGGGCCATGGCGGCCTGGGCCGCGTTGGCCCGCAGCGCTTCTTCCAGTGCCGGTGAAATCGTGGCCGCCGCGGCCATCGGCGGCCAGCCGCCCTGCACGGGCAGTTCGGCGCGCAGGCCTTGGCCCTGAAGCGCCAGCACCACGGGCAGGGGCTCCGGTGCCGCGCTGCGCTGGGCCGACAGCGGCAGCGTGGCGGTCCAGACCCCGTCTTTCCAGCCCTGCGTGGGTGTTGCCGCGGTTTCGATCACCCCGGCGGTTTCGGCAAACAGCTCCAGCGTCTGGCCGCGCCAGGCTGCCGGAAGGCCCGGCACCGTCAGGGCGAGGGTACTGCCGTTGTCCACGCGGGCTTCCAGCCCGTCGGCGCTGTGTGCCTTGGGCGCAGCCGCCCAGGCGGCTTCAAAGGCGGCCGCGTGCAGCGCCGTCGATCCCTGCACCGGCAAGGACAGGGCGAACTCCCCCTCCTCGGGGATGCACTCCTTGCGGCACACCAGCCACGAGGCGCGCAGGCGGATGGGCAGTTCCCGCGCGAGCGGCCCGGGCGAGAAGCCGCTGGCCACCGTGACCGGCACCGGCAGCAGCACCGTGCCCTCGTAGCCGTAGTTCATGAGAGAGCCGATCGGGAACCGCTTGGGCACGGGCCAGGCGATGTCGCCCGCGTCCAGCCCGGCGGGCAGTGCCCATTCGAGCACGATGGGCAGGCCCGAGTCGCCCGGGTTCTTCCAGTAGGTGTGCCATTCCGGCTGGTGCGTGATCTGCAGGCCCAGCCACAGCGGCTGGCCCGGCCCCACGCCCTGCGGCGCAAGGGCCACCAGCTCGGCCCGCACATACGGGGTGCTGACCACGGCCGAAGGCGTGCCCTGGCCGCTGCGGGGCAGCAGCTGGGCGCCAGCGCCCGGGGCGGTCAGCAGGGCGGCAAGACACAGGAGGGACAGCAGCCAGGGCTGCAGCAGGCGCTTGAACATGGTGCGGTGGTGGAGCCGTGGCGCGGGCAGATGGTTCCGCCTCCAAGCGCCCCGGGCCCGTCATTGTGTCGCCACCGACAGTTCGGCGCGCGGGCTGCCTTCAGATGCCCCGTCCACCGCCCGGGGTGCTGCAACAAAGATGCGCTCGTCGGCCAGGCCGCGCTCGACCAGCAGCTGGCGCACGGCCTGGGCGCGCTGGGAGGCCAGCTCGCGCAGTGCGGCATCGTCCACGCGGTCTTGCGTGCGCAGCAGGGTTTCCATGTCGGCGTCCGGCAGTTCCTTGGGCAGGCCCAGCAGGGTGCGCGGTTTGGGCACGTCGCTGCGCAGGTACAGCGCCCGCAGCAGCGCACTGCGTTCGGCCGCCTGCACCGGGCTGTCGTCTTGCGGGTTCTGGCGGCGTTTTTCCTGCAGCAGGCGGCGCTCCAGCCGCGCATGCTGCAGGGCATCGCGTTCGGCCTGTGCCAGGGCAACGCCCGTCACGGTGAGCTGCACCTGGGGCCGCTGCGCCAGGGCCTCGGCCATGCCGCGGACCTGCTCGCGTGCCGCATCGGTGGGTTGGGCGCTGCCAGGGGCAAACACCACCACGCCCGAGCTGGTGTCGCCACCCGACGCGCCGCCCATCAGCAGGCTGAACGGCGCCGTCAGTGCCTTGCGCAGCACGCTCCCCAGCAGCCGTGCGACCACCGGGCCAATGCTGAATTCCGGGTCCTTGAGCGACCCGCTCACCGGCAGCTCGATGTCGATGACGCCGTTGCGGTCTGCCAATAGCGCCGCCGCCAGCCGCACCGGCAGGCTCGCCGGTGCGCCGGCCACGGGCTCGCCGAACGTCAGCTGGCGCAGTACCAGCTTGTTGCGCGCGCGCAGTTCACCGCTGGGCAGCACCTCGTAGGCCACGTCCAGGCTCAGCTTGCCGCGTTCGATGCCATGGCCCGCGTACTTCACGCTGTACGGGCTGAGGGGCGGCAGCTCCAGGTCGCGCATGCGGCCGCGGATGTCCAGCACCATCGGGTCGGCCAGCGGCATCAGCTGGCCGGTGACTTCCAGCGAGGCAGTGCCCTCGGCGCGGCCCCGCAGTTCCAGCTCGGCCGGGGGCAGTGTGCCCGTGTTGTCGAACGCCCCCAGCCGCCCCGTCAGGCCCGTGAGTTCGGCCGCGTACGCCGGGCGTATGTAGTCGTCGGAAAAGCGCACATGCCCCTGCACCAGGCTCACGGGGCCGAACGACAGGGCTACGGCCGGTGGCGGTGCGGCCGCTCCGGGCACCGGGCCCGATGCCGGGACAGAGGCCGCGCTGGCCGCCAGAGGCGCACCCGGGGTGGCTGCGCTGTCGGTGGGCGCTGGCGGCCCGTCGCGCGGTGCCTGGCGCAGCTGCGCAAGGTTGAGCTGCCCTTGCTCGTTGATGGCCACCCGCGCGTAGAAGTTGCTGAGCGTGGTGGCCCGCACCGACAGCTGGGGCACCGCGCCCGGCGTCTGCTGCCAGCGCAGGCCCTGCAGGTTCAGGCTGTTCCAGGCCAGCAGGTCGTCGCCCACTTCCTCGGCCGTCCGGGTGGAAAACACCTGCGTGGTGCGGGCGCGCAGCTTGTCGATCAGCAGGTCTCCGCTGACCGTGGCGTCCAGCCCCTGCGGGCGCAGGGCCATGGCCACATCCCCTGCAAAGCCGCCCTCGGCGCGCTCCAGTTGCAGCGCCAGGTGCTGGGCCAGGTAGCCGTCCAGGGCCTGCAGGGGCCATTGGCGTGCCTCCACGCGCCCGGCCAGGGCCCAGTGCGGCACCAGGGCCAGCGTGCCGTCGTAGCTCAGACGCCCGGCAGCGGCGTCGCCGTAGGCCACGCGCGTGACCAGGCGCACTGCGGCGGGGGTGGGGTTGTGCGAATCCAGTGCGCCCGCGGCCAGTTGCAGGTCGGTCAGTTGCAGCGCGACGGGGCGCACCGCCGCAGCGTCGCGCAGGGCGAAGCGGCCTTTGGCCATTTCAAGCCGCGCCACGCGCCACTGCCAGGCAGGGGAGGTGGCGGTGGCCGCGGTCTGAGCGCTGCTCACAGGGGCCGAAGCGGCCGACGCCGCCCCAGGGGCGCCCTGTGCGTCGGGCGCGGCGGCTGTGGGGGGCACGGCGTTTGCGCCGGTGCCGCTGTGGCGCCACCACCGTTCGGCCATCCATCGGCCCTGGGCATCGCGCTCGGCCTGCAGTTGCGGGGCCTGCAAGGCGATGCGCTCTACCGACAGCGTGCGCGCGGCACCGTCGGCGCGCAGGCCTTCGATGTCCAGCCGCCCCAGGCCGACAGCGGTGCGGCCCGCATGTTCGAACGCCAGGTCTTGCACCACCAGCGGCGCTGCCGTGAGCACCCAGCCCACTGAAGCCGGCTCGTTCGACGCAGAAGGGGCTGTGGTGGGCGCGCTGGCTCCGGGCGCCGGTGGCGCTGGCGTAGCGCTGCCGGTGGCGGCCGCATCGCGCCATTGCAGGCCCACGGTGCCGCCAATCCGCCCGCTCCAGCGGCCGTCGAACCAGTGGGCCAGATAGGGCTGGGCTTGGGCAAGGCCTACGTCCTGCAAGCTGGCCTGCAGTTCCAGCGCTTGCGGCTGGCCCTGGCCCTGGAGCTGCACACGGCCTTGCGGCAGGGTGGCGCTGGCCTCCAGGGTGGCGCGGCTGCGGCCCTGGCTGTCGGCATCGCGCAGGTGCAGCGCCACATCGCGCAGCAACAGGCTGGCCGCAGGGTCTACCGACTCGTCGCGCCAGTGCACCGTGCCTCCGGCCATGCGCGCATCGCGCACCGCCACCTGCCAGGCGCTGCGCGCGGTGGTGGCGGCGGCGGGCGGGTTGGCGGCTGTGGGGCCGCCGGGCGCTGGTAGGCCGACCCACTGGCCCTGCGCGTTGCGGTGCAGATGCAGCACCGGGGCTGTCCATTCCAGGCTGCCGATGCGGGCCTGGGCTTCCAGGGGGCGCAGGTCTTCAAAGGCCAAGGTCAGACGTTCGTGCGAGAGCAGCGGCGCACCGTCGCGCGTGCGCAGGTCGAGGCCGTGCACTTGCAGCGTGCCCTGCAACTGCAGCAGCGGGGGCGTGCGGTCTTCAAAAGTGAGGGTGAGGTCGGCGTCCAGCCGCGCGGCCTGGGGCCGAACGGGCAAGGTGGCTGGCCAGTAGGCCAGGTAGGGGGCCAGGTCCACCCCGTCCCAGCGGATGCGGGCCTCGGTGCGCTGCTGCGGCGCAAAGGGTTGGGCCTGTGCGGCTGTGTCGAAGCGGCTGCCATCGAGCGTGAAGGCCAGGCGGGGCGCAATGCGCACCTCGCGTGCGGCACCCAGGGTGCTCACAAAGGGCAGTTGCACGGTCAGGTCTTCCACCGTGTGCGTCTGCTGCACGGCCGCGTCGGCAAAGCGCACACTGCCGCCGCGCAGCGCGAGGTTGTAGAGCGCAAAGCGCGCCGGGCCGCTGCTTGGCGGGGTGGCGGGCGCCAGCCAGCGGTCCAGCAGGTCGTCCACGTCGTAATGCCCCTCGCCCCGGTGGCGCAGCACCAGGGCGGGGTGGTCGATGTCGAGGCTGTCGATCACCGGGGCCCACAGCAGCAGGGAGCGCGCGGCGGCATTCACGGCCACGCGGTCTATGGCCAGTTGCGGTGTGCCGGTCTCGGCCTGGCCCTGGGCGTGGGCCACGCGCACGTCTTGCAGCACCAGCGTGAGCGACCAGGGGCGCAGCGACAGGCTGCCAATGTGCACCGTGCGCCCGAGTGCGCCGGATGCCACGCGCTCCAGCGGCGCACGCGCCAACGGGGCCAGTAGCCACAGCAGCGCCCACAGCGCGAGCACGGACGCGGCCGTGCGCAGCAGCCAGCGGCGTGCCGCCAGGCCGCGCGGGGTACGCCAGCGCGCGGGCCAGAGGCGATCCCACCGGGAGACAAAACTCAACATCGATCTTCACCCAAGGTGGGGTGCGGCGCGCACAACCGGCCCCGAACCCCGCAATACAACCAGGAGCGGCCGCCGCTCAGGCGAAGGCCAGCACCACGCGGCGCGTGGTGGCGCTTTTCTTCTCGATCTTGGTGACCAGCACCGCGCCGATCTCGCGCGTGTTGGCCACATGCGTGCCGCCGCAGGGTTGCAAGTCCACCAGCGGCACACCGGCGTCGCCGCCAATGCGGATGGTGCGCACATGGCCGCTGCCGCGCGGGGGCTGCACGCTCATGCTCTTGACCAGCGCGGGGTTGGCATCCAGCTCGGCGTCGGTGATGGACGCCACTGTCACCGGGTGCGCGGCCGCCACTAGCGCGGCAATGCCTGCGGTGAGCTGCTCTTTGTCCAGCGGATCGGTCATGGCGAAATCCAGGCGTGCGCCGCTGTCGGTGATGGAGCAGCCGTTGACCAGTTGCGGCACCAGGTGGCACAGCAGGTGCGTGGTGGTGTGCAGGCGCATCAGGCGGTGGCGGCGCTCCCAGTCGATGCAGGCGGTGACCGCCTGCCCGGGTGCCAGGGTGGCGAGCAGCGCCTCTTGCCCGGGCGCGGGCAGGTGCACGATGTCGGCCGTGGCGCGGCCGTCGGCGTCTTTGCCCTTGCGGGTGTCGGCCACGGTCAGGGTGCGGCCGTCGGCCAGGCGCAGCGTGCCGCTGTCGCCCGCCTGCCCGCCGCCCAGCGGGTAAAACACGGTGCGGTCGAGCACGATGCCGCCGTCGGGCAGCACGGCGGTGACATGGGCGCTGCATTCGCGCAGGTAGGCGTCGTCGCGGAACAAGGCATCGGTCATGCGGCGATGGTAGCGGGACGGCTGGCAGCTCGGCGGTGGCTGCAGACTGTTACGCTGGCCCGGCTGTTTCGCGCCCTGGAGCCTGCGATGCCCGTTCCCGACATGCCGCCGTTTGCCGATGCCCCCACCGAAGTCCCCGCCGATGCCCTGATGGCACCGCCGGTTGCGCCGTCGGCCGCCACGTCCGCCACGCCCGCCGCAGCGTGGGTGCGGGCGCTGTGGTCGCTGGGGCTGGCGCTGCTGGTGGCGGGGCTGGCTGCGCTCGCATGGCTGTCGTACGTGGGCTTCACGCTGCGCTGCGAAGGCTTTGGGTGCATGGGGCGGGGCATTGTGTGGGCGGGTTGGTGCGGCTTGTGGCTGGGTGTGCTGTTGCTGTCCTTGCTGCTGGGGTGGTCGGCTGCGCACGCCGGGCCTCGCGCCTGGCAGCGCGTGCCCGGCTGGGCCAGCACCGGCCTGTTGCTGGCGGCGGCCGGGCATCTGCTGGTGTGGGTGCTGCACTGAGCGCTGTGCGCGCTACCATCACTGTCTATGAAACGCCGAACCTTGCTGGGGGCCCCGCTGGCCGCCGCCGTTCCCTGGGCCGCGTGGGCCGGGGCCGATCCTGTGGCCCGCATGGCCGAATCCTTGCGCTGGACCGAACAGCTCTACAAAGCCCCGCAGGCCCGCGCCACTGGTGCCTGGCCGCTGGTGGCCGTGCTGGAACACCTCGCCCAGAGCGTGGAGATGAGTCTCGATGGCTTTCCCGAGCCCAAGCCCGCGTGGTTCCAGCACACCGCGGGGGCTGCGGCGTTTGCCTACTTCCGTTGGCGCGGCAAGATGAGCCACCCGCTGGACGAGCCGATCCCGGGCGCGCCCGCGCTGAGCCAGACCACCGACTGGCGGCATGCCGCCTTGCGACTGCGGGCTTCGCTGCTGCGCTTTGAGCACCACAGCGGCCCGCTGCGCCCGCACTTTGCATACGGAGCGCTCGGCAAAGACGACTACCGCCTGGCCCACAGCTTCCACATCGCCAACCACCAGGACGAAATCGTCCTCGGTTGACGCGCCCCGCACTGCCGATGCCCGCCGCCCCCCTTGCCGCCTGGCCCAGCCGCCAGTGGGCCCACCTGGCCACCACCGACTTCGCCGAGGCGCAGGCCTCGGGCCTGGCCGGGCGCACCGTGGCCGTGCTGCCCGTGGCGGCCATCGAGCAGCATGGCCCACACCTGCCGCTGGCCGTGGATGCGACGCTGCTGCAGGGCGTGATCGACGCGGCGCTGCCGCAGCTCGCGCCCGCGCTGCCGGTGCTGGTGTTGCCGCCGCAGAACGTGGGCCTTTCGACCGAGCACACCGCCTTTGCGGGCACGCTCACGCTGTCGCCCGCCACGGTGATCGCGCTGTGGTCGGAGATCGGGGCCTGCGTGGCCCGCGCGGGCGTGAAGAAGCTGCTGCTCTTGAACAGCCACGGCGGCAACGTGGCCGTGATGGACATCGTGGCGCGCGAACTGCGCCAGCGCCACGGCTTGCTGACGGTGAGCACGAGCTGGTTCAACCTGCCGCTGCCCGCCGCGGTGCAGGGCCTGTTCAGCGCCGAAGAGCACCGCTTCGGCATCCATGCCGGGGCCATCGAGACCTCGATGATGCTGCACCTGGCCCCAGCGCAGGTGCGCATGGCGCAGGCTGGCCACTTCCGCTCGCGTTCGCAAGACCGCGCCGAGCGCTATGCCATCCTGGGCAACGGCAAGAGCGCCAAGCTGGGCTGGGCCATCCAGGACTACCACGCCAGCGGTGCGGTGGGCGAAGCCCAGGCCGCCACCGCCGAGCACGGGCGCGCACTGGTCGAAGCCGCGGGCAGCGCGCTGGCCGCGCTGCTGACCGAGCTGGTGGACCTGCCGCTGGAGAGCGCGCTGCGCGAACAGGCCTGAAGCGGGGCAGGCCTGTGAACCCCGGGCACCACCGGGCGGGGCCTGCTGTTCATTTTGCTATTGTTTTGGTAGCTGCTCGTGCTTGATTTATAAGCACGAGAAAGCGATTTGGCTTGAAGTTCGGTTCGCCTGCTTCCGTTCAATCGCAGCCACACCACGGCGCAGCGGCGCCGTGCGATCGCCTGCGAGGGTCTTTCAACTGCTCGCGTTTCTGGCGCTCGCAGTGCGCCAGCTGCGTGCCGCGGCCGTGCGGGGTGCGCCGTGCACGCCCTCAGCGCGGCGGCATGTCCTGCACCGAATAGCCCAGGCTCACCGTCGCGTCCTCTGGAATGGGCGGCATGCTGGCGTTCCAGGCCTCCCAGGCGGCGCGCATGGCCGCCAGGCGCTCTGGGGCCACGGATGCGTGGTTGGCGCGTTCGCGTTCGTCGCTGGCCAGGTCGAACAGGTAGTCCACCCCGGCCACGCGCAGGTACTTCCAGCGGCCGTCGCGCAGGGCGCGCTGGCCGCGGTGGTTCATGCGCCAGAACAGCGGTTGCTCGTCGCGCCAGGTGGCGTCGTGCAGCAGCGGCAGCAGCGAGCGGCCGTCGAGCGGGTGGCTGGCGGCGGCGGGCACGCCTGCGGCGTCGAGCAGCGTGGCCGTCCAGTCCATGGTCATGCAGGTCTGGGCGCTCACGCCGCCCGGGGCGATCACCGCGGGCCAGTGGGCGATCCAGGGCACGCGGATGCCGCCTTCGGTCAGGTCCATCTTGCCGCCCACCAGCGGCCAGTTGTCGGAAAAGCGCTCGCCGCCGTTGTCGCTGGTGAACACCACCAGCGTGTCGCGCTCCAGCCCCTCGGCGCGCAGCAGCGCCATCAGGCGGCCGATGCCTTCGTCCATGTGGTGGATCATGCGGCGGTAGGTTTCGATGTTGCCGCCGTGCAGGTGGAACAGGTTGCGCCGCACCTCGGGCGCCAGGTGCGCGTCGTCGCGCGTTTCCCAGGGCCAGTGCGGGGCGGTGTAGTGCAGGCTCAGAAAAAACGGCGTGCCGCTGCGCGCAGCCCCGGCGCTGCGGCGCACGAAGCCGAGCGCGTGCTCGGTGATCAGGTCGGTCAGGTAGCCATCGGCCTGCTGCTCGGCATCGCCCAGGTACAGGTCGTGCTGGCCGGTGGAGCTGCAGTGCGTGAAGTAGTCCACCCCGCCCGACATGGGGCCGAAGAACTCGTCGTAGCCCGAGCGCAGCGGCCCGAACGCGGGCGGATAGCCCAGGTGCCACTTGCCCATGAGCGCCGTGCGGTAGCCCGCGCCGCGCAGCAGCGAGGGCAGCGTGGGGTGCTCGGGCGGCAGGCCCAGGGTGGTGCTGCCGCGGCTTTTGCTGTTGATGGGCTCTTCGGCCGCGCCGCGCAGCCGGTACTGGTAGCGGCCCGTCATCAGCGCAAAGCGCGTGGGCGAGCACACGGGCGAGTTGGCATAGCCCTGCGTGAGGCGAAGGCCCCGCGCGGCCAGCGCGTCGAGCGTGGGCGAGACCGGGCCAAAGGCGGCGTCGCGGCCGCCGTAGCAGCCCAGATCGGCGTAGCCGAGGTCGTCGGCGACGATGAAAACGATGGAAGGGCGCACAGGCATGGCAGGCGCTTTCAGGGCTTGATGCCCGCCCGTTGCACCACGGGGGCCCACTGCGCCTTGTAGGCCTTGAGCATGGCCTCGGTCTGCGCGCGGCTGGCGGCCACGGGCTCCATCTTGGCGGCCTCGAACTTGCGGCGTGTGTCGGGGTCGCGCATCACCTCGTGGATCAGCGTGGCCAGCCGGTTCACCTGCCCGGCCGGCATGCTGGCAGGGGCAAAGAACGTGTTCCAGCCGGTGGCGGCCAGGTTCAGGCCCGACTCCTTGAAGGTGGGCACTTGCGGGGCCAGCGGGCTGCGCTGGGCGCTCGAGACGGCCAGGAGGCGGACCTTGCCGGCCTCGTGCTGGGGCAGCAGGCTGTCGAAGGTGTCGAAGGCCACGGGCACCTGGCCACCGATCAGGTCGGTGAGCAGCGGGGCCGAGCCGCGGTAGCCCACGATCTCGGCGCGCACCTGCGCGGCGTCACCGACCATCAGGCCAAAAAAGTGCGGCAGGCTGCCGGTGGCGGGCACGCCGAAGTTGGCCTTGTCGGGGTTGGCGCGCAGCCAGGCCAGCAGGTGGGGCAGCTCGCGCACGGGCACGGCGCTGCCCACGGCCACGCCGAATTCGTAGCTGTTCACATGGCTCACGGCCTGGAAGTCGCGCTCGGCGTCGTAGCCGGCGTCGGGGTACACCAGCGGGGCCACCACCATTACGGCCGGGTTGGCCAGCAGCAGCATGGGCTGCTGCGCCGGGGCGGCCTTCACGTACTGGGCCGACACGCGCCCACCCGCGCCGATCTTGTTCTCGACGATCACCGGGCTGCCCAGCCGGGCCTGCAGCTTGTCGGCCACGATGCGGGCCACGCGGTCGCTCGAGCCGCCGGCCGGGTAGCCCACCACCAGGCGCAGCGGCGCATCGGCGGCAGCTGCCGCGGGCTGGGCTTGCGCGGCGGGCGTGGCCAGCGCCAGGGCGGCGGTGAGGGTGCTGAGCGCGGCCAGCAGGGGGCGCAGGGGCGAGGTCCACATGGTGCAGGGTCTCCAGACGCGGCCGCCCCCGATGGGCGGCGCTGCAGCAGGTCACTCTAGGCGCGTGACAATCGGTTGTTCAAATCAACCATCGACCGGGAGAACCCTGATGCCCGACTCCAGCTTGTGCGACCCGCAGGTGGCGCAGCAGTTGCTCATGTACCGGCTCAACCGGGTCATGGCGGTGTCGGGCAGCCTGGTCATCCGGCTGTGCGAGGGCGGCTACGGCATCACGCGGCGCGAGTGGGGGCTGCTCATGTGGCTGGTGCAGCAGCCGGGCCTGCCGCCCGCGGCGCTGGCCGAGCGCCTGGGGCTGGACCGCGCGCGCACCTCGCGTGCCATCACCTCGTTGTGCGCCAAGCGCCTGATCACGCGCGAGCCCCAGCCCGGCGACCAACGCAAGGCACGCCTGGCGCCCACGGCCGAGGGCCGGGCCGTGTACGAGGCACTGTTTCCGCAGGTACGGGCGTTGAATCTGGCCTTGCTGGACGGGCTGCCGGCCGCCGACGTCGCGGCGCTCGACACGGCCCTGGCGCGCCTGCAGGCCAATGCCGATGCATTGCGCGCCACGCAAGGCGCGCAACTGCCGCGCACCTATCGCCTGCGGGGCGGGCGCGCGCCGGGCTAAGGCGCCCTGCCGCTGCTGCGTGGCCGCTCAGGCGTGGGTGATCCAGTCCTGGTGCGCCAGCTCGTTGAGGTGGGGCAGGGTGTTGAAGGTCTGCAGCATGAGCCGCTTGGGGCTGATGCTGAACTCGGTGACGGCGCTGTTGCGGATGCGCATGTTCAGCGCAATCGTCACCTCGGGCGCGGTGCCCAGCACCTGGCCCACGGCGGTCGAGATCGGCCCGCCGCTGCTCACCAGCAGCACCTGCTGGCCCGCATGGTGGCGGCGCACATGTTCGAGCGCGCTGCGCACGCCGTCGGAAAAGCCATCCCAGCTCGGCATGCCGCGCGGCGAGATGGTGCCACCCATCCACTGGGCCAGCGCGTCGCACAGCAGGCGGAAGTGGTGGCGGTACAGCTCGGGCGTGTCGGGCTTGGGCAGGGGGTCGGGGTGGATGGCCTCGATCAGCGCGTGGCTGTCGTATTCGTTCAGGCCCGGCAGGGCCAGCGCTTCGGGCACGCCGCCCAGGCCTTCGGCAATGCCCTGCAGCGT
This sequence comes from Acidovorax lacteus, assembly GCF_039540375.1. Lineage (NCBI taxonomy): Bacteria > Pseudomonadati > Pseudomonadota > Betaproteobacteria > Burkholderiales > Comamonadaceae > Acidovorax > Acidovorax lacteus. Next base: position 100,072 of record NZ_BAABEX010000001.1, read on the forward strand.
TTGCGCATGGCGGCGCAGCGTGCCGGTGAGCACGGCGTCAAAGCGCAGGCCGCGGTCACGCCAGAACTGGCCCAGGCGCACGGCCTGTTCCATGCCGCGCGCACTCAGCTGGTCGTAGTCGTCGGCGCCAAACGAGGCCTGGCCGTGGCGCACGAGGTGCAGGGTTCCCATGGGCACGATTCTCAGAAAGCGCCTGCACGCCTCTTGTCGCCCGTGCGACGAGCCTGGCACGGCCGTGGCGCCCGCGCGCCAGTCGCCGGGGGCCGGCGGTGGTTCAGCCTGCGCGCAGGGTGTGCGCAAACACCGCGGCGTCGACATTGCCGCCGGTGAGCGCCAGGCCCACCTGCTGCCCGCGCAGCGCCGCCCGCTCTTGCAGCGCGGCGGCCAGGGGCGCAGCCCCCGCGCCTTCGGCCACGTTGTGCGTGTCGGTGAACAGGGCGTGCATGGCGGCGGCCACCTCATCGTCGCTGACCTGCACCACATGGTCGAGGTGCGGGGCCAGCACGGCCAGGGCGTCGGCGTCGGCCACGCGGCAGGCCATGCCGTCGGCCAGTTGGGTGCTCACCGGGGATTCGACCACGCGCCCCGCGGCGATCGAGTCGGCATAGGTCGTGGCATGGCGGCTGACCACGCCCACCACGCGTACCGGGTGCTGCAGCGCGTGCTTGGCGGCAATGGCCGAGCACGCGCCCGAGCCCTGGCCGATGGGCACGTACACCACATCGAGCTGCGGCACGGCGCGCAAAAACTCCCACCAGTAGGTGGCCACGCCGCGCAGCAGGTCGGGGTGGAAGCTGGGCACCATGTGCGCGCCGCGCTCGGCGGCCAGGCGCATCGCGTGCTCGCGGGCTTCCTGGAAATCTTCGCCGTGCTCGATGAGCGTCACGCCCAGGGCGCGCATGGCGGCGTTCTTTTCGACCGAGTTGCCGTGCGGCACGACGATGGTGCAGGCCACGCCGTGGCGGCGTGCGGCCCAGCCCATGCTCTGGCCGTGGTTGCCGCGCGTGGCGCTGACCACCTCGCGCGGGAGTGCGCCGCGCTGCGCGAGCTGGTCGAAGTAGGTGAGGCCGCCTCGAATCTTGAAGGCGCCCACTGGCGTGTGGTTCTCGTGCTTGAGCCAGCAGTCGGTGCCCAGGCGCTCGCTGAGCAGTCCCCAGCGGTACTGGGGCGTGGGCGGAAAGTCGCGGTACACCACGGCGGCGGCGGCTTCGATGTCGGCCAACGTGGGCAGCAGGGCGGTGGGGTCCAGGCGTGCGGTCATGGCAAGGGCTTTCGGGGGCAAGGTGTCAGCCCGGCATGGGCAGGGAATGGAGCGTGAGCGGCCCGCGCGGCGTGTGCAGCGTGGCCTCGATGCGCGGCACGGCCGCGGTCTGCACCGGCACGGCGGTGTGCAGACCCAGCGCCGACACGGCAGCCTGCAGCAGCGGGGCCTGCGGGTGCTGCAGCGCCAGCCGCTCCAGCGCCACGCCGCAGGGGGGCAGGCTGTCGCAGGGGTGTACAGCCCCCCACTGGATCAGCGTGGGCAGGCAGCCGTCCAGCAGGCGCTGGCCGTCGGGGCGCACGCTGATCTGCCACTGCAGCAGGCCCTGCGGCGTGGGGCGGCTGGCCGTGATCAGCGGGCCGCGGTCCAGCCCCAAGGCGGCCAGCGCGGTGCAGCCTGCGGCCACATCGGGCAGGCTGGCCACCCAGTGGATGGGCTGCGGTCCCTGCGCCGCGACCTGCGCCTGCAGCGCCGGATCGTCCATGTCAAACCATCGGCTTGTGCTTGCCGGTGCTTGTTTTATTGCTTCATTGTTGATAGCAATCACCTCCAGATAAGCCCTGGGGTGGGCGGGGCTGGAGACATTGAGGATGCGGTTGTGCGTGCCCATGAGCGGGTGTTCGCCGCCCGCCGTAGGGCGCACGCCCAGGGTGCGTTCGCACCAGTCCACGCCGCTGGCCAGGTCGGCGGCCAGCACCACCAGGTGGTCTACGCAGGCGGTGCTCACAGCCGCACCTCGCCCTGCATGCAGGTAACCGACTGGCCGCCCACCCAGATCGTGTCGCCCTCTTGCTGCACATGCACGCGCCCGGCGCGGCCCAGGCAGGTGCCCTGCGCGGCCACGTACTGGCGCGGGGCCAGGCCTGCGCCGATGAGCCATTGCGCCAGCCCCGCATTGAGGCTGCCGGTCACCGGGTCTTCGGCCAGACCGTTGTTGCCCGGAAAGAAGGCCCGCACCTCGAAGGCGATGCCCTCGGCGTCGGCTGCGCCCACCACGCCCACCTTGCCGCGCGGGCCCACCACGCCGATGTCCAGGCCCGCGAGCACGGCCGCGTCGGGCCGCAGTGCGCGCACCTGCTCGGCCGAGCGCAGCAGCACGGCCCGCCAGCCCGGGCCGTTGTCGCACCAGGCGTGCTGCACGATGTCGGCGCGCGCCACACCCAGGCCCCGCGCGATCAGCGCCACATCGGCTTCGGGCAGCGGGCCGCTGCGGCGCAGGGGCGGCGCGGCAAAGGCCAGTTGCGCATCCTGCTGGCGGATGGCGACCAGGCCCACGCCGCATTCCTGCACCACCTGGCCGGGCCGCTGGGGCTGGCCGCCTGCGCGCAGCCAGGCGTGGCAGGTGCCCAGCGTGGGGTGGCCGGCAAAGGGCAACTCGCCCGCCGGGTAGAAGATGCGCACGCGGTAGTCGGCCCCGGCCGCGCGGCCTTCGGGGGTGGGCGGCAGCACAAAGGTGGCCTCGGAGAGGTTGGTCCAGCGCGTGAACTGTTGCATGTCTTCGGTCGAAAGCCCGGTACCGTCCAGCACCACGGCCAGTGGGTTGCCGCGGTAGGGCGTTTCGGTGAATACGTCCACCTGTTGGAAGGGGCGCAAGGTCATGGCAAAGATCTCCTGGGGTGTGAAACGGGAGGTTTGGAAGGCTTTTGAGGGCAAGCGGGTCCGGCGGGCCGTCCGCTGCGTTCGGGCGCGGCTTTCCCGCCGGTGCGGTGCACCGGAATCCAGGGTTGCGGTGTGAGGGCGCTGGTGCTGCCCCCGGGTTCACAGCAGGGCCGTGCCCTCGATACAGGTCACGCAGTGGCCGCCGACCCACACCTGCCCGGTGTCGTCGTGGCGGATGTGCACACGCCCCGCGCGGCCCAGGCATTCGCCCTGCGCCACCTGGTAGCCGCGCGGGGCCAGCCCCTCGGCGATCAGCCATTCGGCCAGGCTGGCGTTGAGGCTGCCGGTCACCGGGTCTTCGGGGTTGCCCATGGGCGCGGCAAACGCCCGGACCACCACCCCCGAGGCGCCCGTCTGGTCGGCCTGGGGGCCGACATGCACCACACCCACGTCCTGGCCCAGGTCTTTGAGCCGCGCATGGTCGGGCTGCAGGCCCAGCACGGTCTGCGCGCTGTCCACCAGCAGACCGAGCCAGACCGGGCCGTTGTCCAGCATCTGCGCACCCAGAATCTGGTGCGGCCGCAGGCCCAGCGCGCTGGCCACCAGAGGCACCAGGGCCGGACTCGGGCTGTAGCGCTTGAGGGGCGGCGCTGCAAAAGCCAGGCGTTCGCCCTCGCGGGCAATCCGCACGAGCCCAAGCGCTGTTTCCTGCACCACCACCGCCGGGTTGCGCGGGACATGGCCTGCCTGCAGCCAGGCGTGGCAGGTGCCCAGCGTGGGGTGGCCCGCGAAGGGCAGCTCGCCCCGGGGACTGAAGATGCGCAGGCGGTAGTCGGCCCCGGCCGCCAGCCCTTCGGCGGTGGGCGGCAGCAAAAAGGTGGTCTCCGACAGGTTCATCCAGGCGGCAAAGCGGCGCATGTCGGCATCGCTCAGGCCTTGTGCGTCGAGCACGACGGCCACGGGGTTGCCGTAGCCGGGACGGTCGGTGAACACGTCAATCTGTTTGAACGGGCGCGCGTGCATGGCGATCAATCGGCAGGGTGGGGCACAGGTCTTCAGGATAGTGCCATATCGAGCACGCCGCGCGCAGCAGGGCGTTGCAGGAGCTGCCCGTACCAACGCTCAAGATGCACCAGCGTGGGGCGCGGCTGCGGCAGGCCCCACCAGCGGTGGATTTCGCAGCCGATCGGGATGTCGGCCATGGTGAAGTAGTCGCCCGCCATCCAGGCCTGGCGCGACAGGTGGGCATCCAGCAGCGAGAGCAGGGGCTCGGTGCGCGCCACCGACGCTGCGATGCGGGCGGCATCGCGCTCGGCTGCGGGCGTGCGAATCCACTGCATGAAGGCGTCGCGCCCGGCGGGGTTCAGCGTGGTCTGCTGCCAGTCCATCCACTGCTCGGCCACAAAGCGCTGGTGCAGGGCCTCGGGGTAGAGCGTGCCGGTTGCGTGGCGCGCGCACAGGTACCGCACGATGCTGTTGGACTCCCACAGCACAAGCCCCTCGTCTTCGATGAGGGGCACGAGGCCGTTGGGGTTGCGCGCAAGGTAGTCGGGCTCCTGCACAAGGCCGAAGGCTCCGCCTGCGTCGGTGCGTTGTGCAGGCAGGCCCAGTTCCTGGAGGGTCCAGACCACTTTGCGCACATTGATGGACGACAGCCGTCCCCACAGGTGCAGCATGGCTCAGCTCCCCTGCAGATCGCGGATCGCGGCTGCGAGCGCGGCAATGCCCGCGGCGATCTGCTCCTGGGTGGAGGTGACGAACGACAGGCGCAGTGTGCGCGGATCGGCGTCGCTGGCGTAGAAGGCCGCGCCCGGCACAAAGGCCACATTGCGCTCCACGGCCTTGGGCAGCAGGTCGATCGCGCTCATGCCCGCGGGCAGACGCACCCACAGGAACATGCCGCCGTCCGGGCGGTTCCATTGCACATCCAGCCCCGCCATTTCGCGGGTGAGCGCGGTCAGCATCGCCTCGCACTGCGCCTTGTAGAGCGTCCGGATCGTGGGCACATGGCGGTCCAGGAAGCCGCCTTTCATCACCTCGGCCACCAGGCGCTGGTTGTAGCCGGGCGTGTGCAGGTCGGCCGCCTGCTTGGCCTGCAGCAGCTTGGGGTACACGGCCTGGGGGGCCACGATGAACCCCAGGCGCAGGCCCGGTGCCAGCACCTTGGAGAACGAGCCCATGTAAATGCAGCCCTCGGGGTTGCGGGCCGTGAGCGGGGCGGGCGGGGGGGTGTCGAACCACAGGTCTCCGTAGGGGTTGTCTTCGACCAGTGGCAGGCCCAGCTCTGCTGCGGCTTGCACGAGCGCTGCGCGGCGGGCTTCGCTCATGGTGCGGCCCGTGGGGTTCTGGAAGTTGGGCAGCACATACAGAAAGCGGGCCTTGTCGTCGCCCGTGCCCACCTTGGCGCGCAGATCATCGACCAGCACGCCCTCGTGGTCGCTGTCCACGGCCACCACCGTGGGCTCCATGGGGGTGAAGGCCTGCAGCGCGCCCAGGTAGGTGGGCGTCTCCACCAGCACGCGGCTGCTGTCGTCGAGCAGCACCTTGGCGATCAGGTCCAGCGCCTGCTGCGAGCCGGTGGTGATCAGCACCTGATCGGGGTTGACGTCCCAGGGCAGGAAGTCGGCAATCGCCTGGCGCAGCGGCGCGTAGCCTTCGCTGGCGGCGTATTGCAGCGCGGCCGGGCCGTCCTGTGCGAGCACTGTGGCCGACGCGGCTGCGAACTCGGCCACCGGGAAGGTCTTGGGCGAGGGCAGGCCACCAGCCAGGCTGATGATGCCGGGCTTCTCGGTGACCTTGAGGATCTCGCGGATCACCGAGGGGTTCATGCGCGCTGCGCGGCGCGCCATGCGCCAGGGCGTGGAGGTGGGCAGGTCGTTCAGGTTCATACAGAGGTCTCCTTGAAATACTCGGTTGGAATCGATCGCAGGTTCAGCGTGTGGCGGCTCCGGCAGGCCGTGCATGCACGGGCATGCGCCGGCCTGCGAACACGGTGGTAATCACGGCGAGCGCAAAGCCCAGTGTCACGGCATCCAGTTGCTCGCCCAGCAGCGGCACGGCAAACAGCATGCCCAGGAAGGGCTGGATCAATTGCACCTGGCTCACGCGCACCGTGCCGCCGAGCGCCAGGCCGCGGTACCAGGCAAAAAAGCCCAGCCACATCGAAAACACCGCCACATAGCCAAACGCGCCCCAGGCGGCGGTTGATACCGGTGCCAGTGGGCGGCTCCACCACGCAGCGGGCAGCGACAGGGGCAGTGCGATCACCAGCGCCCAGCAGATCACGTGCTCGGCCCGCAGGCGTTGCGACAGCCGTGCGCCCACGCCGTAGCCCACGGCGGCGCAGGCCATGGCGCCCAGCAGCAGCAGGTCGGCCGGGTGCAGCGCGAGGCCGCTTTGGCCCGAGCGCAGCAGCGCAAAGCCCACCACCAGCGCGCTGCCCAGCGCCGCACAGGCCCAAAAGCCCACCGATGGCCGCTGGCGGTGCAGCAGCGCGCCCACGGCCGCCGTGGCCAGGGGCAGCACCCCCACGATCACGCTGGCGTGCACGGCCTCGACGTGGCGCATGGCCAGCGAGGTGAGCAGCGGAAAGCCCACCACCACACCACCCGCTGTGAGGGCCAGCGGCCCCCAGTCGCGCCGTGCGGGCCAGGGCGCGCGCGTGGCCCAGAGGAACAGGGCCGACAGCGCCGCCGCCAGCACCGCACGGCCGCTGGCGATGAACAGGCCGGACATCTGCGGCGCCTCGGGCGTGCCCACGGCCAGCCGGGTCATGGGCAGCGTGAGGGCAAAAATCGTCACGCCGAGCAAACCCAGCCACAGGCCCCGTTTTTCCTGAGCGGTCATAGGGTGAGCATCCAGAGGGCGGTGGCCACGAGCACGCCGGCCAGTACGCGGTTGAACCACAGCAGCCGCTGGCCTTGGGCCAGCCAGCCCCGCAGCAGCGAGCCCACGAGCGCGTAGGTGAGGTTGCTGCTGAACGCGAAGAACACCATCACCGCGCAGATGATGGCCAGCCGCTCGCCCGGGTTGGGCGCAGGCTGCCCCGCGGCATTGACCACCCAGCCCGCAGTCAGCGTGAGTGCCAGCATCCAGGCTTTGATGTTCACGAACTGCAGGCCCACGCCTTGCCAGAACCCCACGTTCAGGCGCGCCGTGTCCACCGCCGTGAGCTGGCCGGCGCGCGCGAGCTTCCAGGCCAACCAGAGCATGTAGCCCACGCCCGTGGCCGTCACTGCCCAGCGCAGCGCGGGTACGCCGGTGACCAATGCACCCAGGCCCAGGCCACTGGCCAGCATGAGCAGGGTCCAGCCCGTAGGCACGGCCAGACAGAAACGCAGCGCCCGCTGCAGCCCCAGGTTGGCCGCCAGTGCGGTCGAGAGCGTGGTGTTCGGCCCGGGCGAGAAACTCATCGCGGTGCAGAACAGCAGCAGGGCAGTCAGCTCGGAAATGCTCATCGACCAGTCCGGGGTGGGCAGGGGCTTGCGTGAAAAGACCAGGCCACTGTACCCTCGCAAGCAATACACAACCCATACAGTTTGCTAGCGCAGTGCGGCATCTGTATTGCCCGACAAGGCAATACAGGTGCAGCCCCCTTGCGCTGCACGCCGCGTTCCACCGTCCATTCTGATTGCCAAGGACCCCCATGCTCATGCGCAGCCCCACCCAGTCGCTCACCGAGCAGCTGTCCACGCGTTTCGCCGAACGCATTCGCACCCGTCTGCTCGCGCCGGGGGCACGGCTGCCCTCGGTACGGCAATGCGCCAGCCAGCATGGCGTGAGCCCCTCTACCGTGGTGGCCGCCTACGACCAGCTGCTGGCCCAGGGCCTGGTCGAAGCCCGCAAGAACCGCGGGTTCTTCGTGCGCGAGGCCGGCGGGCGGCCCGATGCACCCGTACCGGCGCGTGATGAGAGCGGCGTTGTTGAGGGCTGGAGCACCGCGCACTGGTGGGCGGCACGCACGGTGGCGCGCGGCGCGCCGCCTGTGAATGCGACGGCGCTGATCCGCGGGATGTTTCACCGCATCAGCGACAAACCCCAGCCGGGCATGGGCGTTTTTCCAGCCGAATGGCTCGAATCGAGCTTCATGCCCGCGGCCGTGCGCAAGGTGACCTCCACGCGCGTGCTGCAGGACTGTTCGCTGCAGTACGGTGAGCCGCTGGGCGACAGCCACCTGCGCCGCGTGCTGTCGCAAAAACTGGCCAGCCTCAACGTACAGGCTGCGCCCACGCAGATCATCACCACTGTGGGGGCCACGCATGCGCTGGACATCATCAGCCGCACCCTGCTGCGACCGGGCGATCCGGTGATGGTGGAGGAGCCGGGCTGGGCTGTGGAGTTTGCGCGCCTGGCCGCCCTGGGCATGCGGATTCTGCCGGTGCCGCGCCGTGCCGATGGGCCCGATCTGGACGTGATGGCCCGCTACTGCGAAGAGCACCGCCCCAAGCTCTATGTGAGCGTCAGCGTGTTCCACAACCCCACGGGCCACTGCCTCACCCCGGGCAGTGCACACCGGGTGCTGCAGTTGGCCCACCGCCACGACTTCCATGTGGTCGAGGACGATACCTACAGCCACATCGCGCCTGAACATGCCACACGCATGACGGCGCTCGACGGACTGCAGCGTACGCTGTATGTGAGCGGCTTTGCCAAGATCCTCGCGCCCAACTGGCGCATCGGCTTCCTTGCGGCGCCGCCCGCGCTGGTGGAGCAGTTGCTGGACACCAAGTTGCTGGCCACGCTCACGACCCCGGCGCTGCTCGAAAAGGCGCTTGCGCTGTGCATCGAGCAAGGCCAGCTGCGCCGCCATGCCGAGCGCATTCGCACACGCCTCGATGCTGCGCGGGCGCGCAGCATCAAGCTGGCGCTGGCCGCTGGCTGTCAGTTTGCGGCCGAGCCTGCGGGCCTGTTCGGCTGGGTGGACACGGGCGTGGACACCGATGCGCTGGCCCAGCGCATGCTGGACGAGGGCTATCTGCTCGCGCCCGGGGCGCTGTTCCATGCCGAACGCCGCCCCAGCACGCTCATGCGCATCAACTTTGCGACCACGCAGGACGCAGGATTCTGGCGCGTCTACCAGCGCGTGCGGTCACAGGTGCGGTGAATCCGAGCGCGCGCCGTGTCAGCGTGCCGCCACGGCCGATGGTGCAGGCCGGCGCACTTCCAGGTCGGAGAGCACGCGCAGCAGCGCACGGTTGACTTCCTCGCGGTCGAGCTCATGCGTTTCGCACAGCGAACGGATGGCGCTCGCGTCGTCGGTTTCCAGCGCGCAGGCCATCTCCAGTGCGGGCGAATACGGGCCGCTGTGCAGCACGATGGCGTCGTAGATGCGCTGCGACAGCGGAATGCGGTGCAGGCAGGTGCCCATGGGCTCGCGCATCAGCAAGTACAGTTGCGAGAACAGGCCGCACAGGTACACCTCGCGGCGCAGTTCGTGCTCGATGCCCGCATTGAGCAGGTGCGAGGTCAGGCGCGCACGGATGACCAGGGCCTGGCGCACGGGCTCCAGGTCGGGCTCGGTGCTTGCGAAGGGGCGCTGATCGGACAGCCAGCGCTGCAACTGGCCATAGCCCATCATCACCAGACCGCGGCGCAGCGTGTCGATGCCGGTGCGCAGTCCCACCGCAGCCGAGTTGGTGTACAGCAGGAAGCGGTAGGCCAGCAATGGGTCTTCGGCCAGCAGGTCTTCGAAGCTGTCGATGGACTGCTCCTGGTCGATGGCCTTCATGAGCGCCGCAATCGCGTGGTGCGAGGGCTGCATGGGCTGGTGGCGCATCTGGTGCAACAGGTCGTCAGTCGGCCAGCCGGCCAGCGCCAGTGCGCGGTGCTGGTCCAGGCAGTGTTGCATCAAGGCACGGCTGGGGATGCCTTCGTACATCTGGCCGTCGATGATCGGGCTGACCGCTCCAGCGCGGCTGCCCGGCACGCCAGCCTTGAGCGCTGCCACGGCTTCTTCGGGCGTCAGCGACAGCAGGCTGTTGTCAAAGCAGCGTGCGGTGTCGGGCTCCGGCAGGCGCGACAGCGGGCCCCGCCACACGAGCTTGAGACCCCGCTGCCATGCCGCCTTGACACGGCTGTGCACCGCCGAATCGCCCAGCCAGTCGCTGCGCACCTCGATCCAGGGGGTGCCGCGCGGCGCATGTTCGAGCATGTCGCACAACAGTTGGCGCGACAGTGGCGACAGCAGCAAGGGGGGCGAACTGGCCGTCCAGAGCTCGTGCACCGTGCGCAGCAGGTGGCCGATGTCCACCTCGGCCACACCGGCGTTTTGCACATACAGCTGGATGCCAGCCAGACTGCGGGCGCGGCTCCACAGTGGGCGGTAACCGAGCAGCAGACTGCCAAGAACGGACTGGACCATGGGTACTCAGGCGTTGGACCAGTGCCTGCAGGGCCCCGCCCGGCGCACGGCACTAGCCCAGGAAATTGAACAAGGACAGCCGCTGAACCTGCGCATACGACTTGAGGGCTGCCTCGTAGCCGGTCTGCTGGTTCTGGAAGTCCGATATGCCTTTGATCATATCGAGATCTTCCACGCGCGAACGGTCGGCCTCCAGCTGGATGGACCGCTTTTCCTGATCGCCGGTGATGCGGTCTGCGCGGTTGAGCAGCTCGCCTGCAAAGCCACGCATGTTGTGGATGCGGTCCAGCCCCGTGTCGATGTTGGCCAGGGCCTGGCCCACCGCCTGGGTGGCGGCGTTGCTGTTGGCCGCGCCCCGCAGGCCGGCCACTGCGGCGTCGATGGTGCTGAAAATGCTGGCGCTGGGTTGCAGCGTGATCGTGTCCCCGTTGGCCGGGATGCCGGTGATGTCGAAGCTCAGACCCGGCACGCCCGTCACGCCGATGGTCACGGGCTTGTTCGCCGGGAAGTCGGGGACGGTGACCGGCGCCGACACCGCCCCGGTAGTGGTGTTGGTGATGGTGTACGTCGCCGTAAGCGTGCCCAGCGTGGCACCAGGCCCTACGGCGCTGAAGGTGATGCTGTAGTTGTCGCCCGTGACCAGCGCCAGGTTGGTGGGCTTGACGGCCGTGGTGGTGAGCTGGCGGTCGTTGGCCAGCGGGCTCACGCTCGCGGTGTAGGCGCCGTCGCGCTGCGGATGGAACATGAAGGCCGAATCGCCATCGAGCGTGTTGGGCAGCCCCACGCCCTGTGCGGCGGTTTGCCCGGGCAGACCTGAAAAGAGGTAGTCCGGGTTGCCGCTGAGCGGGCCGACGAAGGGCTGCAGCGCACTGCCCAGGGCCGCCAACAGCGGAATGCCATTGGTGTCCTTGCGGTTGGCCACGGAGGTCAGTTGGTCGCGCAGACCCTCGATCTGGCTGGCGATCGTGGCGCGGTCCTTGGTGCTCAGCGTGCCGCTGCCAGCGTTCACGATGAGCTCCCGGATGTTCTGCACCAGCGACACCGCATCGCCCAGCGAAGACTCGGCCTGGGCGATGGCATTGCGCTGCGTCTCCAGCGCGCGCTGTTCGTTCTGGATGCGGGCAATGCGATTGAGCGCGCGCTCCGCCTGGGCCGCCGACACCGGGTCGTCGCTGGCGCGCACCACGCGTTTGCCCGAGGTCAGGTTCTCTTGCAGGTTCGACAGATCGGTCTGCCGCGCACCCAGGTTGCGCAGCGTGTTGTCGTACATGTTGGCCGTGCCGAGCCGGTAGATGTTGCTCATGGGGAACTCCTGTCAGCGCATGCGGCGGGCTCAGCGGCCCAGGCCCTGGATCAGCGTGTCGAAGATGCTCTGCGCGATCTGCAGCATCTTGGCCGAGGCCTGGTACGCCTGCTGGTATTGAAGCAGCTTGGCGGCCTCTTCGTCCAGGTTCACGCCCGAGACCGCGGTGCGGTCGCGTTCAAGGTTGGCAGCGATGGTGTCGGACAGCTTGGCCGAGAACAGCGCGCTCTGGGTGCGGGTGCCGATCTGGGCAATCGCGCCTGCGAAGCCGTCGCTCAGGCTGGATTCGTCGAACATCTTCACATCGCGCAGCGCCTGCAGCGCGCTGGCGTTGCCAGCGTTGCGCTTGTAGGCATCGCCGTACTGCGGGTCGAGCGCGTTGCCTACGCGCACGGTGTCGCCGGTGCGTGGCGTGCCCTGCAGTGTGATCTCCCAGCCATCGATGACGATTGGAGTGCCTGCGGTGTAGGCCAGCCCGGTCGTGCCCGATGGCGGCGTGGTGGAGCCCGTGACGCCGTAGGTGGCCGGCGGGCCTGCGGTGAAGGTCAGCGTCACGCCCCCGGGAATCGGCGGCGCCACATAGCCGGTGCTGGTAGCCTTGAGGTTGGCCAGTTGCAGCGTACCCGCGTTGGTCGTGCCCATGGCCGCGTTGATGGGGTTGGCCACGGCCAGATCGCGCGGCGCAGCCACCAGGGCCTGGATGTTGTTGGCGGCCGTGCTGAAAGGCTTGAACAGCACCCGCTCGCCCGAGGCACCGGCTGTGGTGAGGTTGAAGGTCAACCCGTCGATGTTCAGGCTGGCAAGGTTGGTCAGGTCGGTGAAGGCCGTGGCCTTGCCGTCGGACAAGCGGATCACCTGGCCGGCCGGGCTGGTGCCAAAGCGCACCTCGTAGTCCGACGCGACGAACTGCGTGGGGTTGGCGAAGTTCACATTGCCCACAGCCGCGCCGCCGGTGTAGCCCGGCATGCTGGCCGGCAGCGCAAACAGATTGGTGCCAGCCTGTCCGTCGAGCGTGAGGCCCATGCGGTGCTGGGCGTTCATCGTCATGCCGATGCCCAGTGCCAGGCGGCCCAGCAGGTTGCGGCCTTCGGCCAGGTCCTGGTTGTGAAAGCGCAGCAGGCCCGATACCGATCCGCCGCCGAGCATGTTCTCGTCGATCTCGCTGGGTGTCACGCCCGGGCGGTTGAAGAACAGCTTGAGCTGCCCGCTGCCCGGAAACGCCTCGGCATCCCCGATGGACAGCTGCGTGGCGGTGGAACCCAGCACCAGCGGTTGACTGCCCGCTACGAACAGGCCCACCGTGCCGTCGTCGGCCGGGATCTGCGTGACCTGCACGTACTGGTTCATCTCCCGGATCAACTGGTCGCGCTGATCCAGCAGGTCGTTGGGGCTTTGGCCGTTGCCCTTGACGCGCGCAATCTGGTCGTTGATGTCCGCAATGCGCGTGGCCAGGCTGTTGATTGCGGTGATGCTTGTTTCCAGTTCCTGGCGCAGGTTGTACTGGATCTCGCCAATGCGCTCGGCCGAGTCGCGCATGCGGGTGGCCGTCTCGTCCATGCGGGTCAGCGCCACGGTGCGCGCCGTGATGTCCGTGGGCGAGCCCACCACGTCGGCGAACGCGTTCATCATGTCGTTGATGGACGCACCCAGGCCCGTAGGGCCGCCGCTGAAGACTTCCTGCAACTGGCGCAGGCGCGCCGCGCGCGCCGCATCGCCGGCCTGTACCGAACCTGCCGTGGCCGCCTGGCGCGTGAGCAACTCGCTGTGGTTGCGCACGATGGTCTGCACATCGACGCCCTGGCCGATGTAGCCGCCGCCCGTGAACAGGCCCTGCACCGTTTGCAGCGACACCGTCTGGCGCGAATAGCCCGGTGTATTGACGTTGGCAATGTTGTGGCCGGCCGTCTGCAAGGCGACCTGGTTGGCCATGAGGGCGCGTGCGCCGACGTTGAGCAGGCTCATGGGCGATCTCCGATGGCCGTGCGCCCGCCGTGCGCAAAGCGGTGGCCACGCTTGTGGCCAAGTTTTGGGCCCCCGCACACGGGCCGCCCCGCCGTGGCGGCAGTCGGGCAAGGGGTCGAGCGGTGTTGGACGGGCTTCATGGTGTCAGGCCTGTGCCCGCTGTGCACGCAGTGCGCTGTTGATGGCTCGGCTCAGCTTGTTCGCGTATTCGGGGTCGGTGGCGTAGCCTGCCTTTTGCAGCTCGGACGCAAACGCCACCACCGAACCGGTGCGTGCCGTGGCCTGCACCTTGTCGTAGCGGGGGCTGTCGGTGATCAGGCGTGCGTAGTCGCGGAACGAGTCTTCGTACGAGTCGTAGGCGCGGAACTTGGCCACGACCTTGCGCGGCACGCCGTTGATGTATTCGGTGGTGGTGACTTCGGCCACCTTGCCCGTCCAGCCCTTGCCGGCCTTGATGCCGAACAGGTTGAAGGAGTTGGAGCCGTCTGCATTGCGGATCTCGCTCTTGCCCCAGCCGGTTTCGTGGCCCGCCTGGCCGAGCATGAAGGTGGCCGGAATGCCGCTGTCGCGCGACACACGCTCGGCCGCGGCACTGTGGTGCTGGACAAAGGCGTCGCGGCCCCTGGGGGCTACGCTGCTGGTCGGGCTGTCGCTGCTGCGGGCGGCGGGCGTGCTGCGCGGCTGCGCCTGCGGCAGGCTCAGCGTAGAGGGCACCGACAGCGACGTGTCTGCGCCGCCCATCTGGCGCGAGAGCTGGCGCGTGATGGCCTCGGACAGCCCGCCGGGCACGCCCGACATCTGCACGGCGAGCTGCTGGTCAAGCAGGTCGGTGCCCAGGTCGGCCTGGCCACCGTCCATGAGGCCGGACTTCATGGTCGCCTCGCGCATGCTTTTGATCAGCTCGCGCATGAACAGCGACTCGAACTGCTTGGCCGCCTCGCGCACCGCCTCGGGGCTGTTGCTGCCCGCCTCTAACTTCAGCGCATTGAGCGAGCGGCCGTCGGCGGCCAGCGCCTGGGGCGCACGCAGGCTGGAAGAAGAAGGCAGGGTGAGCGACATGTCAGATCACCTCGAGTTCGGCGTTGAGGGCTCCGGCGGCCTTGATGGCCTGCAGGATGGCCAGCAGGTCCTGCGGTGTGGCGCCCAGCGTGTTGAGCGCACGCACCACGTCCGACAGCTGCGGCGACGGCGGCATCTGGATCACGTTGCCAGGTTCCTGGTTGATCTGGATGCTGGTCTGCTCGGTCACCACCGTCTGGCCCTGCGACAGCGGGTTGGGCTGGCTCACGACGGGGCGCGAGGTGATGGTGATTGACAGGTTGCCGTGGGCAATCGCACAGGGGCCGAGCGTGACCGCCTGGTTGAGCACGATGGAGCCGGTGCGCGCGTTGATGACCACCTTGGCGGCGGGCGCGCTCGACTCGAGCGGCAACTCCTCGATGTCGGCCAGAAAGGCCACGCGCGCGCCGGGCTCGCTGGGGGCGCGCACCTGCACGGTGCGGCCGTCCAGCGCCGTGGCCAGGCCGTTGCCCATCTTGCCGTTGATGGCCTGGGCCACGCGGCGTGCCGTCTGGAAGTCCGAGGCGTTGAGGCCCAGCGTGATCACGTCGCCGTCGTGCAGCGGCGTGGGCACGCTGCGCTCCACCTGCGCGCCCTGCGGCACGCGGCCTGCGCTCAGGTGGTTGATCTGCACCTTGCTGCCGCCTGCGGCCGCGCCCGCACCTCCCACCACCAGGTTGCCCTGGGCGAGCGCGTAGATCTCGCCGTCGGCCCCGCGCAGCGGCGTGGTGATCAGCGTGCCGCCCTTGAGGGATTTGGCATTGCCAATCGAGGACACGTTCACGTCGATGAGCTGCCCCGGCTGTGCAAAGGCCGGCAACTGCGCCGTGACCAGCACGGCCGCCACGTTCTTGAGCTGCAACTGCCCCGCCGCGCCGGGCGGCAGGCTGATGCCCATCTGCTGCAGGTAGTTGTTCATGGCCTGCGTGGTGTAGGGCATCTGCGTGGTTTGGTCGCCCGTGCCGTCCAGGCCTACGACCAGCCCGTAGCCGGTGAGCGCGTTGCTGCGCACGCCCTGCACGGCGGCCACCTCCTTGATGCGCAGTGCATGCGCAGGCAGCGCCAGTGCAAGAGAGGCGATCAGCAGGGCGAAGGTGCGCCACAGCAGGCGGGTGGCGGGCGCCCAAGAGGGGGTGCGCGGGTTTTCCATGCCTTGCATTGTGAAAGCCCGTGGCCGGAACTAAACCCCGAAAAGACGGCGCTTCCGGCCCTTTTTGCGCGGGGCGTCGGGGTGGACATGAGGGGCGTGTGCCCCGCATGACCGGCGGTGCTCGGCCGCCGTATCGGGCCCCAAGAATCGAGTGCCAAAATGCTTGCTCGTGCTTATCAATCAAGCATAAGCAGCTATAAAAATAATAGCAAATGAAATGATGCCGCTCGCACCGCTGGCAGTGCGGGCCGTGCGGGCCGTGCCCCGCGTGCCGCGCCCGGGCTGGGCGCAGCCGTGGGAAGGTGCTGCACAACGCCCCCCGGTCTGCGCTGGCATGGCCTTGGGCGGTTCACCGTGCTGCTTCTCTTGCCAATCGCCGCGCTGCAGGCTGGTGGGCTGCAGCCACCGCCTCGTGGGCCCGTCGGTTGCGCACACGCGCATCCTTGAGAGGCGCGTGCAGCGCTTTTTAGAACGGCGTGATGGTGTTGAAGAACCGTCCGAGCCAGCCCATGGCCTGGGCTTCGTTCTGCGCCCCCCGGCCGCGGGACATCACGCGCACGTTGGCGACCTGGGTGGAGTTGACGACGCTGCCCGGCTGCAGCGAGCGCGGGTCCACCGTGCCCGCAAAGCGCAGCACGTCCACGTTCTGGTTCACGCCGATCTGCTTCTCGCCGGTGATGACCAGGTGGCCGTTGGGCAGCACATCGACCACGGTGGTGGTGATGGTGCCCTGGAAGGTGTTGGCGCTCTCCGTGCCGCCCTTGCCCTCGAAGGTGTTGGAGGAGTTCGCGCCCAGCTTGGTCTTGTTGGTGAACGCCGTCCCCACGAAAGGCAGCGCCGAAATGCCGCCCGACACTTCCGAGGTGCGGTCCACCGACGACGAAGACTTCTGGCTGGCCGTGATGTTTTCGACGATCTGCA
Organism: Acidovorax lacteus; assembly: GCF_039540375.1. NCBI lineage: Bacteria > Pseudomonadati > Pseudomonadota > Betaproteobacteria > Burkholderiales > Comamonadaceae > Acidovorax > Acidovorax lacteus. The sequence goes on from NZ_BAABEX010000001.1 coordinate 116,687, forward strand.
CGGTGACGGTGTCGCCGATCAGGCGGGCGCGCCGGTCCTCGAAGCTCGGGCGGTAGCTGGCCGCCTGGAACAGGCTGCCATTGTTGGTGGGCACCGGGCGTGGCACCACCGTGAGCTGCGGGGGCGTGGTGGCGGGCATGTCCACCGGCGGTGGGGGCGACATGGTGGCGCAGCCCGAAGCCAGCACGGCAGCAGCCAGTGCGGCTGCGGCGCGGGCCGGGCGCTGCAGCCAGAACAGGGTGGGGGCGACGAGGAAGCGCATGGCGAACTCCGCGAAACGGTGCAAGAACGGGAACGTGCCGGGGTCAGAGCTGGCTGAGCTTGGCCAGCATCTGGTCGGAGGTCTGGATGGCCTTGGAATTCATCTCGTAGGCGCGCTGCGCCTGGATCATGGTGACCAGCTCTTCCACCACGTTCACGTTGGATGTCTCCAGAAAGCCCTGTTTGATGAAGCCCAGGCCGTTGGTGCCCGGCGTGCCCTGCTGCGGCTGGCCCGAGGCGGCCGACTCGCGGAACAGGTTCTGCCCGATGGGCTCCAGTCCGGCCGGGTTCACGAACGTGGCCATGGCCAGGTTGCCCAGCGGCTGCGGCGCGGTGGCCGGGGGCACGATGGCGGTGACCGCGCCATCAGGGCCGATCATGACCTTGGTGGCGCCATTGGGCACGGTGATGCCGTTGTTCACCGGCATGCCGTTGGAGGTGACCATGCGCCCCTGGGCGTCGAGCTGGAACGAGCCGTCGCGCGTGTAGCCGATGGTGCCGTCGGGCATGGTCACTTCGAAGAAGCCGTTGCCGTTGATGGCCACGTCCAGGCTGTTCTTCGACTCTTGCAGCGAGCCCTGCACGAAGTTGCGGCTGGTGGCCACGGTGCGCACGCCCAGGCCGAGGTGCAGGCCGGTGGGCAGCTGGTTCTGCTCGGTCGCGTTGGCGCCCACCTGGCGCAGGTTCTGGTAGATCAGGTCTTCGAACACCGCGTTGTTGCGCTTGTAGCCGGTGGTCGAGACGTTGGCCAGGTTGTGCGAGATCACGTCCAGTTGCGTCTGCTGGGCGGACATGCCGGTCTTGGCGATCCAGAGCGAGTTGATCATGGCGGTTCCTTTCGGGCAGCGGGCAGCGCCGTCAGCCGTTGATGTTCAACAGCCGCGAGGCCGTCTTGTCGTTGGTTTCGGTCGTCTGCAGCAGGCGCATCTGCTGCTCGAACTGGCGCGATGCCGCGATCATTCCGACCATGCTGGCCACGGGGTTCACGTTCGAGCCTTCCAGCGCCCCGGCCAGCATGCGGGCGTTGGCGTCGTTCGGCATGGGGGCGCCGGTGGTGGTGCGGAACAGCCCGTCGTCGCCGCGCCGCAGCGGGTCTTCCGGTGTGGGCGTGGCCAGCTTCAGGCGGCCCACCGCGGCCGGGGGCTGGCCCGGCTGTTTGGCGGTGAGCGTGCCGTCCGAGCCCATGGTGATCTCGGCATTGGGCGGCACGTCGATGGGCGCACCGCCGTCTGATAGCACCGTGAGCCCGGTGCTCGTGACCAGCTGCCCCGCAGGCGAGACCTGGAACGAGCCCATGCGCGTGTAGGCCTCCACGCCGTCAAGCCCCTGCACGGCAAACCAGGCATTGCCCGCGGCCATGGCATCCAGGTTGCGGCCGGTGCGCTGCACAGGGCCGGGTGTGTCGAGATAGCCAGAGGTGGCTTCGAGCGCGAACACGCGCGTCTTGGAGCCATCGCCCTGGATCGGCACCGAGCGGAACGAGGCCATCTCGGCGCGAAAGCCGTTGGTGGAAGCGTTGGCCAGGTTGTTGGCCAGCACCGCCTGCCGGTGGGCGGCGGCGTTGGCCCCGGTCATCGCGGTGTAGATCAGGCGGTCCATGGCAAGGTCTTTCGGTGAGGGGCCCTAAAGCGCCTGCGCCTGTGGCGCAGATGCTCGCTGGGCCGGGGTTTCAGCGCAGGTTCACGAGGGTGGACATGACCTGGTCCTGGGTCTTGATGGTCTGCGCATTGGCCTGGTAGGTGCGCTGCGCGGTCATCATGTTCACCAGCTCGGCCGTGAGGTCCACGTTCGAGTCTTCCAGCGCCCCGGAGCGCAGCGAGCCGAAGTTGCCGTCGGTGGCCGTGCCGCGCACCGGCTGGCCCGATTCGAAGGTTTCGACCCAGTTGTTGCCGCCCACGGCGGCCAGGCCCTGCGTGTTGCGGAAGCTCGACAGCGCGAGCTGGCCTTCCGAACGGGTGACGCCGTTGGAGTAGCGCGTCATGATCATCCCGTTGTTCTCGATGTTGATGCCGGTGAGCTGGCCGGCGGTGTAGCCGTCCTGCGTGAGGTTGGACACGGCAAACTTGGTGCCGAACTGGGTCACCTTGTCCAGGTTGATATCGACATTGAAGGCCGGCAGACCGTTGGGGTTGGGGGGGCTGGGCGTGACCGACAGCGTGAGCAGGTGTTCGGTGCCCGGCGGCGTGGGGGCCGGGTTGACGATGGCGCCGCTGTTGTCGAAGGTGATCTGCCCGACCGGCGTGGCCACCACAGGCGGTGTGGCCGTCGGGTCGTCCAGCTGGTCGTACACGTCCCAGGTGTTGTTGCCGTTCTTCTCGAAATACAGGCTGACCGGCTTGGCCACGCCTTGGCTGTCGTACACGTTGATCGAGGTGCCGTAGGTGGTGCGCGGCGTGGCGGGAATGGGCGGCGTGGCCGCCGGGTCGCCCGCAGCGTCGGGTGCGCGGGCGTCCAGGTTGAAGGCGGCAAAGATTTTTGACGTCTGCTTGGCCGGAATGGGCTCAGCGGTCGGGAACACCATGGGCACGGGCTCGGTGCTGGTGCGCTGGCCCGTCACAGGGTCGACGCTGTAGCCCATCACCTTCGCGCCATCGTTGGTGACCATGTTGCCCACCTTGTCGAGCTTGAAGTTACCGGCGCGCGTGTAGGCGGGCGTGCCGTCGGGCAGTGTGAGCGTGAAGAAGCCGTTGCCGTTGATGGCCACGTCCAGGCTGTTGCCGGTGATGGTCAGGTTGCCCTGCGTGAACTGCTGGGCGATGTTGGACACCTCGACCCCGATGCCCGCGTTGCTGCCGCCGGACTGTCCGATGGCCGATGCCACCATTTCGGCAAACTCGGCCCGCGAGGACTTGAAGCCCACGGTGTTCGAGTTGGCAATGTTGTGGCCGATCACGTCCAGGTTCTTGCTGGCGGCGTTCAGGCCCGAGAGTCCTTGTTGGAAGCCCATGGTGCGCTCCTTGCAATGGCAGGGGTTGGAATCAGAGAATGGCCTTGACCTGGGCGTAGCCCACGGTCGCGCCGGTGTCGAGGGTCAGGCTCAGGTTGCCGTTGTCGGCGCCCGCGGCCACCACGCGGGAGGCCTGCAGAGGGGTGGACGCCACAGCCGTCGAGCCGTTCTGCGCTGTGACGCGGAAGCGCAGCTGCGAGGCGTCGCCCTTGTACTGGCTGGCGTCCCATTCGAATGCGTGACGTCCACCGTTGCGGCTGCCCATGTCCACCGTGCCCACGACCTGGCCGGTGGGCGAAAGCACTTCCACCTTCACATCGCCAGCCGATCCGGCCAGTTCGAACATGCCCTTGCCTACCTTGTCGGTGACCTGCACACGGTTGCCTTCGGTGACCACCGAACGGCCCACCATCGACGCGCCTTGCAGCACCTGCATGGCGCCGAACTGCGCGGCCATGCCCTGCATGGTCTGGTTGAGCTGCTGGATGCCCGTGACCGTGTTGATCTGCGCCATCTGCGAGGTCATCTGCGCGTTGTCCAGCGGGTTCATCGGGTCCTGGTTGTTGAGCTGTGCGACCAGCAGCTTCAGAAAGCGGTCTTGCGCGGCTGCGGGATCGGTGGCGGCGTCGGCCTTGCTGCTGGTCGATTCCGTCACCGACGAACTGTTGATTGGGCTGAGAAACATGGGAGCTCCTTGTGGCGCTTACTGGCCCATCTGCAGGGTCTTGAGCAGCAGCGTCTTGGCCGTGTTCATGACCTCGACGTTGTTCTGGTACGAGCGCGAGGCGGAGATCATGTTGACCATCTCCTCCACGGCGTTCACGTTCGAATGGGTGATGTAGCCCTGCGCATCGGCCAGCGGGTGATTGGGGTCGTGCACGCGCCGCCCGGGGGCATCGCTCTCTTTGATGTCGGTGACCTTGACGCCGGCCACGCCCTCGGGGCCCATGGCCTGTGCACGGAATACGAGCTGGCGGGCCTTGTACGGCTGACCGTCGGGCCCGGCCACAGCGTCCACGTTGGCCAGGTTGCTGGCCACTACGTTCAGGCGCTGAGACTGTGCGCTGATCGCGCTGCCGGAGACATTGAAGATGGAAAACATCGACATGGGAACCTCGCTGTGCGGTGGGTGTCAGCCGGGCCGGTCACTGGCCCTGAATGGCGCTGAGCATCGTGCGCACGTTGCCGTTGATGAAGCGCAGCGTGGCCTCGTAGCGCACGGAGTTGTCGGTGAACGCAGCGCGTTCGCGGTCCAGATCGACGGAGTTGTTGTCGAGCGCTGGCTGCGTCTGCAGCGAATACTTGGGGCGGGGCAAACCGTCTTCGGGTGGCGTGATGGCGTCCGGGTGCGTGGCCGACAGCGACAGGTGCCGACTGCTGCCGTACTGGCCGTTGCGGGCCTCGCGCGTCACGCCGCTAAGGCCCAGGCCGGATGCCGTGCTGCGGGGAGCGGTGAGCGCCTCGGGTTTGAGGGCGCTGGCACTCTCCGGCATGAGTGGTTGTTGGCCTGTTGCTTCCCGCAATGCATCGGCAAATTTGAAGTCCCGCGCCACATAACCCGGGGTGTCGGCATTGGCGATGTTGCTGGCGAGCGCGCGCTGGCGCTCGGCACGCAGCACCAGCGCGTTGCCGTGGAAATCCAGTCGTTGTGTCAGCTTGTCCAGCATAGGAACCTCATCGGGTCTCGTGGGCCGTGGCGCCTGTCGGGGCAGGCTTTGCGGCGTGTGCTGATTGTCAAAGTGGGGCTGTTTTCCTAAAGCGCGAAGAACATGGGTTTCGGTCCGCACTTCGGCGGTTTCGGTGCGCACCGCGCGCCTACAGTGCAAGCGTCCCCCAATCCCGCAGGCGGCCTGCCATCGCAGCCTGGCCTGGCGGGATTGCCGAGAGGAGCCTCACCATGACCCTTGCAACCTTCTGCGCGCTCTGGAGCCGGCCTGCGGCAGTGGCGGCGGCCGCACTGGCCGTGCTGTCCACTGCCGCACAGGCGCAGGCGTTTCAGTCGGGCGCGGCCCCGGCGACCACGCCTCTGTCTGCGGGCGCGCCCGTACTGCTGGCGGCTGCGCCGGCCACCTCGGTCTCACCCCCTGCGGCAACCTCCCAGGCCGGAGCCGACTGGGCTGCGGTGACCCAGCGCTGGCTGGATGCCGCGCTCCAGCAGCGCGACGGCGGCGCTGCGCTGCCGTTGCGCATGGAGGTGAGCGTGGGCCACCTGGATCCTCGGCTGCGTCTGGCGCCTTGCAACCGCGTCGAGCCCTACCTGCCCGCTGGCACCCGCTTGTGGGGACGCACCCGGCTGGGTCTGCGCTGTGCCGAGGGCGGCACGCCTTGGAATGTCTTTTTGCCCGTGACGGTCAAGGCCTTCGGACCGGCGTGGGTGCTCACGCGCAACGTGCCGCCGGGCACCGTGCTGACGGCCGCTGACGCGCAGGAAATGGAAATCGACTGGGCGGCCGACAACTCGCCGGTGGTGGCGCAACCGGAGCAGTGGGTGGGGCAGGTGGCCTCCCGCGCATTGGCGGCCGGGCAGCCCTTGCGCCAGTCGATGGTACGCGCGCCCAGCGTGTTCCGCACAGGGGCTCAGGTTCGGGTGATGGCCCAGGGGCCTGGCTTTGTCGTGGCAGGGGCAGGGCAGGCGCTGTCCGACGGCGGTGTCGGGCAGACAGTGCGCGTCAGAATGGACAATGGTCGCGTTGTCTCTGGTATTGTGAGTGATTCTGGGACAGTAGACGTCCGTGTTCCATGACAGGGGCAGCAGAAATGGCTAAAGTCTTCTCGGAATGGGTCGAAACCATTGCTACGGTGCTCCGGACTTCCCGGGGTGGTGGAGAGAGCGATGAAGATAGGTCAAACCCCGGATCTCCCGGGCGCACTAGGCCCAGCGGCCCAGGCCAAGCAACCGGCCAAGCCCGCTGCGGCGGCTGCCGACGAGGCGGCCAAGGCGGCACCCGCCAAGGTGGCGGCCGCCGGTGTGCCCGTCACCATGTCCAGTTCCCTGAAAGCGCTGGACACCTCGTCCCGTGCTTCGGGCGACTTCGACGCGGGCCGCGTCAAAGCGGTCAAGGACGCGATCGACAAGGGCGAATTTTCGGTGGACGCCGAAGCCATTGCCGACAAACTGCTGGCGAACGCCCAAGAAATCTTCTCCCGCTCGCGCGGCTGAACACGGTCCCGGCTGACCAAGGCCGGCTGCTGCCATGACACTGCACGACATCCTCTCCACCGTCGAGCAGCATGTGGCCAAAGCAGGCGATTCTCTGGTAGCCGGGGACGTCCATGCGCTGGAAACGGCCTCGACCGCGCTGCGCGACGTTGCACAACACCTCGCCCCCCATCTGGCCGCCTTGCACGATGCGCTGGCAACCGATGCGTTGCTGCGCCAGCGCTGGCAGGCCTTGAGTCTGCGCCTCGCAGCGGTTCGCGACGGCCTGGCCCGCCTCTCTGTGCTGGCCGACCGGCAAGTGACGGCGCTCGTGCCAGAGGCCCGGCGCGACCCGACGTACGGCCAGTCGATCGGCAGCCGAGCACCTTCGGCAGCAGCCCGTCTCTACCGTGCTGCCGGGTGAGGGCGGCCGCACATCCTGCGGTGTTCCACGGCCTGCTCGGCATACGCTGGGGTGGATATCCCGTTGAACAGACGGCGTACTTCGCCGTGTAGCGGCGGTTGCGCATACACCTGGGTGCGCACCTGAATCCGTGCGCAGCGCGGGGTGGGCCCGCTGTAAGGCCTGTTGAGAAACTGGCGTACCGGGTCTGTGCGCTTAGTGTGAGCGCATCTTGGCGCGCAGCCGCGCAATCGACTGGCTGTGCAGCTGGCACACCCTTGATTCGGTGACGCCGAGCACCGCTGCGATCTCCTTGAGATTCATGTCGTGCTCGTAGTACATGCCCATGATGTGCTGCTCGCGCTCTGGCAGGCTCTTGATGGCCGCCACCAGCGAGTCGCGCAGCCTTTGGTCGCGCAGCATCTCCAGAGGGTCGGCGGCGTTGTCTGCCACATGCCGGTCGAGGAAGCCATCGTCCTCATCGCCATGGGTCATGTCTTCCAGATAGACCAGCTGCGTGCCCCGCACCTTGCCCAGGAGGCTCTGGTAGTCCGCCAGGCTCATGCCCATTTCGGCGGCGATCTCGGATTCCAGCGGACTGCGGCCCAGACGCTGCTCCAGCCGGTGGACGGCCTGCTCGATGTCTTTTTGACTCTTGCGGGAGCTGCGCGACATCCAGTCGCCCTCTCGCAACTCGTCGAGCATGGCACCGCGGATGCGCTGGGTGGCAAACGTCTCAAACTGCACACCCTGCGTGGCTTCATAGCGCGACAGGGCATCGGCCAGACCCATCATGCCCACCTGGATCAGGTCATCCAGTTCGACGTTGGGCGGCAGCTTCGCGATTATGTGGTGCGCGATCCGACGCACCAGCGGCACGTGCTGGCGGATCATCGCGTCCCGATCAAGCTGGCCTTTGGCGGTGTACATCAGATCAATGACTCCGGGCAAACGGCACCTCCGCAATGGGCGGGGCTTGCACAGACGTGCCGATGGTGCCTGCGTTTTCCAGCAGTTGCAAGGCCAGGCGCTGAACATCCGGCATAGCGTCCGGATTCAGGGTGGCCGTCCGCACGGGCACGCCCAGATGGCGTTGTGTGCACTGCTGCAAGTTTTGGAGGGTCGCGTGGGCGGCGTGGCGAGACCGTGCGCTGTCGTCGGGTACGACGGCGACCACAGAGCCCACGGTGCCCGCTTCGAGCGCCAGCTGCTTCAGATTGCGGTAGGCATCGATCACGCCCGCTTTGTCGGGTGTGGTGAGCACCAGGGGCTGGGCCGCCGTGGCGGCCAGCAGCGGGGCCAGCACCGACGCCGGCGCCAGCAGCACCAGCATGCCGTAGGCGCGGAAGTATTCACACAGGTCGGCCAAGGGGGGGCGCACCACATGCCGCGCCTTGCGCCCAAGCCGGTGCAGGCCCCGCGCGGCAGGGATCACGGCCAGGGAGGAAGCAATCTCGCCGAGGTCTAGGCTCACCCCTTCCTTCCAGGGCGCCTGGCGCAGCAGGTGCTCAAGACCCGGGGAGCGGTCTGATTCCAGGGTGGTGCCGTCCAGCACCACCACCGGATAGCCCTGGCGTTGCCACTGGGCACACAGTTGCCACAACGCCTCGAGGTTGCGCGGCCGGTCGTCCTGGCTGGCGACTGCCAGCAGGCGCAGCTGCGCCTGCGGCATGAAGCTCAGGAGGCTGGCGCCCTGGTGCAGGCTTGCGTCAAGCATCCACCAGCCCCCGTTCGCCCACCGAGTCGACGGCGTTCGAGAAGAAGAAATTCAGGTCGCTGGCCTTGGGGTCGTAGGCCGACTTGGCCGGGGCCCGCATCGACGTCGCAATGAGCTGGTGGGCGTCGGCTTGCTCCCAGTCTTCGGGCACGCGCTGGCCATTGGTCACGCCGCGCAGCACCATCTGGTGGCGAATCAGTGCATCCAGGGCGGGTCCCAGCTTCACCGCCTCGTCCACCTTGGACAGGATGGCTTGCTGCGATCCCGATGTCTTGAACGCGGTGAGCACGTCGTCCAGCGTGTCGCCATGGCAGCCGGCGTTGAGCACCAGCAGGCGATGGACATGCGGAAGGTCGAGCACGTCGAGCATGTCGCGCTTGCGCGGATCGCGCGGAGCGACACCCGTGGTGTCGATCAGCACCATTTTCTTGCCCGACAGCAGCCCCAGAAGATCCTGCAGTGCCGCACGGTCGTGGGCCTGGTGGGCCACGATGCCCAGCATGCGGCCGTAGGTGCGCAACTGTTCGTGTGCGCCCACACGGTAGGTGTCGAGTGTGATCAGGCCCACACTGCCCGGGCCATGAATGCGCGCGCAGTGCGCTGCAAGCTTGGCCGTGGTGGTGGTTTTGCCCACGCCGGTGGAACCGACGAGTGCGTAGATGCCGCCTTCTTCGTACAGCGGCGGAGCATCGGCGTCCGTGCGGAGATTGCGCTCCAGCACATCCATGAGCCAGCGCACCGACTCTGCGGCACCCAGATCCTCGGGCATGCGTTCCAGCACGGCCCGGGCCAGGGCAGGGGAGTAGCCCGCTCGGATCATTTTGAGCATGAGGTTGGACTGGATCGGGTTCTGCTTGGCCTGACCCAGCCAGGCCAGGGTGTTGAAGCGCTCCTCAATCAGTTCCTTGACCGCATGGAGCTCGCTCATGAGCGATGCCTGCTGTGCCATGGCCACCTGGGGCTCTGCGCGGCGCCGGGGTGCCGGTTCTGCCGGACGGTCGGCCGGGATGCTGCGCAGCGGGTTGTGGCGCACCACAGGGGCAGGCGCCTTGCGTACGGGTTCGCGCTCCAGCTCGGCCTCCACGGCACGCTCCTGTGCACGCTGCGACAGCGGCGCAGCTTCGGGCGCATCGGCGCCGTGAAGGGCCTCGTGCCGGCGGCGCAGCATGCGTTCGCGCACATAGTCCTGGAAGGACAAGGTGCTCATGGCCAACTGCTCGGTGTCTTCCTCGACAGGGTTGCGCGATGCGTGCGACGCTGTCGTCGAGCTGGACAGCCCCCGCGATGCAGGACGGCTCACCGGTTCGCTTGCAGCAGCCGCCTGCAGCCCCGGCTGTTCGAGCGAGGACAGGCTCTCCTCGGCCGTTGCAATCACCTCGACCCCGTTGGCCGTGGCACGGTTGGACAGGATCAGGGCACCGTCACCAAAGGCCATGCGCGCTTTGGCCAGAGCTTCCCGAGATGTGGGAGCGTGAAAGCGTTTGATGTTCATGCTGATGCACCTTTGAGGATGGGCCCGATGCGGATGGTGTGCGTTTCGGGAATTTCACTGTGGGCCAGAACCTGTAGTCGGGGCGCCACACGGCGCACCAGACGCGAGATGGCGCTGCGGATGGGGTCTGGCACCAGCAGGCAGGCGGGAAGCCCCATCTCCTCCTGCTTGAGCGCGACCTCGGCCGCCCGTTGGGTGAGCACGTCGGCGACGCCGGGGTCCAGGGCGGGAGCCGAAGCGTTGCCCAGGGCCTGGACCAGAAGACGTTCCAGGCCCGGTTCAATGGCAATCACGTTGAGTTCGCGGGTCGGGCAGTAGATCTGCTGCACGATGGCGGGCGACAGGGCAATGCGCACGCGCCGCGCCAGCTCTGCCGGGTCCGGGATGCTGCCGGCGTGCTCGGCCAGCGTTTCGATGATGGTGCGGATGTCGCGGATGTGCACAGACTCTTCCAGCAGCAGCTGCAAGACTTTCTGGAACGTTGCGATGGACACCATTTTGGGAACCACTTCTTCGATGAGCTTCGGAGCCAGCTTTGCCACGTGTTCGACCAGTTGCTGGGTCTCGGTGCGGCTGAGCAGCTTGGCTGCATGCACTTGCATCAAGTGTGACAAATGGGTCGCCATCACGGTTTCGGAATCAACGACCGTAAAACCGGCCATTTGTGCCGCTTCCTTCTGGCGCTCGTCGATCCAGTGCGCAGGCAGTCCGAAGGCAGGGTCGGTGGTAGGGGTTCCGATCAGGGGGGTGCTGATGCCGCCCGGGTTGATGGCCAGGTAGTTGCCCGGGAATGCCTCGCCCTCGCCCACCACGACGCCGCGCAGCGTGATGCGGTAGCCGCTGGGCTTGAGCTCCAGGTTGTCGCGCACATGCACGGCCGGTGGCAGAAATCCAACCTCCTGCGCAAATTTGCGCCGAACACCCTTGATGCGGGTCAGCAGGTCCCCCTGCCGGTTCTTGTCCACCAGCGAGATCAGGCGGTACCCAAGCTCCAGGCCGAGCAGGTCCACGGGCTGCAGGTCGTCCCACGAGGCCTCGCCATCTTGTGTGGGGGCGGGGGGCGCCTCCACCGGCGGCGGTTGCTGGGCGCGCTGATGCAGCACCCTGGCTGCGTAGCCGATGGCGCCGCCGATCGTCAAGAACACCAGATGCGGCATGCCCGGAATCAGGCCCAGCAGCACGAGGATGCCGGCCGTCACACCCAGTACGCGGGGCGACATGAGCAACTGGTCCACGATCTGCCGGCCGCTGTCCTGGTCTTTGCCGACACGCGAGATCACCATGGCCGCTGCCACCGAGATCAGCAAACCGGGTACCTGAGCCACCAGCGCATCGCCCACTGCCAGCAGGATGTAGGTGTTGGCAGCCTGGCTGGCCGAGAGGTTGTGCTGCAACATGCCGATGGCAAAGCCGCCGACGATGTTGATCAGCAGAATCAGGATGCCGGCGATCGCATCGCCGCGCACAAACTTTGACGCACCGTCCATGGAGCCGAAGAAGTTGGCTTCTTCCGCGACTTCGGCGCGTCGGCGCTTGGCTTCCTTCTCGTCGATCAGCCCGGCGTTGAGGTCGGCATCCACGGCCATCTGCTTGCCCGGCATGGCGTCCAGGGTGAAGCGGGCCGAAACTTCTGCAATGCGCTCAGCACCCTTGGTGATCACCACGAAGTTGATCACCACGAGGATCACGAACACGATCAGACCCACTGCAAAGTTGCCGCCGATCAGGAAGTGGCCGAACGCTTCGATGACCGCGCCCGCTGCACCGGGGCCGGTATGGCCTTCGAGCAGCACCACGCGTGTCGAGGCCACATTGAGCGAGAGCCGCATCAGCGTGGTGAGCAGCAGCACCGTCGGGAACGCAGCGAAGTCCAGCGGGCGGATCATGTAGGCCGCCACCATCATCACCATCAGCGCGACCGCGATGTTCAAGGTGAAGAACGTGTCCAGCAGCCACGCTGGAATGGGCAGCACCATCAACGCCAGGATGGCCACGATCAGGATCGGTGCGGCCAGCCCTGACAGGGCCCCCGAGTTGCTGCCAGCCCATTGCTGCAGCGATTTCATGGAAGGAGCGTTCATGCGGCACCTCGTGCGGCGGGCATCTTGTGATGCGGGTCGAGTTCAGGGGGCACCTGGGGTTCGGCCATGGCCTCTGGCATGCGGCCTTCGCCTCGCAGGGCGGTCTTGAGTCGGTAGACGTAGGCCAGCACCTGGGCCACCGCGGTGTAGAGCGTGGCGGGGATCGGCTGGTCCAGTTCGGCATGGGCGTACAACGCGCGCGCCAGCATCGGAGACTGCAAAACTGGCACGCCGTGGGCAGCGGCCACTTCACGGATCTTGAGCGCCACCAAGTCGGTTCCGCGAGCAATCACCTGGGGAGCGTTCATCGTGGCCTCGTCGTAGCGCAGTGCCACGGAGTAGTGCGTCGGGTTGGTCACTACAAAGTCGGCCTTGGGCACGGCAGCGACGCTCGCACGGTCGGCCACTTCACGCTGGCGCTGGCGAATCCGGCTCTTGGTGTGCGGATTGCCTTCGGATTCCTTGTGCTCCTGCTTGACTTCCTCGTGGGTCATCTTCAGGCGCGACTTGAAGAAGAAGGCCTGCAACGGAACATCGACAAGCGCTGCCAGGAGCACGATGAGCAGCAGCAGCGTCACCCCTCCCGTCAGCCATTCCGCTGCCCCCCGTAAGGCGGATGCCGAGGGCTGCAGCACGAGCATGGCGACTTTCTCGATGCTGGTGCCCATGTACTTCCAGCCTACGTAGCTGAGCAGCACCGTCATCAGGACCATCTTGGCCACGTTGGCCATCTGCTGTCCGGAAAACAGGTTGGCAAAGCCGGAAATCGGATTGAGCCGATTGAATTGCGGGCTGATCGGCTTGAGGCTCATGATCCATCCGCCTGCGCCAATCCCGCTGAGCAGCGCCGCAGCGCCCGTGACCACCGCAAAGGCGGCACTGGCGATGAGACCCACAGCCAACATGGCCTGCAGCCGCTCCAGCATGGCCGCGGGTGTCATGACCGTCCGCGCATCAAACACCAGCTGCTGGCTCATCGCGCGCTGCATGTGGTCCATCAAGGTCGGCATGAAGGCCAGCACACAGGCAGCGCCAGCCCCCAGGATGGCCAGATGCGACAAGTCCCGCGAGCGGGCACCCTGGCCGTCCTCGCGCGCTTTTTGCAGTTTGCGCTCGGATGCGGGTAGGCTTTTCTCTTGACTGGATTCCATGGCGGCATGACGGGGAGGTCATGCCATTGTCGAGAGGGAGCCGATTTCTAAAGGGCGAAAAAAAGGGGCCAGTGGCCCCTTTTCCCGGATGGTTGGATGCGGTCGCTCAAAAGCCGAGGCTGGCCAGCAGATCGTCCACCTGCGATTGGTCGGTTACCACGTCCGGATTGTTTTCGGGGTTCACCACCGGCCCGGCCAAGTGCACCTTGGGCGGCTCCACGGCGGGCACCTGCGCGTTGGGGGGCGCGGTTTGGATCAGCAGCTGAACCAATTGGTCTTCAATGGTGGCCGCGAGTGCCACTACCCGTGCGATCACCTGGCCGGTAAGGTCGTGGAAGTCCTGGGCCATCATGATCTCGGTCAGATGGGTGTCGGCTTCCTGCGTCACCCGCTCCACGTCCGACAGGAAGTTCATGATTTCGCCCTTGGCGACGGCGGCCACCGGGTCTTTGACCAGCGATGCCACGACTCGGCGCGTTTCGGCGGCAATGTAGTCGTGCTGGGCTTTCGCCTGCTCCACGCGGTAGAGCACTTTCTCCGCCGCATCGCCCGTCAGTCGGGCGATGTAGGACAGTCGGCTTTGGGCGTCGGGCAGTTCGCCCATGGTGCCGCGGAGCTTGTCCGCAAAACCGAGTTCGTTCAGCGCATCGTGCAGCTGGCGGGTCAGCACGCCGATTTTCTGGTGAACCTCGGCGGCTTCCGGTTGGTTGTGCTCAGGCGTGTCCATGACGTCATAGCCCCATCTTCTTGAGGATCAAGGTGACCTTTTCTTCCAGTGTCGCCTTGGTGAAGGGTTTGACGATGTAGCCGGCGGCACCGCCTTGGGCGGCCGCCACGATGTCTTCCTTGCGCGCTTCGGCCGTGACCATCAGCACAGGAAGATGCTTGAGCTTGTCGTCTTTCTTGATTTCCGCCAACAGCTGGAAACCGTTCATGTTCGGCATGTTGATGTCGGTCACAACAAAGTCGAACTTGCTGTTGCGCAGCTTGTTCAATGCTGCCACGCCGTCTTCTGCCTCGTCGGCGTCCGTGAAGCCGCTTTCCTTGAGCAGATTGCGGACGATGCGCCGCATGGTGGAGAAGTCGTCAACGATCAAAAAGCGCAGGGCAGTGGTCACTTGGGACCCTTTCGGTCGAAATATCTGAGGGTATTGTCACGGCTCGCAGGTGCGGTGACAAGTCGTTACGGTTTGGCGGGGGATGAGGGATTCTCCCGCTTTTCATTCATCAATTCTGCCGAAGTCACCATGGGCATGGTTTTGCCCATCAGCCGTTCCTCGGCTTCCCGGGTAAGGATCGTGATCGTGATGCGCCGGTTGCTGGGTGACCGCGGGTTGGCCGGGTCCAGCGGATCGCTGGCCGCAAGACCGACCACCCGACCCAATTGGGCATCGGGCATGCCGGCCGCCACCAGTTCGCGTCGCGTGGCGTTGGCTCGGTCGGCCGATAGTTCCCAGTTGCTGTAACCGCGGTCGCTGTTGCCGTAAGGCACCGAATCGGTATGCCCAGCGAGGCTGATACGGTTTTCGACGCCGTTGAGCGCAGCGCCGATCTCTTTGAGGATCTCGCGCATGTAAGGCTTTACCAGCGCGCTCCCGCTGTCAAACATGGGGCGGTTCTGGTCGTCAACAATCTGGATCTGCAGCCCGTCGGGCGTCACATCCAGGCGGATTTGGGAGCGGAACTCGTTGAGCCGGGGGTTCTCGGTGATCAGTGCGTCGATTTTGGCCTGCAGGGCCTGGATGCGCCGTGCGTCCTGGCGAGTGCGCTCGACCCGTGAGGTGTCTTCACTCATGCGCCGCTCTTTGTCCTCTTCGTTGTCAGAACGGCGCACTTGCCCGTGGACTTTGCTCAGGTCGTTGCCGCCACCGGGGATGATGCTGGAGCTGTTGCCCGCGCCATCACCGCCGGCCATGGCCACCTTCAGCGGCGACGAGAAATACGCGGCAATGCCTTGCAGTTCGCCTTTGGCTGTCGAGCCCAGCAGCCACATCAGCAGGAAGAACGCCATCATCGCCGTCACGAAGTCGGCATAGGCAATCTTCCAGGCGCCGCCATGGGCGGCATGACCCCCCTTCTTGATGCGCTTGATGATGATGGGCTGGAGCTTCTTTTCTGCCATGGTGTTCGTGCGCGGAGGGCCTGCCCCAGGTGGCTGCGCTTACTTCTTACCCTTCACGTGGGCTTCGAGCTCGGCAAAGCTCGGCCGGTCGCCCGAGAACAGCACCTTGCGGCCAAACTCGATGGCGGTGGCCGGGTTGTAGCCCTGCATGCTGGCCAGCAAGGTGGATTTGATGCACAGCAGCTCTTTGGAAGCGTCCTCGGTTTTTTGTTCGACCAGGCCGCCCAGCGGCTCTACCACGCCGTATGCCAGCAGAATGCCCAGGAACGTGCCCACCAGGGCCGCACCAATCAGACCGCCCAGCACCGCAGGCGGTTGGCCCACAGACCCCATGGTGTTCACCACGCCCAGCACGGCGGCGATGATGCCGAACGCCGGCAGCGCCCCGGCCAGGCGTTGCAGCGCCGCGATGGGGGCATGGGCTTCCTGGTGGTGGGTGTCGATTTCGCTGTCCATCAGGGCCTCGATCTCGTGCGAATTGAGGTTGCCCGAGACCATCATGCGCAGGTAATCGGTGGTGAACTCGATCACATGGTGGTCGCTGCCGACCGTCGGGTACTTCTTGAAGATTTCCGACTCGTGCGGGGCTTCCACATCCTTTTCGATCGCCATCAGGCCATCCTTGCGCGCCTTTTGCAGGATGTCATAGAGCATGGCCATCAGCTCCATGTACCGTGCCTTGGTGTACTTGGAGCCCTTCAGCGCCATCGGGAGGGCTGCGGCCGTGGCCTTGAGCACCTTGGGCTGGTTGTTCACCACAAAGGCTCCCAGCGCACCGCCCAGGATGGTGATGGTCTCAAACGGCAGGGCTTTGAGAATGATCTGAATGTTCCCGCCGTGGATGATGTACACCCCGAAGATGCATCCAAAGCAGATGATGTAACCGATGACGACAAACATGCGTGTGGCGAGGTTGGTGCCCGGTCACGCCGGAGGCGCTGGGCGCTGGCAATGAGGTGACTGGAAGGTTACTCTAAATGTATCGGATTGCAGACGCGACAAACCTGCTGTGTCAGGGCTTTTGCGTTTTGTGCTTGCGCATACGCCCAGCCCTGAACATGCATTCGGCACAACGGTGGCCCAGCTTGAGTGGCTTTCGCTGCGGACAAACCCTTTCGCGACCCGTGCGCTTCCGTTCGATCGCCGTCCCCGGGCGTGGCCTTAACGCGACAAATGCGGGTTTTTGGGCGTCTGTTTCATCGCTTGGGCGCTGGCCGCCTGGCCTATGCTCGCCAGCATGAAAGCCGTACTGCTGGCCGGCGGCCTGGGCACCCGCATCTCCGAGGAGTCACACCTCAAGCCCAAACCGATGATCGAGGTCGGGGGGCGACCGATCTTGTGGCACATCATGAAGATGTACGCCGCCCACGGCGTGAGCGAGTTCATCATTTGCCTGGGCTACCGCGGCTACGTGATCAAGGAATATTTCGCCAATTACTTCCTGCACATGTCGGACGTGACCTTCGACATGGCGGCCAACCGCATGGAGGTGCACCACCGCCATGCCGAGCCCTGGCGCGTGACGCTGGTGGACACGGGCGAAAGCACCATGACCGGTGGCCGTCTGCGCCGCGTGCGCGAATATTTGACGCCCGGCGAGCCCTTTGCCTTCACTTACGGCGATGGCGTGGCCGACATCGACCTGAGCGCCGAATTTGCCTTCCACCGCGCCCACGGCCGGCTGGCTACCGTGGCGGCGGTGCAACCTCCTGGCCGCTACGGCGCGTTGGTGCGCGAGGGCGATGCCGTGGGCGGCTTCGAGGAAAAGCCGCGCGGCGATGGCGGCTGGATCAATGGTGGTTTTTTCGTGTTGCAGCCTGAGGTCATCGACCGTATCAACGGCGACGCCACCAGCTGGGAGATCGAGCCCATGCAGGGCCTGGCCCGCGACGGGCAGCTGCGCGCCTTTGAACACGCAGGCTTCTGGCAGCCCATGGACACGCTGCGCGAGAAAAACCTGCTCGAAGAGCTGTGGCAGTCGGGCCGCGCGCCCTGGAAGGTGTGGTGAGCATGTCGGTGGACGCCGCCTTCTGGCGTGGCCGGCGCGTGCTGCTGACCGGGCACACCGGCTTCAAGGGCGCATGGCTGGCCCTGTGGCTGCAGCGCCTGGGGGCCGAGGTGACCGGGCTTGCGCTCGATCCGCCCACCGAACCCGCGCTCTACACCCTGGCCCGGGTGGCCGACGGCTTGGCCGCCGATCTGCGGGTGGACCTGCGCCACGCCGATGCCGTGCGCGATGCCGTGCACCGCGCCAAGCCCGAGGTAGTCCTGCACCTCGCTGCCCAGGCGCTGGTGCGCCCAAGCTACGAGGCTCCGGTGGACACGTTTGCCACCAACGTGATGGGCACGGTGCACCTGCTGGATGCGCTGCGCACCGCGCCCGGCGTGCGTGCGGTGCTGGTGGTCACCACCGACAAGGTGTACCGCAACCGCGAATGGGCTTACCCCTACCGCGAAGACGACGCCCTGGGCGGGCATGATCCGTACAGCGCGAGCAAGGCCGCCACCGAAATCGTGGCCGCCAGCTACCGCGACGCGTTCCTGGCCCCGCGCGGCGTGGCGCTGGCCACGGCGCGGGCGGGCAACGTGATCGGCGGGGGCGACTGGGCGCGCGACCGCCTGCTGCCCGACGCCGTGCGCGCTTGGCAGGCGGGCGCGGCGCTGCAAATCCGCCAGCCCGGCTCCACCCGGCCCTGGCAGCATGTGCTGGAGCCGCTGCAGGCCTACCTGGTGCTGGCCCAGGCGCTGCACGAACGCCCGGACCGCGTGGCAGCCGCCTACAACTTCGGCCCGCAGTCCCACGAGGCGGCCACGGTGCGGCATGTGGTTGAAATGGCAGCTCGTGCTTATCCAGGATCAGAAGTTTGCTATCAAAATAATAGTGATGGACCGCACGAAGCCCGCTTTTTGGCCCTGGAGACCGCACAGGCGCGTTCGGCCCTGGGCCTCCTGCCCCGCTGGCCTGTGGCCACTGCCGTGCAGCGCACCATGGCCTGGTACCGCGGCTGGGCCGCAGGGGCTGACCCGCGCGCCCTGTGTGTAGCCGACCTGGACGCCTTCGAAGCCGCGTGCCCGGAGGACGTATGCAGCGCCTGAGCGCCGACCCCACCCCGCTGCCGGGCGTGCTGCGTGTGCAGCGCCACCCGGTGGGCGATGCGCGCGGCGCGCTGGCCCGGCTGTTCTGCCGTGACACCTTGGCCGCCGCTGGCTGGCACTGGCCGGTGGCGCAGGTCAACCACACCGTCACGCGTGCGCGCGGCACCGTGCGCGGCCTGCACTTCCAGCGCAGTCCCGCAGCCGAGGCCAAGCTCGTGCACTGCCTGCAAGGGGCCGTGTGGGACGTGGTGGTGGACCTGCGGCCGGGCTCCCCGACCCACTTGCAATGGCATGCGGAGCTGCTGAGCGCCGACAACGGCTGCGCCTTGCTCATCCCGCCGGGCTGCGCCCACGGCTTTCAGACCCAGGAGGACGATGTGCACATGCTCTATGTGCATTCGGCTGCGCATGCGCCCGCCCACGAGGGCGGGCTGCACCCGCTGGATGCGCGCCTGGCCATCGCCTGGCCGCTGCCCGTGCAGCACCTGTCGCCGCGCGACCAGACGCACCCACCGCTGCCAGCCACCGGCCCGGCCCTTCTCGGAGACTTTTCGTGATGCACTGCCGCCATTGCGGGGCTGCCCTGCACCTGCCGCTGGCCGACCTGGGCACTGCGCCGCCGTCCAACGCCTACCTGGGCACCGCCGCCCTGCAGGCGCCCGAGCGCTGGTATCCGCTGCGCGTGCTGGTGTGCACCCACTGCTGGCTGGCCCAGACCGAAGACTTTGCCCAGGCGCACGAGCTGTTCGATGCCGAGTACGCCTACTTCAGTTCGTACTCGAGCAGCTGGCTGCGCCACGCCGAGCGCTATGTGGACGACATGGCCCGGCGCTTCGGCCTTGGACCGCACAGCCAGGTGGTGGAAGTGGCCGCCAACGACGGCTACCTGCTGCAGTACGTGGCGGCGCGCGGCATTCCCTGCCTGGGCGTGGAGCCCACGGCCAGCACGGCCGCCGCGGCGCGTGCGCGGGGCCTTGCCGTGGTGGAGGCATTTTTCGGCACCGCGCTGGCGAGGCAGTTGCACGCGGACGGACATGCCGCCGACCTGATGGCCGCCAACAACGTGCTGGCCCATGTGCCCGATATCAACGATTTCGTGGCGGGTTTTGCGCTGCTGCTCAAGCCCGATGGTGTGGCCACGTTCGAGTTTCCACACTTGCTGCAACTGGTGCAGCAGTGCCAGTTCGACACGCTGTATCACGAGCATTTCTCGTACCTGTCGCTGCTGGCGGTGCAGCGCATT
Organism: Acidovorax lacteus; assembly: GCF_039540375.1. NCBI lineage: Bacteria > Pseudomonadati > Pseudomonadota > Betaproteobacteria > Burkholderiales > Comamonadaceae > Acidovorax > Acidovorax lacteus. The sequence goes on from NZ_BAABEX010000001.1 coordinate 136,339, forward strand.
CTGGCTGCGCAGGGGCTCACCGTGTTCGATGTGGAAGAACTTGCCACCCATGGGGGCAGCCTGCGCGTGTACGCCTGCCGCAGCGATGCGGCCGCGCACGCGGTACAGCCTGCCGTGGCCGCACTGCTGGCGCGTGAGCGGGCGGCGGGCATGGAAAGTGACGCGTTCTACCAGCGCCTGCAGCCCGAATGCCTGCGCATCAAGCGCGAGTTGCTGCGCTTTTTGCTGCAGGCCCAGGAACAGGGCCTGCGCGTGGCCGCTTACGGCGCTGCGGCCAAGGGCAATACGCTGCTCAACTTTGCCGGGGTGCGCGCCGACCTGCTGCCGTATGTGGTGGACCGCAACCCGGCCAAGCAGGGCAAGCACCTGCCGGGCAGCAGGATTCCGGTCGTCGACGAGTCCCACCTGCGGGCGCACCGCCCCGATGTGGTCTTGATCCTGCCGTGGAACCTGCGCGACGAGGTCACTGCGCAGCTCGACTACGTGCGGGCATGGGGAGGGCGGTTTGCCACGGCCGTGCCCCGGCTGGAGGTGTGGGCATGATCGAGATCCACCCCAGCGCCCGCGTGTCGGCCATGGCCGACATCGAGGATTCGGTGCGCGGCACGCGCATTGCGGTGGGGGCGCATTCGGTCATCGACAGCTTTGTGAAGGTCAAGCCCGCCGGCGGCCATGGCGACCTGGTGGTGGGCGAGCACGTGGTCATCAACGCGGGTTGCGTGCTCTACACCGGTAACGGCATCCGCATCGGCAACCATGTAGCCATTGCCGCCAACTGCACCTTTGCCCCGGTGAACCACGCCTACGCCGAGCGCGGTCGCCTGATCCGCGAGCAGGGATTTCTGCCCAGCAAGGGCGGCATCGTCATCGAGGACGACGTGTGGATCGGTGCCAACTGCGTGCTGCTCGATGGTGCCGTGCTGCGCCAGGGCTGCGTGGTGGGCGCGGGCTCCATCGTGCGTGGTGAACTGCACCCCTACACGGTGTATGCCGGGCAGCCGCTCAAGGCAGTCGGAGAGCGGCGCTGATGGCCGAGCGGTTTACCGTGATCGGCGCTACGGGCTACATCGGCAGCCGTCTGGTGCGCCATTTGCAGGCGCTGGGCCACACGGTATGGGCCCCCTCGCGCGGTGACGCGGCACTGCTGGAGCAGCCGCTGGCCCATGTGCTGTATTGCGCTGGTCTGACGGGCGACTTTCGCACGCGCCCCTTCGATACGGTGGAGGCCCATGTCGGGCTTCTGGCCCGGGTGTTGCAGTGTGCGCAGTTCGACTCGCTGCTGTACCTGTCGTCCACCCGCGTCTACATGGGCGCTGCCAGCACCCACGAAGACGCAGCGCTGTCGGTGGTACCGGGGGACCCGTCGTATCTGTACAACCTCTCCAAGCTCACGGGTGAGTCGCTGTGCCATGCCAGTGGACGCCCGGGCGTGCGTGTGGCGCGCCTGTCGAATGTGGTGGGGCCGGGCATGGACGTGGACTCGGGCAACCTGGTGGCAGATTTGATCCAGCAGGCGCGTTCGACGGGTCGTGTGGAATTGCGGTCTGACCCCGCATCAGCCAAGGACTACATCCACCTTGAAGACGTCGTGAACGGACTCGTCCGGATTGCCCTGCAGGGACGCCACGCGGTCTACAACCTGGCGAGCGGTGTCCAAACGTCGCATGCGGACTGGCTCGGCTGGCTCGGCCGGCAAACCGGGTGCACGGTGCACGTGGCGCCGGACGCACCGCTCCAGAGCTTTCCCCCGATCAACGTTTCCAGGCTTCTGCACGAATGGCCTGGAGCCATCCAGCATTCCCTCTGGGATCCGCTGCTGGTCAGTGCCTTTCAACCTCAGGAGTAGCAAACTTGGCCAACCATCTCACCACCGCGTTCTTTGGCCTCAACGATTCCAATGGTTTCGTTGAAGGTATCCAGAAGGCCGTCAATTGCATCGGTTTGCAGCAGGGAATCTACACGGGTGACAACCTGTTTACCTACAACCGCAATCTCGGATTCCTGGAGGACGAGGCCTTCATGGCGGCATTCCGAGAGCACGCACAGACCCCGATCGAGCAAGCCGTCATCTGGCGCATGTCCACCATCCTCTGGGGGGTTCGCAACGGGTTGCGTCTGGAAGGAGACTTCGTCGAGTGCGCTTGCTACAAAGGCACGACGGTGCGAGTCGTGTGCGACGCTGTGGACTTCGGGGCACACAGCGACCGCCATTACTACCTGTATGACCTGTTCGATCACGATCCCAGCCAACCCCACCATGCCATGCCGGAGCACAGCAAAGAGCTTTATGGTCAGGTGAAAGCGCGTTTCAGCGGATTTCCGAACGTGACGGTCACCCAGGGGCGCGTGCCTGACGTGCTTGAGCAGGTGGCCCCGCAAAAAATCGCTTTCATGCATCTGGACATGAACAACGCAGAGGCTGAAATCGGCGCGTTGGAGGTGTTGTTTGATCGCATGGTCCCTGGCGCGATTCTGGTGCTGGACGACTACGGCTGGCTCGGATATCGCGCACAGAAGCTGGCCGAGGATCCCTGGTTTGCCAAGCGCGGTTACCACGTACTAGAGATGCCCACAGGTCAAGGGCTGGTGATCAAGTAACGGAGGCCTTATGTCCCAAACGCAAGAGCAATTCGCGCACGAGCGGCGACTGCGCATCTCGGAGTACGCGCAGGACGAGGCTTTCCAGGCGCTGTCGCGTGCCTGGCTGCAGCAGTCCATGCAACGCAAGTACGTCTACAACTTCGACTGGATGGGGCGGCCGATCATCCAGTACCCGCAGGACATGGTGGCCATGCAGGAACTGGTGTGGCGTGTACGGCCGGATCTGATCATCGAAACCGGCATCGCGCATGGCGGCTCGCTGGTGCTGAGCGCTTCGTTGCTGGCGCTCCTGGACATGGCCGATGCCATCGAGGCGGGCGTTACGCTGGATCCGCGTATGTCGCGCCGCAAGGTGCTTGGCGTGGACATTGACATCCGGGCACACAACCGCGCCGCCATCGAGGCGCATCCCATGGCCAGCCGCATTGCCATGATCCAGGGCTCTGCCGTAGCCCCTGAGGTGGTGCAGCAGGTGCAGGACTTTGCGCAGGGCTACCAACGCGTGCTGGTGTGCCTGGATTCCATGCACACGCACGACCATGTGCTTGGCGAACTCAATGCCTACGCGCCCCTTGTCACCCCAGGTAGCTACTGCGTGGTGTTCGATACCTTCGTCGAGGATATGCCGCCGAATTTCTTTGCCGACCGGCCCTGGGACGTGGGCAACAACCCCAAGACGGCGGTGCGCCAGTGGTTGGCAGCGCACCCGGAGTTTGAGGTGGACACCGAGATGGAGCATCGGCTCCAGGTGACGGTCGCCCCCAGCGGGTTTTTGCGGCGCAAGGCCTGAAGCACACCGAGCTACCGCAAGCTGTCACGTGACGCACACCCGGCGGGTGTGCGGAGCAGTGCAGGGTGGGTGCGAGGAAACTGGCCCGCTGCTCAGGTATCTGCCGGGTCGACGCCCATGGCTTGCATGGCGTACTTGAGATAAGTGACCGCGAAGTCGGTATGTCCGTGCGCGTGCTCGACCTCGGCCAGACATGCAAGTGCCACCGGGTCGTGAGGTGATGCACACAGCACGGCCTCCGCCAATTCGGTCACAGCAATCCAATGGCGGCGTGTGATCTGCTCTTGCGTTCGGTGCAAAGCAGAGAGGTCCGATTTGGCTTTTTCTGTCAGATCTTGCAGCCGCTGGTGGGCTTCGCTCAAAGGTACACGCAGACCAGGCCGCAGTCCCACGCCCTGGGGGGCGGGCTGATCCCATTCAGGTGGTGCCTGCCGTGCCCACTCATCGGTCAGCCGTGCCTGGACCTCCGCATCGCCACGCGCTTGTCTGACGGCCAAGTGCTCCCACCACATGCTGCGCAGGCCGAGCCCGAACAACTGGTTGAACTGGCCCTCACGCATCAGGGGCGATTGCTCCACTTCAGTGCGAAGGCTCTGGCGCAAGCCGCTCAAGCTCGGAACATCGGCTGCCAGGCTGGCCGCGATGCGCACGTACTCGTCAGCGGCCGTCGCGAGCCACTCGGTACGCCCCAGGTAAGCCAGGATGCCCGCGCCCATGCGGCTCTTGAAACTGTCGCCCTGCATCGACACCAGCGGCACCCCCATCCAGAGCACGTCGAACGAGGTGGTGCCGCCGGTCAGTGGAAACGGGTCCAGCGCGATGTCGATACGGTGGTAGGTCAGGTATTGCTGGCCGGCGTCCAGCGGCACCAGCTCCAGCCGGTCCACGGGCAGACCGAGCCGGCTGCAGCGGGCGCGGTAGTCGTCGGCAAACTCCGTTTTCTCGAAGTTCTTGCCCTCGATCAGCAGGCGTGCGGTGGGCACTTCGTGCAGGATGCGGCCCCACAGCGCCAACACCTCGTCCGTGAGCTTGCCCAGGTTGTTGCATGAGCCGAAGGTGACGTAGCCGTTTTCCAGCGCAGGTAGGGGGCTCACCCGGTAGCGCGGCTGGTAGCGCCACAGCGGGTTGCGGCTCATGGGGCGGTAGCAGCAGAACAGGGTGGGCAGGCGCACCAGGCGTTCGGTGTACTGCGCGTCGGCGTCTGGCGGATCGGTGACTTCGTCGGTGATCCGGTAGTCGGCATGGGCCAAGCCCGTGGTGGCCGGGAATCCCAGCCATGACACCTGCACGGGTGCTGCGCGCTGGGCCAGCACTGGCAGTCCGTTGTGGCCGGTGTGTCCCGCCAGCTCGATCAGGATGTCGATACCGTCGTCCCGGATGCGCTGCGCCTGTTGCTCGGCCTTCAGGCCTGACAGGCGCACGAAATGGTCGGCATGACAGGCCACCCGTGCGGTCACGGAGTCGTCCCGCGGGTACAGGTAGTAGGCGAACACCTCAAATTGCCGCCGATCGAGCTGTGCCAACAGACCTTCGGTGAAATACATGACCGAATGCGCGCGGAAGTCGGGCGACAAAAAACCCACTCTGAGCCGCTTCCAGGGGCCGCCGGCGCGCAGGGGGGCAAAGTCCGGCGCGGGCAGGGTGGGGTGCATGATGGCACCGTACTCCCGGGCGGCTTTGGTCAGTTGCGCGCTGGTCGCCAGTGGATCGGCCAGCATGAACAGCAGCCGGTTGGTGTGGTTGGCCGTGTCGTACGGATTGAGCGCAATGGCCGCTTCGCAATCCTGTACTGCCTCGCGCACCTGACCCAGTTCTCGGCGGTGAATGGCCTTCTGGGTGAGCGCCGCGACTTTCTCATTGACGTCTTCGGCCAGGGCCTCGGCGCGGCGGGCTGCCTCGAATCCCCGGTCGTTGAGCTGCAGCGCATAGCAGCACTGCGCCAGCTTGATCCAGCTCAGGGCCTCGTTGGGGGACAGTTCGCACACGGTTTCCAGCATGGGCAGAGCCTCGTGTGGCCGCGCATGCTCGATCAGGGTGTTGGCGTAGTTGATCAGCAGTTCTGCGTCGCGGGGCCACAGCGCACGGGCCAGTCGGTAGGCCTGAAATGCCGCTTCGGTCTGGCGCTGCTGGTTGAGTGCAAACCCCAGCGTGCGGTGGGCGAGCAGATGGCGTCGGTCGCGCCGCAAGGCTTGGCGACAGTGGCGCACGAGCGCCGGCCAGTCCTGGGCCTGCAGGGCCTGCTGGATGCGGGTGTTGGATGGGTCGGCGGCTTTGTGGGGCTGGGGCGCAGGCATGGCAAAAGCAATGGGCTGTGAGGGAAGCCGCCGCATATGCGGACAAAAGCCGCCAAGCGCCGAGGCGCTGGCGGCCGCTGTGCGCTGGCGATGTTACTGCCGCAGCAGCGACAGCACGCCCTGCGGAATCTGATTTGCCTGGGCCACCATGGCGGTTCCGGCCTGCTGCAGGATCTGGGCGCGCGACAGGTTGGCGGTTTCGGCCGCGAAGTCGGCGTCCTGGATGCGGCTGCGCGAGGCCGACAGGTTTTCGGACGTGATGTTCAGGCTGGCGATGGCGGTCTCAAAGCGGGCCTGCAGCGCACCGAGCTTGGAGCGCTCGCCACTCACGAAAGCCAGGGCGGAGTCCACCGTCTTGAGCGCTTCGGTCGATTTCTCGAACGTGCTCACGTCCAGATCGGCCACGCGGCGCAATTCCGAGCCGCCGCTGGCGATGGCGGTGCTGGTGGAGGTCACGGCAAACGACTTTTCGGAGTCCAGCACCAGGTAGCCGCTGGTCGTGCTGTTGTCGGCCGTGGTGTTGGCCGTCAGGGTCACGGCACCGCCCACGGCAGCACCGTCGGCATTCAGCTTGGTTGCGGTCACATCGGCGGCGTTGGCGATGGTGGTGTCGCTCACCGTGATGTCATTCCCGATGGCGTTGGTCAGGATGACGCCGCTGCCGTCTTCCGTGAGCGAGGCCGTCACGCCCGTCTTGGCCGCCTGTTCATTGATCGCCGACACCGCCGCCGACAGGCGGTCTGAACCCGTGGTGGAGGTGAGGGTGAACGACACGGCCACGGGGGTCGTGTTGTCGGAGGTCAGATTCAGCGTGTAGGAGCCGGTAGAAGAAAAGCCCCCGAGCTGCACCTGGGTGCGCGCACTGGCAGTCACACCGGTGTCGGCCTTGATGGTGTTGATGGTGTCTGCGATTTCCTTGGCCGTGTCGTTGGCGGCCACCGCCACGCTCTTGGAGCCCAGGAAGCCGCTGAGGGTCACGGCTCCGGAACCCACGCCGTTGGTGCCCACGCCCGAGGACGCTGTCGATACGCCCTGGCCGTTGGTCACCGCGACCTGGTTGTTGCCGTACACGCTGGTGCGCAGGTTGGCGGTGGCGGCCACGATGGTCTGGTTGGCGTTGGCACCGACCTGGAACTGTGCCGTACCAAAGGTGCCGTCCAGCAGCTTGGAGCCGTTGAATTCGGTCGTCTGGGCAATCCGGTCCAGCTCACTGACCAACTGACCCACTTCGCGCTGCAGCGCCTGACGGTCGGATGCGCTGTTGGAGGCGTTGGCCGACTGCACGGCCAGTTCGCGCACCCGCTGCAGGATGTCGCCCGCGGACTTCATCGCGCCTTCTGCCACCTGCGCCAGCGAAATGCCGTCGTTGGCATTGCGCGCCGCCTGGTTCAGGCCACGGATCTGGCTCGTGAAACGCTCCGAAATCGCCAGACCGGCGGCGTCGTCCTTGGCGCTGTTGATGCGCAGGCCCGACGACAGACGCTGGATGGAGGTGTTCAGCGAGCTCTGGCTCGTGCTGAGGTTGCGCTGCGCGGTGAGCGAGGCGACGTTGGTGTTGATTGTGGATGCCATGGACGTACTCCTTCAAGGCGGAAATCACACGACTGTGCCGGTCAGGGTTCCTTGCGTCCGGCAGACAGGATGGGAACGATGGCTGGATTGTGGGAGCCGCTCCGCCTGGTCATTGGGCCGATAAGAGGTCCAAAACCTGGGCAATCCGGGGTTTTGCACATCGGGGCCTAAAGTTTTGCCGGACGTAACCGAAAACTGGTGCAACGGGGGACGACCAGCCCCCGCCGTTCGACAGAAGGCCACGCCGGAGCTGTGAACCGAAGCGCCAGGAAAGCCTGGCACCTGGTTGGCGGCAACGCCATCGTTGAGTCAGTTCTTTCAGGAGATTTGCTATGGCTTCCACCATCAATACCAACGTCGCCTCGCTCACCGCGCAGCGCAACCTCGGCACGAGCCAGAGCTCGTTGAACACCTCCATCCAGCGCCTGTCGTCGGGTCTGCGCATCAACAGCGCCAAGGACGACGCTGCCGGTCTGGCGATTTCGGAGCGCTTCACGAGCCAGATCCGCGGCCTGAACCAGGCGGTGCGCAATGCCAACGACGGTATTTCGCTCGCTCAAACGGCTGAAGGCGCGCTCAAGGCGTCGGGCGACATCCTGCAGCGGGTGCGCGAACTGGCCGTGCAGTCGGCCAACGCCTCGAACAGCGCTGGTGACCGTCAGGCCCTGCAGCGCGAAGTGGGTCAGCTGGTCAGCGAACTCGACCGTATCTCGCAAACCACGGAATTCAACGGCTCGAAGCTGCTGGACGGCACCTTTGGTACGCAGCAGTTCCAGGTGGGCGCCAACGCCAACCAGACCATCGTGGCCGCCACCGCCAACCTGCGCACCAGCGTGTATGGCAACAACCAGATCGCCGTGGCCAACGGCGCGGGTGTGTCCACAGCCTCTTCGGGCGCCGGCACCAACGGTGTGGGTTCGGGTGCCGTGACGGTCAATGGCTACCTGGGTTCCAAGAGCGTGGCAGTGGCTGCCAACGACACGGCCAAGGCAATTGCGGCCAACATCAACACCATCAAGGCCGACACCGGTGTCACCGCGACCGCACGTACGGATGTACAGCTGGGTGGTTTTTCTGCAACCGGCTCGTACACGCTGAACCTGACGTCGGACAACACGACAGCCGTGTCGGTGTCGTTCACGCTTACCTCCACCACCGGTTCGGACCGCCTGTCTGCCGCCGTGTCGGCGATCAACGAGCAGTCTGCTAAGACCGGCGTGACGGCCTCGCTGAACAGCGACGGCAGCGGCGTGGTGCTGACGAACGCCACCGGCAATGACATCACGGTGAGCGACACCGCGATTGCCAACGCCGCCGATGTGACGGTGACCAAGCGCAACGCCGACGGTGCTGCCGTGGGCGGTGCCGTGACCTTGACGGCCAACACCACGGCCGATAACAGCACGACCAGCGGCTACCTGGTGCTGGACTCTGAAAAGTCCTTTGCTGTGACCTCGACCAGTACGGCGGTTGGTAGCGGCGGTTCCGAGCTGCGCAAGGTGTCGGACCTGGACGTGACCACGTTTGCCAAGGCGACGGACGCGCTCAAGATCGTGGACTCTGCGCTCGCCTTCGTGAGCGGTGAACGCGCCAAGCTCGGTGCCTTGCAGTCGCGCTTCGAGACCGCCATCTCGAACCTGCAGGTCACGTCGGAAAACCTGTCGGCCTCCCGCAGCCGCATTCTGGACGCGGACTTCGCAGCCGAAACCGCCAACCTGTCGCGCTCGCAGATCCTGCAGCAGGCTGGTACGGCGATGGTGGCCCAGGCCAACCAGCTGCCCCAGGGTGTGCTGGCCCTGCTGCGGTAAGCGGCAGACGGCGTGGTGCGGCGCTGAGCCGCCCATGCCCCCAGGCAAGGCCCGGCGACGGCAGGTTTACCTGTCGTCGCTTTTTGCCTTTGCTATGTGCGGCACCAGGCGCGCAGAATAGAGGGGTTTCCTGGTGGGTTTACGGACGTTCTCGAAAACCCTACAGCGACATAATTTTCGCTGCACCAGTTCAGGAGGTTGATATGGCTACCCTTTCTTCGCCCGGTATCGGCGCCAGCGGCCTCAACGTCAAGGAAATCGTCTCGCAGCTGGTGGCGCTCGAAAAGAAGCCGCTGGACACGCTCAAGCTCCAGGCGGCCACGGTCCAGACCAAGATCTCGACCTTCGGGCAGATCAAGTCGCTCGTGTCCACCTTGTCTGATGCGGCTGGCAGGCTTGCCAGCGTCACCGGCTGGAACGCCGTCTCGGCCTCCAGTTCCGACACCAAGTCGGTCACGGCCACCGCGATCGGCGGTACTTTGCCTACCTCGTTCAATGTGGAAGTGCAGAGCCTGGCCAAGGCGCAGGCGCAGGCCTCTGCGGCCCTGCTGCCGGTGGGCGGCACGCTGGGTGCGGGTACGCTGCGATTGGAGCTGGGCAAGTGGAGCGTTGCGCCGGCATCGTTCACGCCGTCGTCGGGAACGCCGGTCGAGATCACCATTGCGGCCGGCGACAAGCTGGCCGACATCGCCAGCAAGATCAACGGGGCCAATGCGGGTGTCACCGCCTCGGTGCTGACCGACGCGTCGGGTGAGCGGCTGCTGCTCAACGGCCGCAACACGGGCGAGGAGTCGGGGTTCCGGCTGAGCGTGCTGGAGCCCGGCGATACCGATCCGGCGAGTGCCGGCAACACCGATGCCACAGGCCTGTCGCGACTGGTGTCGGGGGCCACGCGCACCCAGGACGCAGCCGACGCGCGCGCCACCGTCAACGGCATTGCGGTACGTTCGGCCACCAACACCTTTGCCAATACGGTCTCGGGCGTGACCTTCAAGGCCGAGCAGGTCACCACGGCCCCGGTGGCCGTGACGGTGACCCGCGACACGGCCACGGTGCAGAAGAATATCGAGGCGTTCGTCAAGGCCTACAACGAGATCAACCAGATCCTCAACGAAGCCACCAAGTACGACGGCGCGACCAAGTCTGCCGGGCTGCTGCAGGGCGATTCGACCGCCATTGCGCTGCAGAACTCGCTGCGCGCTGCCGTGCAGTCCGTCAACGAGGACGGCGGGGCCTTCAAGCGCCTGGCCGATGTCGGCATCTCGATCCAGCGGGGCGGCGATCTGGCGATCGACAGCAGCAAGCTGTCCAAGGCGCTGGAGAATCCGGACGCGGTACGCGCACTGTTCCGCACCGAAGGGGGCGTGAAGGGCGTGGCCGAGCAGGTCAAGGCGCGCGCCACCGAATTGCTGGGCAATGCGGGCTTCTTCAAGACCAAGGAAGACTCGCTCAAGCTGGCCCTGCAGCGCAACAGCAAGGAGCAGACCCGCGTGAACGAACGCGCCGGCGATGTCGAGGCGCAGCTGCTGCGCCGCTACAACGCACTGGACAGCCAGCTGACCAAGCTCAACGGCCTGAACGCGTACATCTCGCAGCAGGTGACGGCTTGGAACAAGTCGTCGGGCTGAGTCGGAGCATCGAGACCGGGTAACGGGCCTTCAGTTTTGCCTCGTGTGACCGATAAATAAGACATCACACCCAAGGATTTCCAGCATGTTCAGCGCCTACAGCCCCCGTGCCGCAAACGCTTATCAGCGGATCAACGTTGAAACCAGCATGCACACCATGGACCAGCACCAGCTGGTGTCGCTGCTGTACGAGGGAGTGTTGAGCTCCATCGCATTCGCCCGTGGCGCGCTGGCCCGTGGCGATGTGCCGGGCAAATGCCAGAGCATCACCAAAGCCATCCGCATCCTTGAAGAAGGTCTGGCCACTGCGCTGGACCGCGTGGACGGTGGCGAGATCGCGGAAAACCTGGGCGCGTTGTACGACTACTGTGTGCGTCGCCTGATCGAGGCCAATGCCCGCAACGACGACGCGATCCTGCAGGAAGTCATGCGCCTGATCGAGCCCGTGGCCCAGGGCTGGAACGAAATCAAGAAGAACGGTGCCTCGACCGCTCCGGTCCCGTCCTCCGGGCAGCCGGTGCTGATGGAGGCCTGATATGTCCCTCATGCTGATTGATTACTACAAAGCCATCGAAGACAGCAGCGCCAAGATGCTGGAGGCGGCCAAGCTCAAGGACTGGGACGGCGTGGTGCGCTACGAGGGGGCGTGCGCGGTGCTGATCGAGCAGTTGCGCCACAAGGCCCAGCACCACGAGCTGCTGCCCGAGCACCGCCGCGAGAAGACGCGCATCATGCAGCGCATCTTGCGCAACGACGCGCAGATCCGTTGCCTCGCAGAGCCGTGGATTTCCCAGTTCGAACACCTGTTCGACGGCCAGCCGATGATGATGCACTGACCCGGTCGGTGCACCCGCCGCGAGGCAGCGCGGCGAATCGCTGGGCTGCAAGAGCGCCTCTGGTGGGGCGCTCTTTTTTATGGTGCGCCGGTTTCGGGGGGGGGGCGGCGGTCGCCGTGGGGCAAGGGGGCGGGCTGTAGGGGGCGGGCCGTCACGATCCGGAAGTGGGGCAGTGCCGTGCCTGCCGATGGAGTCTTTACGAAAATGGCAGCTTGTGCTTGCCAGATAAGCACGAGAAGCTATCAAATTCATAGTGTTCCGGACGGTGCTCCGCACGGGGTGCCACCACACCTCACCGCGCCACGCAGCACCGCACCGCACCGCGGGCGTCCGGTACAGTGGCCGGGCACCGCGGTCGTGCGGGGCCACCCAGCATGCCCACCCGGCAGCCTGCCACCGCCGCAGCGTATGGTGGATGGTCAAAACGGGTTCTCGTGCTGCTAATTCAAGCACGAGTAGCTATCAAATCAATAGCAATTGGTGGCGACAGCGGCCCATAGGGCGCCGCGCGGGGGGCAAGCACCGCCGCAGGGCTGGCGGGCCGGCGGCTCAGACCTGCATGTTCATGATGTCGGTGTAGGCCTGCACCATGCGGTTGCGCACGTGCAGCGTGGCCTGAAAGCCGATCTGCGCCTTCTGGATGGCCACCATGGTCTCTTCCAGGCTGACCGACGGGTTCTCCATCTGCACTTCGCGCTGCAGGTCGGCCGAGCGGTTCTGCGCCGCGCTCACCGACTGCAGTGCGCCCTTGAGGGCCGAGGAGAAGCCGACTTCGGGTTCGGTGCCCGCGGTCGCTGCGGCGGCTCGGCGCTGCAGGCCCACGCCGCCCGTTGGGGGGGTGATCGTGCTGTTGATGCGGAGGTCCATGGCAGTGTCTCAGGGGCAGGAAGGGATGCTGGGAATCCTATCGGTGCCGAGGGTGGCCATCCGGCCAAATAGCGGAACAAACGCGCGGCTTATTGGCCGAACGCCGCTGCGGCCTGCCCGAATAATCGGCTCCATCGCTGGAAAACCCCTCCGACCCTCCCTTGCTGGAAGCGCCCGATGTCTGCCGTTGCTGAAATCCCTGTCCCCCCCGCCGCCGTGGCCGCGCCTGCGGCTGCGCCGAACTGGCTGCAGCGGTTGAACACGCTGGACCGCGCACAACGCCTGCGCCTGGGCGTGGGCGTGGCGCTGCTGATCGCGGTGGCCATCGCCGCCATCGTGTTCGGCCGCCAGCCCGACTACCGCGTGCTGTTTGCCAACCTGAGCGACAAGGACGGCGGGGCCATCGTGGCCCAGCTTTCGCAGATGAACGTGCCCTACAAGTACGCCGAAGGCGGCGGGGCCATCCTGATTCCGGCCGAGCGTGTGCACGACGTGCGCCTGCGCCTGGCCACGCAGGGCCTGCCCAAGGGTTCGGTCACGGGCTTTGAGCTGATGGAGACCAACCGCTTCGGCATCACGCAGTTCCAGGAGCGGCTGAACTTCCAGCGCGGACTGGAGGGCGAGCTGACCCGCTCGATCCAGGCACTGTCGTCGGTGCAAAGCGCCCGGGTGCACCTGGCGTTGCCCAACCAGAACGGGTTTTTCCGCGAGCAACAAAAGCCCTCGGCTTCGGTGCTGGTGAGCCTGCACCCGGGCCGCATCCTCGACCGTGCCCAGCTCGCCGGCATCGTGCACCTGGTGGCGTCCAGCGTGCCGGAGCTGTCGCCTTCGGCCGTGAGCGTGCTCGACGACACGGGCAAGCTGCTGTCGCAGTCGCCCGACTCGGCCGCCGGTGCGGCCATCGACGCTCAGCAACTGGCCTATGTGCAGCAGATCGAGCAGCAGTACACCCGCCGCATTCTCGACATTCTGGAGCCTGTGGTCGGCCGCAACAACGTCAAGGCCCAGGTGACGGCCGAGGTGGACTTCACCCAGACCGAACAGACTTCGGAGCAGCACCGCCCCAACCAGGGTTCTGAGGCCGCCGCCGTGCGCAGCCAGCAGGTGGTGGAAAGCAGCGGCACCACCGACAGCACCAACACCGCCACGGGTGTTCCGGGGGCCGTTGCCAATCAGCCGCCAGGCCAGGCCCAGGCACCCATCAACGGGGCCAATCCAGCTCCCAATGCCGCCGGCGGCCAGCAGGCGTCGGCCGCCACCCAGAGCAAGCGCGAATCGATCACCAACTACGAGGTGGACCGCACCGTGCGCGTGACGCGCGGCGGCACCGGCGCCATCAAGCGCGTGAACGCGGCGGTGGTCGTCAACTACCAGATGGCCGAGGAAAAGGGCAAACCCGTGCCCAAGGCCCTGACGCCCGAGCAGATCGAGCAGATGACCGCCCTGGTGCGTGAGACCATCGGCTTCAACAGGGACCGCGGCGATTCGGTGAACCTGATGAACACCCCGTTCCAGATGCAGGCCGAAGCCGACACCGGGGTGCCGCTGTGGCGTCAGCCGGAGGTCCTCGACATTGCCCGCAGCCTGGCCTGGCCGCTGGGTGCGGTGCTGTTCGGTGCGCTGGTGCTGTTTGGCCTGGTGCGGCCCGCCCTCAAGGGCATGGCCGCGCCGCCAGCAGCGGCCAGCGCTGCTGGCCGCGCCCCGGGCCAGCCCGCCCTGGCTGGCACGCAGCTCAACGCCCTGGAAGCCGACACGCCCGAGCGCCCGGCGCTGCCTGCGCCGACCAAGCAGGACGAGGCCAACGTGGTCACGCCGGAGCAGCTGCGCCTGGAAGAAGCACGCAAGCTGGCCAAGGACAATCCCATCGCTGTGGCCAATATCGTCAAGCAATGGGTCAATGGCGAGACGCCCTGATACGCTGTACACCTCTGATGTACGGAAGCACACGCCATGGATGAACAAGGTCTCAACGACGCCGCCATCCTGCTGATGTCCCTGGGCGAGGAGGAGGCGGCCGAGGTCTTCAAGCATCTCTCGCCCAAGGAGGTGCAGAAGCTCGGCGAAACCATCGCCCGCATGCGCGCGGTGTCCAAGGAAAAGGTGGACGAGGTCATCAACCGCTTCAGCGGCGCGGCCGCCGCGCAGAGCCTGCTGGTGTCGGACACCGGCAACTACGTGCGGTCGGTGCTCAAGCGCGCGCTGGGCGACGACAAGGCCGCGCTGCTGATCGACCGCATTCTGCAGGGCGGTGATGTCTCGGGGATCGAGTCGCTCAAGTGGATGGACCCGCTGTCGGTGGCCGAACTCCTGCGCAATGAGCACCCGCAGATCGTGGCCGCCATCCTGGTCCACCTGGACCCGGACCAGGCCTCCGGCATCCTGCAGCACCTGACCGACCGCCAGCGCAGCGAAATTCTGCTGCGCGTGGCCACGCTCGAAGGTATCCAGCCCACCGCGCTCAAGGATCTGAACGAAGTGCTGTTCAAGGTGCTGGCTGGGGGGGACAAGATCCGCAAGAGCTCGCTCGGCGGCGTCAAGGCTGCGGCCGAGATCATCAACCTGCTGGGCGGCAACATGGACGCCGTGGTGCTCGAATCCATCCGCGGCCACGACCCGGACCTTGCGCAGAAGATCATGGACAAGATGTTCGTGTTCGAGGACATCCTCAAGCTCGACGACAAGTCCATCCAGACGGTGCTCAAGGAAGTGGCGTCCGAGACGCTCATCGTGGCCCTCAAGGGCGCGGTGCCCGAGCTGCGCGACAAGTTCCTGTCGAACATGTCCTCGCGTGCGGCGGATGCGCTGCGCGAAGACCTGGAGTCGCGCGGCCCCATGCGCCTGTCCGAGGTCGAGGCGCAGCAAAAGGAAATCCTCAAAACGGTGCGGCGCCTCTCGGACGAGGGCCAGATCGTGCTAGGCGGTGGAGGCGACGATGCCTTCGTCTAACAGCCCGCGCTTTTACGCGCGTTTCATTCCCAGTGAAGAGGTCAACTCGGTCACGCAGTGGAAGTTCGGCTCCGTCGACGGCTCCGAACCCGAGCCGGAGCCCGAAACCGACGCACTGCCCGAACTGCCCCCGCCGCCTACGGCCGATGAGATCACGGCCCTGTGCGAGCAGGCGCGGCAGGACGGATTTGCCCAGGGGTATGAGCATGGACGTGCCGAGGCCTCGCTTGAATGGCAGCAGCGCATGGACGACTACATTGCCGGCCAGGGGCAAGAGGCCGCGCAGCGTGCGGCCGCCGTGGTGCAGGAGTTGCATACCACCTTCAATGAGCTGCAGCAGACGCTTGCGCGCCAGGTGCTGGAGCTGGCCTGCGAAGTCGCCCGCCAGGTCGTACGGCAAGAACTGACGGTGCGCCCCGAGGCGCTGGAGGTCGTGGTGAGCGAAGCGGTGGGCGGACTGCTCGCCCAGGCGCGCCCCGCGCTCGTGCGCCTGCATCCGGAAGATGCCGAGCGACTGCAAGGCCCCCTGCGCGAGCGCTACGGCGACGCGGGGGTGCAATGGGTGGCCGACCCGCAGGTGCCGCCCGGTGGCTGCTGGGTCGAGTCGGCTGGCACCGTGATCGACGGTACCGTGGCCAAGCGCTGGGAGCGTGCTGTGGCGGCACTGGGACTGCAGTCCGCCTGGGACGCAGAGGAGTCGGCGGATGTCCGCTGAGCAGGCACTCTTGCCGCAGGCCGAGCTGGCCGACGTGGTGCCCGAGGGCTCCGCGCCGCCTGCTGCGCCCGCCCGCCTGCCCCAACCCTTGCTGACGGCAGCCGACTGGCGCGCACTGCTCACCCAAGCGCGTGAGCGGGTGGAGGAGGGCGTGACGCTGGAGAGCCGAGGCACGCTCACCCGCCTGGCGGGCCTGGTGCTGGAGGCCGCAGGTTTGCGGGTGCCGGTGGGTTCTCAGTGCACGGTGCAGATGCCCGGCCAGGCCCCGGTGCTGGCCGAGGTGGTCGGTTTTGCGGGCGACAAGGCGTTTCTCATGCCCGCGGGGGATACGCAGGGTTTGTCAAGTGGCGCGCGGGTCACGCCCGCGGCGGCGTATGTGCCGGTTCCGCGCCTGGGGGAACCTCCCCGTCCTCCGCAGCGCGCGGGCGCTTTGCGCCTGCCCATGGGCGATGGCCTGCTGGGCCGTGTCGTCGATTCCCAGGGGCTGCCGCTCGATCACGGCGGCCCTCTGGTGGGGGTGGATGCCGAGCCCATGGGCCGCGGCCCGATCAACGCGATGGACCGCGATCCGGTGCGCGAGTCCATGGACACGGGCGTGCGCGCCATCAACGCGTTGCTCACGGTGGGGCGCGGCCAGCGTCTGGGCCTGTTCGCGGGCTCGGGCGTGGGCAAAAGCGTGCTGCTGGGCATGATGGCCCGCTACACGCAGGCGGACGTGATCGTGGTCGGCTTGATTGGCGAGCGCGGCCGCGAGGTCAAGGAGTTCATCGAGGACATCCTGGGCGAAGAGGGGCGTGCGCGCTCGGTGGTGGTGGCCGCTCCGGCCGATGCGCCTCCACTGCTGCGCATGCAGGGTGCGGCCTATGCCACCGCCATCGCTGAGCATTTCCGCGACAAGGGGCACCATGTGCTGCTGCTCATGGATTCGCTCACCCGCTATGCCATGGCACAGCGTGAGATTGCACTGGCCATCGGCGAGCCGCCGGCCACCAAGGGCTACCCCCCGTCGTGCTTCGCCAAACTGCCTCAGCTGGTCGAGCGCAGCGGCAACGGCCTGCATGGCGTCGGATCGATCACGGCGTTCTACACTGTGCTGTCCGAAGGCGACGACCAGCAGGACCCCATCGCCGATGCGGCCCGCGCCATCCTGGACGGGCACATCGTGCTGTCGCGAGCGCTGGCCGAAACCGGGCACTTCCCGGCCATTGACATCGAACAGTCGGCCTCGCGCGTGATGCACAACGTGGCCAGCCGCGAGCATCTCGAAATGGCCCGGCGCTTCCGTGGAACCTGGTCCCGCTACCAAAAGAGCCGTGATCTGGTGCAGGTGGGCGCCTACCTCAGTGGCTCCGATCCGGCGCTGGACGAGGCGATCCGCCTGCAGCCGCAGCTCGCACAGTTTCTGCAGCAGGACATGCACGAAGCCGCATCCATGGACCAGAGTCTGCATGCCATGGCACTGGCGCTTTCGTCGTAGCCGTTGAAGCGTAGGCACCATGTCGTCCTTGTCTGCCCTTCATGTCGCTGTTGAGATGGCCACCCGCCAGCGCGACGACGCACGCCGGGCACTGCAGGATGCCCAGAACGCGCGACATGCCGCCGCCGATCAGCTGCACCAGTTGCAAAGCTATGCGGTCGAGACGGATCAGCGCTGGGGCATGGCGGAAGACAGCCTGCGCGGCCCCGAAGTGCTGTACCACCACCGGCATTTCATGGGGCGGCTGGACCACGCCATCGGGTTGCAGACCGGTGTGGTGCACGACCAGGACACGCGGCTTGCGCAACTGGCGCAGCGCCTGCTGCAGGCCGAACTGCGTTTGACCAGCCTGCGCAAGGTGGTGGAGCGCCGCCAGCACGAACTGGCGCTGGCCCAGATGCGGCGCGACCAGAAACAGACCGATGAGCGCGCGTCGCTCCAGTACCGATCGTCCCCGCCGGGCCTCGCGGCCCAGGAGAGCTGACCATGGAAAACCTTCGTCCCTCTGCGACACCAACCCAGACCACTGCCACCGCAGCAGCCCAGGGGCCACGGCGGTCCGGCGCTGCCGGTGTGGCCGCTGGTGCGGGCGATGCCAATGCACAGCCCGCCGACGCCTTCATGGCACTGCTGACCGCCATCGACCAGCAGGCAGACGCACTCGCATTGCCGTCGGTGGACGCTGCTGTGTCCGTCGCGGACAGTGTGGGAGATGCTTCACTGGGGGCCTCGGGGGATGCTTCGATAGTGCCGCTGTGGCTCGCGCAAGGGGCGCTCGATGCCAGCGGGTTGCCGCCCGGCGCATCCTCTGCAGGCGCCGGGGGCGCTTTGCTGGCGGGGCTGACGGCAGGCATCGCGGGCGGGCTGGTGAACGGTCTGGTGGCTCAGACGGCGCAGATGGATCGCGCAGCGGAGCGGTTCGATGCCTCGGCTTCTGCGGGGGGCGCCCGCCGCGGGGGCGCGGGTGGCTTGAAGTCTGCCGTGGCGGCAGCCGCATCGCGGATGCTGGGGGCGACGGCGGACAGCTCCGCTGCGACTGCAGGCCAGCCGAGTAGTGTGACCGGCGCGCCACGCCCGGGCAGTGAGTCGCCTAACCCGCCCGGCATGGGTTTGCCCCACACGCTGTCGGCTGTGGCGGGAGTCGTCACGGGCGAGCGCTCTGCACAGTCGGTGGCGGCGGCGAGTGCGGAGGCCTTGCGCGCGGTGGCCGAGGCGCTGCAGAGTGCAGCATCAAGCGATGCTGCCGGAGCCCCTGCCGCCAACGCCTCGGCATCGGCTGCGTTGCCCGTGCGGGCCGAGGCTCCCGCGTACGACCGCGGCGCATCTGCCGCCCAGACCGGTGGCGTGGCCGATGCCGCTTCCCTGTCGTCACCCCAAGCGCAGCAGGCCGATGCCGCGGCGGCCGCGCAGGCCGACGGATTGGCGGCCCGCATGGCCCAGATGGAGGAGCAACTGTCGGAGCAGGTGGCCTTCTGGGTCAACCAGCATTCGCAGTCGGCCGAGATGACGGTGGATCAGAGCGGTTTACCGGTGGAGGTGCGCGTCACCCTGCAAGGCAATGAGGCCCATGTGAGTTTCCGCTCCGACCAGGAGCAGACCCGCCAAGCCCTGGATGAGCGGGTGGCGCAGTTGCGCGAGCTGCTGCAGCAAGAAGGCCTGCAACTGGCAGGCGTGACGGTGGGCTCGACGCTGTCTGAGGGGGGCTCCGGGCGGCGTGGCTCGTCTGAAGAATCGAATGGACGCCGCCAGCTGGCCCGCATCCAGGCGCCGGCTGCCGCCGCGGAGCAGGTGCCTATGGCACGCGGCATAGGCACTCAAAGCCCCCGAGCACTGGACGTGTTTGCCTGAGGGTTGATGGCGGGGGCGCACCCCCTGATTGCGGGCAGGGCCGCGCCTGCGCTCAACCCCCAGCCAACGCCGTCGGCGTTGCCGGTACCCCTGTTTCACTGATGCGGCGGAGCAGAGCGGGCAGGCATCCCCGCAAGCCCAAGGTATGCCGTGGTTTTGGGCTTTTATTCTGGCTATTATTGGACGCGCTACGCCCCAATAATGGGCTCGTCCCGTACATGGCGTTCGCCATCTGGCCGGGCCCGCGACCCTTGAAGGAAACACGCCGTGTCCGCCAACCAGCCTGCTGCAGCTGCCGCTCCCGCCAAGAGCAAAAAGATGCTCATCATCATCATTGCAGTGCTGGTTCTGGTGCTGGCGGGCGGTGGTGCGGCGGCGTTCCTTCTCATGGGCAAGAAGAATGCGGAGGACGAGGAAGGCGCCGCGCCGGCGCGCAAGGAGGCGCCCAAGGTCGCGCCGACCTTCCTGCCCATGGAAAACATGGTGGTCAATCTGGCCGACCCTGGGGGCGATCGATTTGCCCAGATCGGCATCACCGTGGAGGTGGCCGACGCCAAGACGGCGGACCAGGTCAAGCAGTACATGCCATCCATTCGCAGTGGGGTGTTGTTGTTGGTGTCTCAGCGGACGTCGGCCGAGCTGCTGCAACGCGAGGGCAAGGAGAAGCTCGCGCACGACATCCTGCGGGAGGTGTCCAAGCCTCTGGGCTACACCGTACCCGCCAAGAAGACGCGCAAGGAGCCGGCTGCCGATGACGAAGAGTCGGAGGAGGATGACCGGGCTGCCCGTCGCAAGGCTGCGCAGAACCCTGTGCATCGCATTCTGTTCTCCAGCTTCATCATTCAGTGAAACCGATGGGGTCATTCCATGAGTGATTCGTTTCTTTCGCAGGAAGAAGTCGATGCCCTTTTGGAGGGCGTGACGGGGGAGAGCCAGAAATCCGTCGAGGAGGTGGCGGAGGCGGGTGCGGTCCGTAATTACGACATTTCCAGCCAGGAGCGCATCGTCCGGGGTCGCATGCCGACCATGGAGATCGTCAACGAACGCTTTGCTCGGAACTTCCGCATCGGTCTGTTCAACTTCATCCGCCGCAGCCCCGAGATTTCGGTGGGTACGGTATCGGTACAGCGGTACAGCGCGTTCCTTCGCGAACTGGCGGTGCCGACCAATTTCAACATCGTGGCCATCCGCCCGCTGCGGGGCAGCGGGCTGATCGTGTGCGAGCCCTCACTGGTGTTCGGCATTATCGACACCCTGTATGGCGGGGTGGGCAAGTTCCAAACCCGGATCGAGGGGCGCGATTTTTCGCCCACCGAGCAGCGCGTGATCAACCGCCTGGTGGACGTGATCTGTGCTGAGTACAAGAAGGCGTGGCATGGCATCTATCCACTGGAGCTCGAATACCAGCGCTCGGAGATGCAGCCGCAGTTTGCCAATATTGCGACGCCCAGCGAGATCGTGGTGTCCACGGCGTTTCAGCTGGAGATCGGCGATCTCTCCGGCGCTATTCATATGTGCATGCCCTACGCGACGCTGGAGCCGATCCGTGACGTGCTGTATTCGTCGACGCAGGGCGACTCGATTGAGGTGGACCGCCGCTGGGTGCGTGTGTTGACCCGCGAGATTCAGGCCGCCGAGGTGACGCTGGTGGCCGAATTGGCCAAAGCCGACGCGACCGTGGAGCAATTGCTGGCGATGAAACCCGGGGATTTCATCGAACTCGACCGCGAGCCGCGCATTCGGGCTTCGATCGGTGGTGTGCCGATCTTCGAATGCCAGTACGGCACCCACAATTCGAAATATGCCATCCGGATCGAGGAGTGCCTGCGCACAGCCGATTTGAGCTGGCTGGGGGAAAAAGATGTCAACTGAAGAAGAGAAGAAAGACGGCGCAGCGGATGACCCGTTTGCCGGCTGGGCGGAGGCGCTCGAAGAACAAAAGCGTACTGATGCGCCTGCAGGAGCCTCCGAGCAAGGTGGTCCTTTATCAGGCGACCCAGTTCGGCCATTCTCTGCAGGGCCTGGCGCCGACGGTACGCTCAACGATATCAACATGGTGCTGGACATTCCGGTCCAGCTTTCGGTGGAACTGGGACGCACCAAGGTGCCCATCAAGTACATCCTGCAACTGGCGCAGGGGTCGGTGGTGGAACTCGATGCGCTGGCCGGAGAACCCATGGACGTGCTGGTGAACGGTTACCTGATCGCCCAAGGCGAGGTCGTGGTGGTCAACGACAAGTTCGGTATTCGCCTCACCGACGTGGTCACACCGTCGGAGCGTCTGCGCCGGGTGAGCCGTGGATAGTACGGGCAGCATCACCCAGACGCTGCTTCTGGTTGTCCTGTTCGTGGCAGCGATGGCAGCTCTGCCATGGCTTATTCGCAGGCTTCAACAGCGTAATCCGTTGATGCAGGGCGGCGGAAACGCTTCTCGCGTGGTGGCTGCTGTGGCCGTGGGCCCGCAACAGCGGGTGGTCACTGTCGAAGTGGGCCCCGCCAACGCCCGTACGCAACTCGTCCTTGGGGTCTCGGCCCAGCAGATCACCTGTTTGCACGTTCTGGCGCTGCAACCCGGGCAGGGGGCGTATCGCCACGACGGTGTGGAAGGTCCGGCCGCGTTCGCGCAGGCTTTGGCTGCGGCATCCTCGCCCGGCGATGCGGAAAGGCGTAGCGGTGATTGAAGTCCGTGGTGTTCGAACCCGTGCCTGGCTGCGGCGTACGTTGCGCTGCTGCGGATGGGTGGGACTTGCGACGGTTGGTGCCGCCGCGTGGGCGCAATCCCCTGGCGGAGGGCTGCCGTTGGTGGTGGGTTCAGGACCATCGGGAACCAGTTACTCGGTTCCGATCCAGACCCTGCTGTTTTTCACGGCGCTGTCCTTTTTGCCGGCCGTGTTGCTGATGATGACGAGCTTTACTCGCATCGTCATCGTATTGTCATTGCTGCGCCAGGCCTTGGGGACGCAGTCCGCGCCGCCCAACCAAGTCATCATCGGTTTATCGCTGTTTCTCACGCTGTTTGTCATGGGCCCGACCCTTGACCGCGTGCATGCAGAGGCCTACGTTCCCTACACAACCAATGCGATTACGTTTGAGCAGGCGGTCAGCCGGGCTGAGGCGCCCATGCGAGAGTTCATGCTCAAGCAGACTCGGCAATCCGACTTTGCATTGTTTGCCCGTCTCGCCAAGCTCGACAGTTCGGTGACGGCAGAATCTGCTCCGCTGCGGGTGTTGGTGCCGGCGTTTGTAACCAGTGAGCTCAAGTCGGCATTTCAGATCGGGTTTCTGATATTCATCCCATTTCTGGTCATTGACATGGTGGTGTCCAGCGTTTTGATGTCACTTGGCATGATGATGTTGTCGCCGGTGCTCGTCGCATTGCCATTCAAGCTCATGCTCTTCGTATTGGCCGATGGATGGAATCTTCTGATCGGCTCGCTGGCGGCCAGCTTTGTCACATGAGGGTGCAGTTGTGACTCCCCAACTGGTACTCACCATCGGGCGCGACGCGTTGTCGTTGCTGCTGACGATCTCCATGCCCGTGCTGGGGGTGGTGCTCGCCGTTGGTTTGCTGGTCAGCATCTTTCAAGCTGTTACGCAAATCCACGAAGCCACACTGGCGTTCGTGCCCAAACTGGTCGCCGCTGTGGTGGTATTCGCGATTGCGGGGCCCTGGATGCTGGAAACCTTGGTGGATTTCATCCGCCGTACGCTGGAATCGATTCCGTCGGTCATCGGCTGAGGCGCTGCAACCGTGATCACGATCTCGGAAGCGCAGTTGATGGCTTGGATATCTCCGATCCTGTGGCCCTTTCTGCGGGTCCTTGCGGTGTTCTCGGTGGCGCCCTTGTTTTCCATGCGCGCAGTTCCCATGCGCGTAAAAATTGCCCTGGCCTTTCTGGTGGCTGTGTCAGCACAGGCGACTCTGGCAGGGCAGCCGATGGTCGGGCTCAACAGCCGAGAGGCGCTGGGGGCTGTCGCTCAGCAAGTTGTCATCGGACTGTCGATCGGCTTTGCCGTTCGACTGGTATTCGCCGCAGTCGAGTTTGCCGGCGAGGTTGTGGGGCTGCAAATGGGGCTCAACTTTGCAAGTTTCTTCGATCCCGCCAGTAATGCCCAGGTTAGCGCGGTAGCCCGATTCTTCGGGCACATGGCAATGCTGCTTTTTGTGGTCATCAACGGGCACCTGATGGTCCTTATGGCAGTGGTGCACAGCTTTGATCGATTCCCGGTATCTGGCAACTTTCTACAGGCGATCGGGCAGATGCGTCTGCATGAACTCGGTGCCTCGCTGTTTTCGAGCGCGTTGTGGATCGCGCTACCCATGATTGCCTTGCTGACGTTCGTCAATCTTGTGCTGGGCATCATTTCCAGGGTGGCACCACAGATGAACATCTATGCCGTGGGATTCCCTGTGACCCTTGCGGTGGGACTGCTCGGAATCGCCGCAACATTGCCTATGCTGGAGCAACCTGTGGTGGCTTTGATGCAGCAGGCCATCGATATCTTTCAGGCCAGTCGTTGATGCTTGCCAGTCGCCGGGTGGATATCAGACCAGCTGGTTTCGGATGGCATACACCGTGAGTTCGGCGTTGTTGGTGAGTTTGAGCTTTTCCAGAACACGCGACCGGTAGACGCTTACCGTTTTAGGGCTGAGCATCAGTTCCTCGGCGATGTCTGAAAGCCTTTTGCCTGATGCAATTTTGACCAAGGTCTGCAATTCCCGCTCCGACAGGGCCGAATGAGGCAGTTCAGGAGTGGGCTCTGCAATGCTGTCTGCCAGCATCTGCGCCACGTCTGGAGTCAGGTACTTGCGTCCTTGAGCAACGGTGCGCACGGCCGATACAAGTTCAAGCGGGTCTCCGGCCTTGTTGGCGTAGCCAAATGCACCGGCACGTAGACAGCGTAAGGCGTACTGGTCTTCAGGGTACATCGATACCATCAGCACTTTGACCGCCGAGCCGGTTTCCTTCAGGCTGGCCAACACTTCCAGACCGTTGCGTCCCGGCATGTTGATGTCCAGTAGGAGGACATCGCATAGTGCCGTCCGAAGTACATCCCGCAACTCCGAGTACCCGCCCGCCTCGCCAACGACCATGATGTCGGAGACTTCACTCAACGTATCCCGGATGCCGCGGCGCAGAACGGCATGATCGTCGCACAGCACCACGCGAATCATCATTCTTCCTTGCTGGGTAGTGACGGATGGAGATCCAGCGGGACGCACAGGGTCAGGCTGGTGCCCTCACCCAGGCGGCTGCTGACATCCAGCCAGCCCCCGACAGTGCGTGCACGCTCCTGCAAACCCCGAAGTCCGAAGGATCCGGGCTTGTGGCGCTGCGCGGCATCCATGCCAACCCCATCGTCCGTTACCTCCAGTGTAAGCAGGCCTCCGCTGTCTGAAAAATCGATATAGACGTGCTGTGCCTGTGCGTATTTGGAGACGTTGGTGAGAGCCTCCTGAGCCGTTCGATAGGCGACTAGTCGGATGTCTCCGTCCAGCATCGGGTGCTGCATGCCACCTCGAAGCTGGGTGGAAATACCCGTGCGGCGCTCAAAGGAGCGTGCAAGCCACTCGACGGCGGCCACAAGGCCTTGTTCGAGGATGGGGGGGCGCAAGTCCATCTGGATCCGCTGGCTTGCGCCTATCGCATGCTGCAGCATGTCCAGCGCAGATCGTGCATGTGCTGCGGTTTCGGTGTCTTGAGTGTTGCGCGCTATCCACGAAACATCGAAACGAATGGCGGCCAGGGATCCACCGATGTCGTCGTGGATTTCGCGTGCAATGGCCGCCCTTTCCTTTTCAATGGATGTCTGCAGGTGTTCGGTAAGCTCGGCGAGTCGTTGTTGGGACAGCGCAAGTTCGCTCGCTGCCTTTTCTTTGGCCTTTCGGGCGTCCTCCATCTCCAAAGTCCGCGCGATCACGATCGGGAGTCGAACGAGATCGTCTTTCAGCAGGTAGTCTGCAATCCCGAGCCGGACGGCGTCCACAGCGGCAGTCTCGCCAATTGCACCCGATAGCAATACAAAAGGCGGGCGGTGGGGCAACTCCTGGAGCGTTGCCCATGCGTCGAGCGCCGTAAAGGATCGCAGCCAATAGTCTGCCAGGATGAGATCGAACGTTCCTTGCGATGTCAGATCGCGAAAGTCTTCCAGCGTATCAACCCGCACCAGGGCTTGCACGATGCCTGCGCGCCTGAGTGTCAGGGCTGCCAGTTCGTAATCCGTCAGAGAATCTTCCAGATGGAGTATGCGAAGAGCGCGAGGTGGCGCCATAACATGCATAGGAGCGCTATCATAGGATACAAATTGGAACAAACAAGGGTGTTTGTCCCGGGCCAACAGATCGTAGGGCTGGCGTCAAATCTTTGGGACACTGCTGGCAAGATGAGTGGGTGGGCACACAAGCCAACGCAGTGGACGGGTGTTCTGACTTGCCTAGCCGCTGCATCTGCTGCGATGGAGAAACGATGCAATCTAACTTGACTACGACGGATGGACCGGCAGTGCATGTCCCTGTCATGGTGGCAGCGGAACTCCAGGACTCCTTGCTGGTGGTGATGCACGACCTGCACCGCCTGGAGGGGTTGCTGAATCATGCCGCGGACAATCTGATGGAACGCTTCGGCGAGGCCAACGCTGCGCTTGCCAACCCCGTTCTTGGGTCGTCCGCCGAGTTGGAAGCCGCCCGCAGCGCATTGCGAGGGGCTGTGACGGAGCTGCAGTTTCAGGATATGGCCTCGCAGCTGATTTGGCACACCACCAAGGTTTTGCAGTCCTGTGCGTTCCGTCTCGCATCGGAAGCCATGGGTCACGAAGAAGGGGAGGAGGCCGCCCCGTTTGCCGAAATGGCGCCTGATCGGCCCAATCCTGTCACGCAGAGCGAGATGGACGCGGGTTCCGTTGATCTGTTCTGACCCCTATCTCTCGAATCCTCTCTATATTCAAGCCAGTTGGAGCTGTACATGCAATCGATTCTTGCCGTTGATGATTCGCCGTCCATGCGGAAGATGGTGGCCTTCACCCTGACAGGTGCCGGTTACCACGTGGTCGAGGCGGTGGATGGGCAGGATGCCTTGGAAAAGGCTGAGGCGCACGACATCCATCTGGTTCTGGCCGACCAAAACATGCCCCGCTTGGACGGTATCGGGCTGACGCGCAAGCTGCGTGACCATCCGAAGTTCAAGACCATTCCCATACTGATTCTCACCACCGAGTCGAGCGATCAGATGAAGCAAGCGGGTCGTGCTGCCGGTGCCACTGGGTGGCTGGTGAAGCCCTTCGATCCCAATCGGCTGATTGAAGTGATTCAGAAAGTGATCCGCTGACCCGGACTGACCCGGCGGCAGGCCGTTAGACAGGAGCTCACCATGGCGGAAAGTTATCAGGAAGGTTCAGGCGCAGGCGGCGACTTTGACCTCAGTCAGTTCTACCAAATCTTTTTTGAGGAAGCTGGCGAAAACTTGGATCTGATGGAGCAGATGCTTCTGGAGTTGGATCTGAGCCAGGCCAACGACGAGGAGCTGAACGGTATTTTCCGCTGCGCTCACTCGATCAAAGGGGGGGCAGCGACTTTCGGCTTCTCTGACGTCGCGGAGCTGACGCATCAGATGGAATCGCTGCTCGACCGCCTGCGTCGCCATGAATTGCAGCCTATCCCTGCCATGGTGGACGTTCTGCTCGAATCGGCAGATGCTTCGCGCAGTCTCCTTGCGCGGCACCAGGCTGGTGGTCAGGGCGAGGCGGTATCGACAGCAAGTCTGGTCAAGCGCATCAGCGAACTGGCTGCTGGGGTCGTACCTGCGGACAGTCCGGCACCCGCGCCTGCGCCTGTGGCGGCTCCTGAGCCGGCTCCAGCTGCTCCCGCGAGCGCACCGAGCGGTGGCAGTGCAGGTGTGGCACGCAGGCTTGAAATCCGTATCGGCCCGCTCGATAAGCCAGAATTGGCCGAGCCGATCAAGGACCTGTTCCGAGACATCGCCGGTCTGGGCACGATTCAGGATCTGCCCTCCACTGCACCTGGCGTGCGTGTTTTCTCCGTAGAAACCGCTTCGACCGAAGAGGACTTGCTGGATCTCTTTGCCTTCCATGTGGCGAAAGAGCAGGTCGTGTTCCAAGAGGTGGGCGCGAACTCCTCCAGCGCCGATGCGAGCGAAGCTGCGTACGGATTCTTCAGCGACGCCCCCGGCGCACCAGGGAGTTCTACGTCGCCTGCGCCTGTCGCTGCTTCTGCCGCGGCCTCGAAATCCGGAGCAGCCGTCAAAGCATCGACTTCGGAGTCCAAGGCCGCTGCGCAGTCGCAGATGGAGTCCACCACCATTCGTGTGGCGGTCAACAAGGTCGATCAGTTGATCAACTTGGTGGGCGAGCTGGTGATTACGCAGGCCATGTTGGCCCAAAACAGCCGTGGACTGGACGCCGGGGCGTATCAGCAATTGCTGGCTGGCTTGGCCGATCTGGATCGCAACACGCGGGATCTGCAGGAATCGGTCATGTCGATTCGCATGATCCCCATGTCGATTGTGTTCAGTCGTTTCCCGCGGATGCTGCGTGATCTGGCCAACAAGCTGGGTAAGAAGGTGGAGCTTGTCACGCTTGGAGAGGCGACCGAACTCGACAAAGGGCTGGTCGAAAAGATCACCGACCCACTCACCCACCTTGTGCGCAACAGCTGTGACCATGGTATCGAGCTGCCCGCTGAGCGTCTGGCCAAAGGCAAGCCTGAGCACGGAACCATCACGTTGTCGGCCTCACATCAGGGGGGGTCCATCGTGATTGAGGTGAGGGATGACGGCCGGGGCCTGTCGCGCGAGAAGATTCTGCGCAAGGCACAGGAGCGCGGCCTTGAGGTGTCCGAGCAGATGAGCGATGCCGATGTGTGGCAGTTGATCTTTGCTCCGGGGTTTTCGACGGCGGACGAGGTGACAGATGTGTCCGGTCGCGGAGTCGGCATGGACGTGGTCAAGCGCAATATTGCGGCGCTCAACGGTACCGTGGAGATCGATTCGGCCGAAGGCTACGGCATGAAAGTGTCTGTGCGTCTGCCGCTGACACTGGCCATCATGGATGGCATGTCGGTGGGCGTGGGTGACGAGGTTTACATCCTGCCGCTTTCGTCGGTGGTTGAATCCTTCCAGGTCAACCCCAACGACGTGAGCACCGTGGCGCAGGGGTCTCAACTGGTGAAGGTGCGGGACGAGTACATGCCCGTCATCGCACTCGAAAAGATCTTCCAGGTACCACGTTTCGATCTCAACAAGTCCAGCAACATCATGGTCGTGGTCGAGGCCGAAGGCAGCCGTGTGGCGCTTCTGGTGGACGAATTGCTCGGGCAGCACCAGGTGGTGGTCAAGAACCTCGAAACCAATTACCGCAAGGTGCCCAACGTCTCTGGAGCGACGATTCTGGGCGACGGTACAGTGGCCTTGATTCTTGACATCGGCGGCTTGGTGCGCCGTGCTCGCCATTGATCCGGGAATAGTCTGCAGGTCAGCCTGTCGCGTATCGCTTAGTGATGAGATGACAAGGAGAACACACCATGAGTGTGACGTCTAAATCAACCGATGGAGCGCCCAATGGCGCGCGTGAGTACCTGACCTTCCGCCTGGATCAGGAAGAGTACGGCATCGACATTCTCAAGGTGCAGGAGATTCGGGGTTACGAGCCCCCGACGCGGATTGCGAACGCCCCCGAGTTCATCAAAGGCGTGGTCAATTTGCGCGGGACCATCATCCCTATCGTCGACATGCGCCTGAAGTTCAATTGTGCGCAGGCCGACTACAACAGCTTTACTGTCGTCATCATCCTGAATCTCCGCAGCCGCGTGGTCGGTATCGTTGTGGACTCGGTCAGCGATGTGATGGAACTGACCCAGGACAACATCCGCATCGCGCCAGACATTGAAAGTGCGATCGATAACTCGTGCATTCTCGGTTTGGGTTCTGTGGGTGACCGCATGCTGATCTTGCTGGATATCGAGAAGCTGATGTCCAGTGCCGACATGGGGCTGGTATCGGTTCATGAATAGTGGCGGCGCTGCTCGTCCGCATGCATTGCGGGAGTCTGCATCTTCTGCGACCGAGGGCCTGGGGCGCTGAAGCGCATTGACATTGAGGCAAGACGTATGACCACCGCACGCATGGAAACAGGGACCGCCGGTGGGCTGGGTGCTTCGGGGCCATTGGCGCAAGGGCGCGAATTCGTCTGGACCAACGCCGACTTCGCGCGCGTTCAGGCGCTCATCTACCAGCGTGCCGGTATCAGCCTGCATGATGGAAAGCATGCCATGGTGTACAGCCGTCTTTCCCGGCGGCTTCGGGAAACCGGTCACGGCAGCTTCAAGGATTACCTGGGGTGGCTGGAAACGCACGACGGCCCAGAGTGGCAGGAGTTCGTCAACGCGCTGACAACCAATCTCACGGCCTTTTTTCGTGAGCAGCACCACTTCGAGATTTTCGCGTCCCATCTGCGTTCGCGGCCCAGTGGCTCGCCATGGCGCGTCTGGTGCAACGCTGCGTCAACCGGCGAAGAGCCGTACTCCATCGTGATCACAGCCCTGGAGGCGCTCGGCGCCTCGGCCTCCTTCAAGCTTGTGGCCAGTGATATCGACTCGAAGGTGTTGGCGACAGCTGCCAACGGGGTGTACCGCGTCGACAGTCTTAAGGGCTTGAGTCAGGAGCGGCTCCATCGCTTCTTTCTGCGCGGCAAAGGCGCCAACGACGGCATGGTGCGAGCAAAACCTGAATTGCGTCGCTTGATCGAGTTCATGAGTGTCAACCTGATCCGCGATGACTGGCCGTTCCGGGAACCCTTCGACGTGGTTTTCTGCCGCAATGTGATGATCTATTTCGACGGCCCCACCCAGCGTAAGGTGCTGGAGCGCATTCACCGCGTACTCAAACCGGGCGGCATGTTGTTTGTGGGGCACGCCGAGAATTTCAGCGAGTCCCGCGATCTGTTCACGTTGCGCGGCAAGACCGTCTACGAGCGTCGCTGATACCTTTTATTTACCTCTGCGCCCATGACCATCTCCAGACCTGGCTCCATCACGGCCACGAATCCGTCCTCGGCGCCCCCCGGCGGAATGCCGGAGCGCAGGCGGGCGCCGCGCATCGCACCTCTGAGTGCCGACATCTACAACACCGGCAATGTGGTGACGAGGCAGTCGTCCCTGGAAGAACTCAAGGCCCAATCACGCAAACCGGGTGAGGCCTCGTTCTTCTACTTCGACCATCACTTTCAGCACAATTCCGTCAAGGTTCTGCCCGGCGAGTATTTCGTCGCCAATGAGAGTCTGGTCATCATGACCGTACTGGGCTCGTGCATTGCTGCGTGCCTGTGGGACAGTCGTGCGCACGTGGGCGGCATGAACCATTTCATGCTTCCAGATGGCGACCTGGCCGACGCGTCAGGTCGCTATGGCTCCTACGCCATGGAACTGTTGATCAACGAGATGCTGAAGTTGGGTGCGCGGCGCGAGACCATGCAGGCCAAGATTTTTGGCGGGGCCCAAGTCATGCACAATTTCACCACGATGAACGTGGGCGAGCGCAACACCAACTTCGTGTTGAACTACCTCCACACAGAGCGGATTCCCATCGTCTCGGAAGACGTGCTGGACATTTACCCGCGCAAGGTGGTGTTCTTTCCGGTGACAGGCAAAGCCATGGTCAAGCGACTGGCCCATGCCCATCCCGAGGCGCTGGTGGATCAGGAAGTGCGCGGCAATGCGGCCACGGTTGCCAAGAGCAACGCAGGTGGTTCCGTGGATCTGTTTTGAAGAGGTTTGGCGGTTCTGATGAGCAAGAAAATTCGCGTCGTGGTGGTTGATGACTCTGCCTTGGTTCGAAGCCTGTTGGCCGAAATCATCAATCGTCAGCGCGATATGGAGTGTGTGGGTACGGCCAACGATCCCCTGGTAGCGCGTGAAATGATCCGGGAACTGGATCCTGATGTGATCACACTCGACGTCGAGATGCCGCGCATGGACGGTATCGACTTCCTGGGGCGCCTGATGCGCCTGCGCCCGACACCCGTGGTGATGATCTCCACCCTGACCGAGCGCGGTGCGGAAGTGACGATGCGCGCGCTGGAACTGGGGGCGGTCGATTTTGTGGCCAAGCCACGCGTAGGTCTGGCGAGCGGTTTGAACGAGCTCGCCTCCCAGATCGTCGACAAGATCCGCGTAGCTGCGGTGGCCAAGGTGCATCGCGCGCACACCACAGGCAAGGAGACCGCCACGGCCACTGTGTCCAGTGCGCCGCCCGTCAGTTCAAGTGCCTTGCTCGGTAGGCTGTCGACCGAGAAAATCATTGCCATCGGTGCTTCGACTGGGGGTACGGAGGCGATCAAGGAAGTGCTGGTGCACATGCCTGCTGATTCGCCTGCGATCGTCATCACACAGCACATGCCACCTGGCTTCACGACCAGTTTTGCAGCGCGCCTGAATGGCCTGTGCCAGATCACGGTCAAGGAGGCCACGCAAGGTGAGCGCATCCTGCCTGGCCATGCGTACATCGCCCCCGGGGGTAAGCAGTTCGCACTGGCGCGCAGCGGTGCCAACTATGTGGCAGTGGTCGATGATGGCCCGCCGGTCAATCGTCACAAGCCTTCCGTGGAAGTGCTGTTCAAATCGATCGCGGCCGTGGTGGGCCGTAATGCGTACGGCATCATGCTGACCGGCATGGGAAACGATGGCGCTGCGGCCATGCGCGAGATGAAGGACGCCGGCAGCTACAACTACGTGCAGGACGAGGCCTCGTGCATCGTCTTTGGCATGCCCCGGGAAGCCATCGCACACGGTGCGGCGGATGAGGTGCTGCCCCTGCACCAGATTGCCTCGGCCTTGCTGACGAAGCTGCGCGGGGCCACCGACCGTCTCCATCACCGTATTTGATGCGTGCCTGCGTGCGGTAGGGGGTGCGGTCCTTGTTCGAGACAACCCGGGCGCCCGAGTCAGGCGACGGTTTGATGCGATGCACGGCTTTGGATGATTTTGGCGGCTTGTGCTTGTGTGTGCTGAATGGGTTGCTATGAACTTAATAGCAATTGTCGGCTGTGCCTCCACGCTTCTGACCGTTGAGGCACGGTAACGCCGCCAAGCCCAGCCTGCGGCGTAAAAACGTGGGGCCGTTCAGCGCTGCGTCAGCTCTTCCAGCGCAGTCCAGCGCTCCAGTGCGGTGAGCAGCTCCTCCTCGATGGCCTGTAGCCGTTCGGTCAACTGGCTGGCGCGCAGGTGGTCCGTGGCAAAAAGCGAGCCGTCGGCCAACGCCTCGTGGATATTCCGCTGCTCGTTCTCCAATGCTTCGATGCGCGCCGGCAGTTCCTCCAACTCTCGCTGTTCCTTGTAGCTGGGTTTACGCCGCGGTGCGGGTGCAGACTCCATTTCCTTGGTGGGCGGCGCAACCGGCAGGTTGCGCGGTGCTGCCGATGCAGCCACTGTGCGCCGTGCCGACTGGGTCAGCCAGTCCGTCAGGCCGCCCTCGTATTCGGTCCACTGGCCTGGGCCCTCGTGCGCGATCACGCTCGTCACCACCTGGTCGACGAATGCGCGGTCGTGGCTCACCAGGAACAGTGTCCCCTGATACTGGGCCAGCAGTTCCTCCAGCAGCTCCAGCGTCTCGATGTCCAGGTCGTTCGTGGGTTCATCCAGCACCAGGACGTTGGCGGGGCGTGCGAACAGCCTCGCCAGCAACAGCCGGTTGCGCTCACCGCCAGAGAGGGATCGCACCGGGGACCGCGCGCGGGCTGGATCGAACAGGAAATCTCCCAGGTAACTGCGCACGTGCTTGCGTTCCTTGCCGATCTCGATCCATTCGCTTCCCGGACTGATGAAGTCCTCCAGCGTCGCATCGAGGTCTAGCGCATCTCGCAACTGGTCAAAGTACGCGACCTGAAGGTTTTGGCCCGTCTGAATCGTCCCGGAGTCCGGCGACACCTCTCCCAGAATCATCTTCAGGAGGGTGCTTTTCCCCACTCCGTTGGAGCCAACGATGCCGACCTTGTCGCCTTTCAGGATGGTGAATCCGACGTCCTGTGCGATGACCTTTCCCCCGAATCGCTTGGACACGCCAGACAACTCCGCCACGATCTTGCCCTGGTATGCAGAGCGATCACCGGCAGAGATGGCCAGCTTCACATTCCCGAGCGCGTTGCGGCGCTGCTCGCGCTGTGTGCGCAGCACTTCTAGACGATTGATCCGGCTCTGACTCCTGGTCCTTCGGGCTTCAACGCCCCGACGAATCCACTGCTCCTCCTGTGCCAACAGCTTGTCCGCCTTGGCGTTAAGCACGCTTTCTTGGGCAAGCTGCTCGTCCTTCAACTCGCGATAGCGTTCATAGTTGCCGGGATATGAGCGCAGCTGCCCCCGGTCCAGCTCCACGATGCGCGTTGCGATCCGGTTCAGGAACGATCGGTCATGGGTGATCGTGACCACGCTGCCTGGATAGTCGAGCAAAAGCTGTTCTAGCCACTGGATCGAATCAATATCCAGGTGGTTTGTGGGCTCGTCCAGCAGGAGTACGTCAGGCTGAGCCACTAGCCCCTGCGCCAGTGCTAGGCGCTTGCGCATGCCGCCAGAGAGATCACGCGTGATAGCGTCCCTGGGCAGCTCAAGACGGGACACCACTTCTTGTACGCGGGCTTCCCAGTTCCAACCGCCCAGTGCCTCGATCTCGGTCTGCAGCCGATCCAGAGCCCCGGTCTCCTGCGTCTGCTCATACTCACGACGCAACGCGATGACCGGAGCGAGTCCCTCTGAGACGGCGTCGAAGATATTCTGATCAGAGGGGAGCACAGGCTCCTGGGCCACCCATCCCACGCGCAGTCCGCGTGTACGCTGCACAGATCCGTCGTCCGGCTGAATGCGTCCGTACAGTATTTGAAGCAGGGACGACTTGCCGGTGCCGTTACGCCCGATCAGGCCGACGCGCTCTCCGGCCTCCAATGTGAAGTTCGCCCTGTCCAGCAAGGCCAAGTGTCCAAAAGCGAGGCAGCCTTGCTGCAAATTGATCAACGACATGCGCCATTATCAAGCGGCCTCCCTAGGTGGGTGCGCTTGATCCTGTGCTCCGCTCACGGCGGCGGCTCTTGGTGGAGGGGGCTCTCGAGATCGCACTGAACACAGAAATCTTTCGTATTCCCTCCGCGAACGGTGTTATAGTTCGCCTCCCGCTGCTGCAGGGGTCTGGTGTTCGAAGGGGTGCTGGGCTGTTGAGGTGGTGGGGAGGTTGGTTTGGGTGGGGTTGAG
>NZ_BAABEX010000002.1:0-118726 GCF_039540375.1 Acidovorax lacteus
AGTTAGACAAAAGGCCTGCAGGGGAAATCCTCTGCAGGCCTTGTCATTTATGGTCGGAGCGGCGGGATTCGAACTCGCGACCCTCTGCTCCCAAAGCAGATGCGCTACCAGGCTGCGCTACGCTCCGAAGCCTCACATTCTACCCTGCGCAAACGGGGTTTTCCGAAATACGCAGCGTTTTATCGCGTAATTGCCCTCAGCGGTTGCCACCAGAATTGGGACCCGGACCACGACCGGCCAAGTGGCGGAACGTGATGCGGCCCTTGGTCAGATCGTAGGGAGACATCTCGAGCGACACCTTGTCACCCGCCAGAATGCGGATGTGGTGCTTGCGCATCTTGCCGCCGGTGTAGGCGATCAACTGGTGCCCGTTGTCCAGGGTTACGCGGAAACGCGAATCCGGCAGCACTTCTGTCACGCTGCCCTGCATCTCAATCAGTTCTTCTTTGGCCATGGTTCCTCGAATCTTCCAAATATGCGTTCTGTGGTCGGCCCCAACACCCTTGCAAGGGCACGGCACGGGGCGTGCCTGCGGAGTCCCGTCGTGGGACACCCGTGCGTAGTGAAGCGGTGGGGGTCACTGCACCCGAGGCGCAGATCAGGCAGACGGCCGCGAAGGCTCCATCAGCAGCAGGCGTTGCGCTGCGCTCGAACCCGTGATTGTATCGCGGCGGCACCGTACTTGTATTGCAAGCCGCTCAGACGTGGCGTCCCCCGGCACGGCCACCCGGGGCCACAGGCTCGGCATCGGCTCGTGCGTGCAGCGCCTCGATGATGCCGCAGCGCCCTCCAGTTCCATCGCAGTGGTAGCGCAAGGCTTGCAGGTCCTGCTCCAGCGTTTGCAGCTCGGCCAGCCGATCTCTCACATGCTGCAGGTGCGCATCGAGCGTCGTGCGCGCTGCCTCGCAGTCGCTGCGCCGCCCCCAATCAAGATCCAGCAGCGCCCGCACCTCTGGCAGCGACATGTCCATGGCCCGGCACAGCCGGATGAACCGAAGCCTGTGGACATCGGCCTCGCTGTACAGCCGGTAAGCGTTGTCGGCGCGACCGGCTCTCGGCAACAAGCCCTCGCGCTCGTAGTACCGGATGGTGTCGGTGCTGACTCTGCTGTGGCGCGCGGCCTCGCCAATGCGCCAGATAGCGGTTTTTGAACGCAGATCGGCAGAGGATGGCATGGCTTGACCTTGGAGTGGCTTTAAGGTTTCCAATGATGCCATGCCCACCAAGGCCCTGCGCCGTTGGCCCCACCCGCACTCTGAGGATTGCCATGCACGACCACGCACTGCACGCGGCCCCGCCCGCCTCCCAACCACACCGCGATGGCTGTGGTTCACACTGCCACACAGCGCCCTCGGCCACTGCAGACCCGCGCTACCGGCGTGTGCTGTGGGCCGCCCTGATGGTCAACGCGCTGATGTTCGGCGTGGAACTCTGGGCCGGTGCGCAGTCCGGATCGGCGTCGCTGCTGGCCGATGCCATCGACTTTTTGGGCGATGCAGCCAACTACGCGGTATCGCTCCTTGTGCTCTCCATGGCCCCGGCTTGGCGCGCCCGCGCCGCGCTGCTCAAGGGCGCCACCATGCTGGCGTTCGGCCTGTTCGTGGTGGCACGGGTGGCCTGGGGTGCCTGGACTGGCGCGGCGCCCGAGCCCATCACCATGGGCACTGTGGGTCTGCTGGCGCTGGCGGCCAATCTGGGCGTGGCCGTGCTGCTTTACAGATGGCGCCAGGGCGATGCCAACATGCGCGGCGTGTGGATCTGCACCCGCAACGATGCGCTGGGCAATGTGGCGGTAATGGGCGCAGCCCTCGGGGTGTTCGGCACTGGCACGGCCTGGCCAGACCTCGTGGTTGCGGCCGTCATGGCCGGGCTGGCGATATCAGGCGGCGCAGCCGTGATGCGGCAGGCCCGCGCCGAACTGCGGGAGGCACGCCATGAACCTGAATGAACCATGGCGCACAAACGACCCGCAGGCGCACACGCGCGCCGTCGAGTGGCTGCTGGCCCAGGGCCGTGCGACCGATAGCCCGGCCGCCGAACGCTGGCGATGGCTGGAGGCCGCGCACGTGCTCGGTCAGCCGGTGTGGCGCCTGCATGCGCGTACCCACGCCGCGATGGCCCGGCAGGCGTTTGCAGACCGGGACGCGCGGGAATGTGGAGGCCAGTGGCTGCGCTGGATATTGACCGTCCCTGGCCACGCCCTGCGCAGGCTCCCCGCAGGCAACCTGGGCCGCGCCCGGATATCGCCGTTTGCGTCCATGGAGGTGCCTGCGGAGCTGACAGACCGCATCCGCCAAGCACTGGTGGCCGCAAACGCCGTCCCGCCATCGGCTTGACGCACAGCAAGACGGATGCCCTGTGGGCATGCTCCAATCGGCGCTCGCCTCCTTCGCCCGCACACCGCATGTCCACCTCGCCCGCCCCATCGCCCGCACTGCCTGCGGCCACGGTTCCCCACTCTGTGACGGAAGACCTGGTCGCGCTGTTCAGTGGCGTGATGTTGATTTCCGTCGGGGTGGCCTTCTTCACGCAAGCCGGGCTGCTCACGGGCGGCACGGCCGGGCTCGCGTTTCTGTTGCACTACGCCACCGGCTGGGGCTTCGGCAAGATCTTCTTCGTGCTCAACCTGCCGTTCTATTGGCTGGCCTGGCGCAAGCTCGGCCGCTCGTTCACGGTCAAGACCTTTGCCGCGGTCTTGCTGCTGTCCGTCATGGCGGAATGGCAGCCGCATTTCCTGTCGCTCGGCACGATTGCGCCCGCCTATGCGGCAGTGGCTGGCGGCTTGATCACCGGCACCGGGTTTCTCGTGCTGTTCCGGCACCGCAGCAGTCTGGGCGGCGTGGGCATTGCCGCGCTGTACCTGCAAGACCGCTACGGCTGGCGCGCAGGCACAGTGCAGATGGCGGTGGACTGCGCCATCGTGCTGCTGGCGTTGTGGACGGTCGAGCCTGTGCGCGTGGCCTGGTC
This sequence comes from Acidovorax lacteus, assembly GCF_039540375.1. Lineage (NCBI taxonomy): Bacteria > Pseudomonadati > Pseudomonadota > Betaproteobacteria > Burkholderiales > Comamonadaceae > Acidovorax > Acidovorax lacteus. Next base: position 2,968 of record NZ_BAABEX010000002.1, read on the forward strand.
CATCCTGGCGGCTGTTGCCTTGAACCTGGTGCTGGCCATGAACCACAGACCCGGCCGCTACATGGGGCAGTGACCCGACTGCGCTTGGCCCTACGGACTGGAACCTTTGCGCACACAGCCTATCATCCACACCATGCGGCGCTTGCTTTCGTCTGGCCTGGTGCTCCTGCTGGTCCTGCGCGGGCTGGTGGGCAGCGCCATGGCGGCTGGCATGGTGCCCATGCTGCCATCCACATCGCCAGATGTTGCCAGTTTGGCGGCGCAAGCGGCAGCACATGCACATGTATCGCACGGAGGGGCGCATGCGTCGCATGATGCCCACCCGATGGGCCGCGCGGCGGCCTCGGGCCATCACCCCTGTGCAGACGCTGCATCGGATGCGACACCATGCCCGGCCCTCGCAGCCCATGGCGAACATGCGGGCGGCGGCTGCTCGGCCTGCGAAATCTGCCATTCGGCCATGCTGACCCCACCGGTGCTCAGCCTGGCGCTGCCAAGCTCGGAGCACGCAGGCCCCCTGCGCCTGCCTGCGCGCTTCTCGAGCGCTCCGATGGCACCGGCCATCAAACCTCCCATCGCCTGATCTCCCTCGCACGCACCGTGCGGCCCGGTGGCCGTTGCGCCTGATGGCGGCGCAGCGCTGCCCGGCTGCGTCCGATTCGTTTTCACGGAGATCGACATGTTCTTGTCCCGATCCAGGGCCCTGCGCCCTGCGGGTTGTGCCGCCGCTATCGCGCTGGCCTGGATACCCCAGGCCTCTGCGGCCGATGCGACGCCCGCGCAAGCCCCGGCGGCCGACGCCCGGCACGCAGGCGCCCCGCTCGCGCACCGCCCCCTGTCCCCACGCCCACTGCCCAACGCGCAGCCCACCGACAGCGACTGGCACGCCGCCAACGCCTCCGTTGGGGCGTTTCCGCGCGGGCATGCCGACATCGTGGCCTGGGAAGCACAGCACGGAGCCACACCCGCCGAGCCCCCAAAGGCGGCATCGCACTCGCACACACCAGCCGCCCACCCGATGCAGGGCCACGGCCACCACCAGCACCACCGCCCGGGCGGCCACACCACGACTGCGCCCGGCATGCCGCCATCACACGCCCCGGCAGGAGATGCACGATGAACCGCTACCCCATCGCAACGCCGATGCGGCGCCGCTCTGTCGCCCGCCCGCTGCGCATCGCGCTGGCCAGCCTGGCGGCCGTGGCACTGACCGGCTGCGCCACAGTGGCCCCAGACGGCCTGCGCTCGCAGGTCGCCTCGCATACGGCCGGGCGCACGGCCGGGGTGGCGGCTGCGTTGCCCGCCACCGACCCCGCTGCGCGCGCCGCCGCCCAGCAGCAGATCCAGGCCTGGCTGGCCGAACCCCTGACGGCCGACCGGGCTGTGCGCATTGCCCTGCTGCAGAACCCGGGGCTGCAGGCGCGCCTGGCCGGCCTGGGCATGGCCGACGCCGAGCGTGTACAGGCCCTGACGCTGCCCAACCCGCACCTGTCGCTGGCCCGGCTGGTGAGCCCGCACGAGCGCGAGATCGAGCGCAGCCTCGCGTTCGGCCTGCTGGACTGGATCACCCTGCCCTGGCGCAGCCGCTGGTTGGGCCAGCAAATGGAGGCCGCCACCCTGGAGGCCGCACAGGACGCCGTACGGCTGGCCGCGCAGGCCCGCCGCGCCTGGGTGCGTGCCGTGGCCGCCGAGCAGGTGGTGGCTGCGCACGAACGCATGCACGAGGCCGCCGAAGCGGGTGCCGAGCTGGCGCGGCGCATGGCCCAGGTCGGGAACTGGAGCCGCCTGAAGCACGCCCAGGAACAAACCGTGCTGGCCGATGCCGCAGCCCAGTTGGCCCGCGCCCGCCTGGCCGCAGCCCTGGAGCGGGAACAACTGCACCAGGTGCTGGGCATCTGGGGTCCGGCCACGGCTTACCGGCTGGCCGACCGCCTGCCCGACCTTCCGGCCACCCCGCAAGCGGCCGACGCGCTGGAAACCACCGCCTTGCGCGAACGCCTTGACGTGCGCGCCGCGCGGCTGCAACTCGACACCGACGCCGAGCGGGCCGGCTGGGCCCGTGCCAGCGCCGTGTTTGGCGACATCGGCCTGGCCTACCAACGCCACACCAAGACCGCGCGCGATGGCAGCCACCCCGAGGTCACCCGCGGCTGGGAGCTGGAGCTGCCCCTGCCACTGTTCGACTGGGGCAGCGCAGCGCGCACGCGCGCGCAGGCCCAGGTCGAGCGCCAGGCAGCGATGCTGCAAAGCACGGCGCTGCAGGCCCGCACCGAAGTGCGCAGCGCCTGGCTCACCTACCGCACCGCCTACGACCTGGCGCGCCAGCAGCGCGAGGAGGTCGTGCCCCTGCGCCAGCTGATCGCCGACGAAACCACCCTGCGCTACAACGGCATGCTGGCCAGCGTGTGGGACTTGCTGGCCGCAGCACGCGCCAGCACCCAGGCTGTGGCCCAGGCCACAGAGGCACAACGCGACTTCTGGCTGGCCGAGGCCGACCTGCAGCTCGCACTCACCGGCACCAGCGGGGCCGCACTCTCGCGCCTGGCCCCTGCCGCTGGCGGTACCGCCGATGCCGGCAAGGGGCACTGACATGCGCACTTCGAAGCCCTCGCCCCTGCCTGCCACCGCTGCGGCCAACGTCGGCCGCCCGCTGTCCCCCCTCGTCACCCACGCCCTGCGGGGCGTGGCAGGAGACACCCCATGAACCGCCGCCATTTCTTTGCCGGTGCCGCCACAGCAGTGGCGGCCACCAGTGTGGCCCGCGCCGCCATGGCCGCGCTGCCCGAACCCGTGATGCAGGCCTCGGCCGACACCGCCGCACCGCTGTACCCCGCGAGCGGACGCCCCTACCAGCCCGTGGTCACCCTCAACGGCTGGACCACCCCCTGGCGCATGAACCAGGGCGTCAAGGAGTTCCACCTCGTGGCCGAGCCCGTGGTGCGCGAAGTCGCGCCCGGCTTTTTCGTCAACCTCTGGGGGTACAACGGCCAGAGTCCGGGACCGACGATCGAAGTGGTCGAAGGCGACCGCGTGCGCATCTTCGTGACCAACCGGCTGCCCGAGCACACCACCATCCACTGGCATGGCCAGCGCCTGCCCAACGGCATGGACGGTGTGGGCGGCCTCAACCAGCATGCCATCCCGCCCGGCAAGACCTGGGTGTACGAGTTCGAGGCCAAGCGCCCCGGCACCTTCATGTACCACCCGCATGCCGACGAAATGGTGCAGATGGCCATGGGCATGATGGGCCTGTGGATCACCCACCCACGCGGCACGCATCCGCACATTGCGCCGGTGCAGCGCGACTACGCGTTTCTCATCAATGCCTTTGATGTGGAGCCCGGCAGCCGCACCCCGCGCATCAACACCATGCTCGACCACAACATCTGGGCCTGGAACAGCCGTGTGTTTCCGGCCATCAGCCCGCTGGTGGCGCGGCTGGGCGACCGGGTGCGCGTGCGCATCGGCAACCTGACCATGACCAACCACCCCATCCACATCCACGGCATCGAGTTCGAGGTGACGGGCACCGACGGAGGCCCCGTGCCGCGCAGCGCCCGCTGGCCCGAGGTGACCACCGACGTGGCGGTGGGCCAGATGCGGCAGATCGAGTTTCTGGCCGACGAACCCGGCGACTGGGCCATGCACTGCCACAAGAGCCACCACACCATGGGCCCCATGGGCCACGACGTGCCCACCATGATCGGTGTGGACCACCGCGGCCTGGTGGGCAAGATCCAGAAGATCGTGCCCGACTACATGGTGATGGGCGAGCGCGGCATGGCCGACATGGGCGCGATGGAGATGCCCCTGCCCGACAACACGCCGCCGATGATGACCGGCAGCGGCCCTTACGGCCCCATCGAGATGGGCGGCATGTTCACCACGCTCAAGGTGCGCGCAGGCCTGGGGGCCCGCGACTGGAGCGACCCGGGCGACTACGCCCAGCCGCCCGGCACGCGCGCCTACGAATGGCAGGGTCCGGCCGCCCAGGTGCCACAAGCCCCCCGCACCGACACCCCGGGCACCGCGCCCGGGGCGCCATCGGCGCGCAAGCCCTCGGCGGCCAGCGGTGGCCATCAGCACTGAACCCCGGAGCGACCATGCGAATCACTACATTTTTGATAGCAATATCTTCAGCTTTGACAAGCACAAGCACTGCTTTTGCCCATGGTCCCCAGGGCCATGGCAGCGCTGCGGGCAGCGCACACCACGCCAGCGCGGTGCGCGAGCAGAAGGACTGGGGCATCGCCGGCGAGGCCAGCGCCGTGCGCCGCACCATCACCGTGCGCATGACGGACGACATGAAGTTCGCCCCCGCCACCATCACCGTCACCGAAGGCGAGACCCTGCGCATCCGCGCGGTGAACGCGGGCCAGGTGCTGCACGAAATCGTGCTCGGCACACAAGCCGAGCTGGACGCGCACGCCGAGCTCATGCGCAAGCACCCGAACATGGAGCACGACGAGCCCTACATGGCGCATGTGGAGGCTGGCCAGCGCGGCGACATCGTCTGGCAGTTCAACCGTCCGGGCACGTTCGCCTTTGCGTGCCTGATTCCCGGCCACTACGAGGCGGGCATGCGCGGCACGATCACCGTGCGCCCGCGCTGAGCCACCAAGCTTCGACACAGAGCCTCCTTTTTTGCTGGATGGAGCACTTTCTATGCACCCCCTTGACCCTTCTCGTCACAGCGCGGCTCGCGCTTCGTCAACCGCCCGGCTCGACCGCCGCCGCTGGCTGGGCGCCAGCCTGGGCATGACCGCCCTCGGGCTGGCTGCGGCGCTGGGCGCCCGCCCCGCGCTGGCCCGCAGCGCCCCGGTGGCGCTGGAAGTCTGGAAAGACCCGAACTGCGGCTGCTGTGGCGACTGGGTCCTGCACCTCGAAGCCAATGGCTTTGCCGTGAAAGTGCACGACGTGGGCAACCAGGCCGTGCGCAAGCGTCTGGGCCTGCCCGACCGGCTGGGCTCCTGCCACACCGCCCTGGTCGGCGGCTACCTGATCGAAGGCCATGTGCCTGCCGCCGACATCCACCAGCTGCTGCGCGACAAGCCGCGTGCGCTGGGCCTGGCCGTGCCGGGCATGCCCATTGGCTCACCCGGCATGGACGGGCCCGCATATGGCAACCGCCGCGATGCGTACGACGTGCTGCTCGTGGCACGCGACGGCAGCACCCGGGTGTTTCGCCACTACCCCGGGCAGGCTGCGCCCAAGGCCTGACCACCCCCGCTCCAACCCCACCAACTGCACCATGCCGATTCGCACTCTCTTCCCGCACAACGAACACCCGCAGGCGGCCACGCCTTTGCCCGCTGCCTGGGTGGCTGCCGCCGTCTGGGCGCTGACGACTGCCGCCGCCCAGGCCCAAACTGCTGCGACGCCCGATGCCCACAGCGCCCACGCGGGCCATGCCACCGCCACCGCCACCGCCCCTGCGCCAGGCGCTGCAACCGCCACCGACGACGGGCTGAGCGACGCCGAAGTGCTGCGCTGGGACGCACGCACCGGCCGCGCCACGCTGCGGCACGGCCCCATCCGCAACCTCGACATGCCGCCCATGACCATGGTGTTCCGCGTGCCCGACGCGGCACTGGCCGCGCGCATGCAGGCGGGCACCAAAATTCGCTTCAAGGCCGAACAACAGCAAGGCGCGTACGTCCTCACCCACGCCGAGCCTGCGCCCTAACGCCCGATGAACGCACCGCGGCGGGCTGGCGCCACCGAGACCGGCGCGCCGTGTGCGGGCTCGCATAATCGGCGGCATGCAACACCTTCCGACCCCTGAAGACCCTGGCAGCATCACCCGCGTGGCGGGCATCGAGGTGGGCCACTTCACCGACACCCGCCGCCCCACAGGCTGCAGCGTGGTGCTGGCCCGCGCGGGTGCCGTGGCCGGTGTGGACGTGCGCGGCGCAGCCCCGGGCACACGCGAAACCGACCTGCTGCACCCCTCCAACCTCGTGGAGCAGGTGCACGGCATCGTGCTCGCTGGGGGCAGCGCCTGGGGTCTGGAGGCCGCCACCGGCGCGGTGCGCTGGCTCGAAGAACGTGGCGTGGGCTTCGACGTGGCCGTGGGCCGCCTGCCCATCGTGCCTGCAGCCGTGCTGTTCGATTTGCTGGTGGGCGACATGCGGGTACGCCCGGACGCCGCTGCGGGCTACGCCGCCTGCGAGGCCGCGAGCATGGCCCCGGTGGCCGAGGGCAATGTGGGTGCCGGCGCGGGCGCGGCCGTAGGCAAGATCTTCGGCATCCAGAACGCCATGAAGGGCGGCATCGGCTCCGCATCGGTCACCGTGAACGGGGTCACCGTCGGGGCCTTGATCGCCTGCAACGCGCTGGGTGATGTGGTGCACCCCGACACCGGAGCCGTGCTGGCCGGCTCGCGGACCGACGACGGCCAGGCCATGCGCGACACGCGCCGCGCGCTGCTGCGCGGCGAAGCGCCCCGGCCGCTGCTCGCCGGCACCAACACCACCATCGGGGTGGTGGCCACCGATGCCGTGCTCACCAAGGCGCAGGCGCACCGGTTGGCCGTTGCGGCGCACGACGGGCTGGCCCGCAGCATCAACCCCGTACACACCATGTCCGACGGGGACACATTGTTCGCACTGGGCACTGGGCTCGCGCAACGCAACCCCGGGATGATGCTGCTGGCTACCATGGCGGCCGAGGCTGTGGCCCTGGCCACCGTGCGCGCCGTGCAGGCTGCCAGCGCGCTGACCACCGCCGAGGGACTGCACCTGCCCTGTGCGCGGGACTTTGCGCGGCCCTAGCGCCTGCCCGGATCTGCCCAGGCCCACCTCGCTGCGAGCCCGGCGCTGCGCAGCGCCTGCCGCACTGGTCAGCCGCGGGCGTCGCCTTCGGGGTCGAGCAGGCGCACCGGCACGTCCAGGCTGTTGAGAATGGCCGCACGGGCCACTGCGTCGAGCGCGCCCGTCACCACGGGCTCATGCGCCACGACGCGCAGCCGCCCCTCGGCCAGCAGGGTGTCGCGCATCCGGCGGGTCATGGAGCAGACATTGCCGTCGCCCTGCTTGAACAGGAACAAGGTGCCATGGGGGCTGCACCAGGACAGCTGCGAACGCACCCATCCCTTGTCGGTCTGCAAGTCGATCCAGGCCCCGACCTCCCAGCCGATATCGGCTGCAGCGCCGTCCCCCTCGTGGGCGGCGTCGGCGTCCTCGGCCTCGGCTGGCAATTCCTCTGTGCCAATGCTCATGAACCCCGACGAACGCGCCTCCTGCGGGCCCAGCCACGCCTCGCCGGGCAAAGATGGCCAGGAGGAATCCGTGGGCACCGTCTGCTCAGAGACCGAACCTGCCGGGCTCGCACCGGCCGCAGGAGACGGCTCGGCAAGCACGCGGGCATCGGCCTGCATGAGCCCCATCAGACGCTCTAGAAACGCGCTGGTCTGCCGCGCCGGGTAATCGATGGTGCGCAGGCCTTGCCGCAGACCGGTGAGCAGCCCGGGGGTGATGCGCGTCAGCCGCGCCGGATTGGCCTGCCCCGCCCCCGGTGTTGCGGCCCACAGCAAAGACCCCACCAGGGCGTGATAGCCACCGGGGTCCGCATCGCCGCTGCGGTCGGCCAACCGCGCTTCGGCCAGGACCTGGGCCCAGGGCCCCTGTACGAAATCGCGCACGTCCGGCGGCACTTCGGCCATTGCCGGCAGGGCGTGGAGCTCCGATTGCAGGCGCTGCGCGAGCAGGTTGCGCTGTTCTGCATGCTGCAGGGCCTGCACCGCGGCCTCGCGCTGGCGCAGTTGCTTGTCATGCTGGTCTTGCCACATCCGGTAGATCTGCACCATGGCCGAGTGGAAATGTGCGGCGGACACCTCTTGTAGTGCCGACAAGGCCTTGAGCGCCTTGTACACTGGCTTGAAGAACACGGCGAACCCAGGTCCGTCCACGTGGTCCCAGGCCAGGCTGCGCTCGGTCACCTCGTCCATGAAGCGGCGCGCCGGATGGTCGCGGTCGCTGAAGAATCGGGCGTCGTGCTCGACCAGCTTCAGCAGCACGGGCTCCAACTGGCGCAGCCCCTGGCGCACCGGCAGCAGCAGCCGCTCATCGCGGCACAGGTTCTCGATCATCAGCACGACGACCTCGCGCGCCACCGCCTGACGGGTGCCGTCGGCGTCCTGGTGCATGCGCTCCGAGAACACGGCGCGGGCTTCGGTGCGCTCGCGCCCCTGCTGCACTGCAAGGCGCTGCAGAACCTCTTCCACATGGTCTGTCTGGTCCAGTGCCTCCAGCGCCCCGGGCAGCGTGGCCGGAAAGTCCGATGGTGGCCCGTCTTCAGCCCCCGCAGGGTCAGCGGCTTCAAACTCCTGGGCAAAGCGCTGGGCGAAAGCCGCCAGGCGAGAGGGCACAGGCTGCGGCACCTCGTCATGCACCAGCAAATCGTGCAGGTTGGCGGCCGTCAATAAGGCCGGCGCCGGCGCTTCGGCGGCCTCCGGAAGAAAGTCGTTGCTGGCATGGAAACCAGCCGCCGCCGGGGCGGCTGTCGCACCAGCCCTCTGGTAACCCACGGGCTGCACCCCCTGCTCTCGCAGGCGAACGATCAGGCGCTGATAGAAGCCTTCCAGCTCACGGCCCAGCAGCTCGCACATCTGCAAGGTCCACAGCATGCGAGCGCCAGCGGGCACGCCCGCACCCGTCATTACCTCCTGGAGCACACGCAGGTACACCTGCGGATGGACAGGGTTGCGCTCAGGCTGCACGCTGGGCAAGCCCGCCAGAGCGCACATCAAGGGATTGAGCTCCGCCAGCACGGCCTCCACGTGCAGCAGCGTCATCTGCTGGGCCCGCGCCACCTCCACATGGTCTTGCACCTGCCCGGCATCCAGCAGTTCCAGGTCTTCAAAGCGCAGTTCGGTCAAGGCCCGGGCACGCGTGGGTGCCTCGGCGCGCAAAGCGCCGTCAAAGGCCTTGCGCAGCGCCGTCGGAAACGCCTCGACCATGCTGCGCTGATGCCGCTGAAGCAGCGCCACCGCTTCGGCCATAGCGCGCCGATCGTCCTGATGGCGGACCTCGGACTCTTTGCGCTGCAGGTGATAACGCGTGTAGTCGAGCAGCTTCTCGATCAGCCATCGGCCCTCGGCGGCAGCGTCATCAAGACACTGCTGGTAAAGAACGTCGTAGCGGGTCTGAGCCGAAGATGTCATGAAAATCTGCACCCAAGGAGCAGGTAGCGATGGCGCCCCCATGGCGCCGTGGCCTGCTCGACGGGGGCTATTGTTCCAGCTATGGACGCTTCGTGCGCATCCGCGCAAGCAAAAACTGCGCACCGCTAGGCCCTGGCGGTGCAAGTGTCAGCATGGCGAACTGCGCCGCAGCCAACCTCAGCCCGGGCATCAGGCCGACGCGCTGCCCGAACGACCGAGGCGGGCAGCGCCGGAGGGTTTCTCGCCCGACGTGGCAGAGGGCACCAGCTTCAACTGACCGTCGGCGATCATCTTGTCGCGTACTCGCCGCGTCATCGACTGCGTGCTCCCATCCGGGGCAGTGAAAAGGAACAGGGTCCGCTGGGGACTGCACCAGGTCAACTGCGTGCGTACGGCCCGCTGGTGGCTGGTGATCTCCACCCAGCAGCCGATGCGGAACGCTTCGTCCGACGCCGCCTCGTCACGTTCGGTGGTACTGGTCGCCACGGGCGCCTCAGGCTCAGGATGACCGGCCGGTTCTGCAGGCAACAGGTGCTCTGCAAGCTCTTCGGGATCGATCAGTTCCTGCAGCGCGTCGCCATGGCGGGACGATACAGCCTCGAAAGCCGCTTGATGCAGGGCTACCAAGCGTTCGAGAAAAGCGCTGGACTTGGCCACCGGGTATTGAATGGCATCGAGCCCCTCCCGCAGGCTTGCCAAGAGCGCTGGAATGGTGGCCGACAAACGTTCGGTCTCATGCCGTGTGCGCTCGGGCTGTGCACTCCACAGCAAGGTCGACACCAGAGCCAGATAGCCCTTGGGGTCTTCCTCCATGCCTTCGTCCGTAACGTCGGTGACCGCAAACTGCGCCTGATAGGCGTGGGCTGCGGCTTCTAGCCAGGGCCCCGTCACGAAGGCGGCCACATCCTCCGGCACCTCTGCGAGATCAGGCAAGTCCTGCAGACGCTCTGACATACGGGCGATGTAGCTTCGCCGACGCTGCTCCTGCCGTTTGGCCCGCTCTTTGGCCAACTGGTGCGCACGAAGGCGTTGCTGCTGCGTGTCCCAGGCGTTTTGCAACGCCTTGAGTACCGTATCGAAAGGCCCGGCGTCCTGAATGTCCACCTTGGTGAGGTGAGCCACCGCCTCGTCCATGAGCTTCATAAACTGGCTGAAGCCTGGCGCAGTCTCCGAAGCGAACCCCAGGCTGCGCTCGGTCATCTCATCCAGGAGTCTGCGCGCGGGATGAGCCGCATCGTTGAAGAAGCCGAGATCATGGCGCACCAGTCGTTGCAGCGCGGGCGCCAAATTCTGCACCGCGCGCAGCACTGGGGGCAAAAGCCGGGTGTCCTGCGCAATGTTCTCCATCATGCGAGCCACGACCTCGGCCGCATGCGCCGGGGATTCTGTGGCGGCGCCCATGGGCACGGTGTAAACGCGCGGCGCTGCCGCTTGCGGCGTACCGCGCCAGCCCGAGAGCGGCGCGCTCGACGAAGGCGTCGAGCCGGACAGGCGGCCGACAATGCGCTCCAACTGCGCAATGTCCTCCATGGCCTCGGCGGCGGCCTGCGGCAAGTAGGCCGCGGACAAGCCCGCAGCGCCCGTCGCGGGCACGGCACGCGACTCGCTCCAACCAGGCGCGCGCCCTGCTGTCGGGAGGCCTGGCGCGGCTGCCACCACCGTCGGCGCCACCGGCCCCGCCAGCACCCGAGGGTCGAACGGATCGCCCCCGCCCGCCAGCATCTGGCGCAGGATGCCCACCGTCAGCAGGGCCTCCTCGGCCTCCGCCGCGAGCTGGGCTTGCTGGGACTCCCCTGTCCAGCCCGGGGCGGCCGTCGCGCCGGCCCGGCCATACATACTCGCGCCGTAACCGCTGAGTGGGGCGGCACCCGATGCACCGTACCCACTGCCCGGCCCGCCGCCATAACCTCCGGTATAGGCGCCGCCATACACCGAGCCATAGCCACTGCGACCACCACTGCCCGCAACGGCGTAGCCGACGGGCTCCACCCCATGCTCTCGCAGGCTCCGGATGATGGTGCGGTACTCGTCGGCCAACAAGGGGCCGATCTGGTCGCGCATGCGTTCAAGCCAGACCTGACGCACTTCACCCGGGGCCCCGGTTTCGCCCGTCACGCGCTGCAAGGCACGGATGTAGGACTCCGGACGCAGCGGATTGCGCTCAGGCTGCACGCTGCGCAAGCCTTGGGCAGAACTCACCAGCGTGTTCAACTCCGACAGAACAGCGTCGGTTGCGTGCACCGCCAGTTGCTGGGCACGGGAGAGTTCCACCTGGTCCTGCATGGCATGGTCGTCCATGAGGGTGAGCTCACCGAAGTCCATGCCCGTGTCTTCCGACACCCGGCCCTTGGACAGGGACGGGCCCTCCGCAAAGATCTCCAGCAGCGCCATGGCGTAGCCCTTGACGAGGGCCGACTCGTGCTGCTTGAGCAACCGCATCGCATCGCTCAGCAGGTTGCGGCGATAGATGTCACGGAGCTGCGATTCCTCGCTGGCCAGAGCACCCTGCGTCAGTTGCACCAGGCGCTGCATCAAGGACTCGCCGCCGCGCACCGCATTGACCACGCAGGCGCGGAACACGGTGCGGGAACGCGACGTGGTTTGAGACATGGCAGGCAGGGACTGCGGCAGGGTTTCTGGCTTCCATCCTAACGGACAGGCGCTTACTTGAGTGCCTTATAGCGCACTCGTTTCGGCTGAGCGCCCTCCTCACCCAGGCGCTTTTTCTTATCAGCCTCGTACTCTTGGTAGTTGCCATCGAAAAAGGTCCACTGGCTGTCGCCTTCCGCAGCCAGAATGTGGGTGGCAATGCGGTCAAGGAACCAGCGGTCGTGGCTGATGACCAGCACGGTGCCCGCATACTCGAGCAGGGCATCTTCAAGCGCGCGCAGGGTTTCCACGTCGAGGTCGTTCGACGGTTCGTCCAGCAGCAGCACGTTGCCGCCCTGGATCAGCGTCTTGGCCAGGTGCAGGCGTCCGCGCTCGCCGCCGGAGAGCATGCCCACCTTTTTCTGCTGGTCTCCGCCGTTGAAGTTGAAACGGCCGCAGTAAGCACGGCTGGCCATCTGGAACTTGCCGATGTTGAGCATGTCGAGTCCGCCCGACACATCTTCCCAGACCGTTTTTTCGTCCGACAGCGCATCGCGCGACTGGTCCACGTAGGCCATCTTCACGGTCGAACCAATCACCACCTCGCCAGTGTCCGGCTTTTCGCGACCGGCGATCAGCTTGAACAGCGTGGACTTGCCCGCGCCGTTGGGGCCGATGATGCCGACGATGGCCCCAGCCGGAATGCTGAATGAGAGGTTGTCGATCAGCACGCGGTCACCAAAGCTCTTGGTCACGTTGTGGAACTCGATAACCTGGGTGCCCAGGCGCTCGGCCACCGGGATGAAGATCTCCTGCGTCTCGTTGCGCTTTTGGTATTCGTAGTCGCTCAGTTCCTCAAAGCGCGCAATGCGGGCCTTGCTCTTGGCCTGGCGGCCCTTGCTGTTCTGGCGCACCCATTCCAGTTCCTTCTTCAGGGCCTTGGCCCGGGCTTCTTCGCCCTTTTGCTCGGATTCAAGGCGGGCCTGCTTCTGCGTCAGCCATTCCGAGTAATTGCCCTTGTACGGAATGCCATGGCCGCGGTCGAGTTCGAGAATCCACTCGGCAGCGTTGTCGAGGAAGTAGCGATCGTGGGTGATGGCCACCACGGTGCCCGGAAAGCGCTGCAGGAACTGCTCCAGCCAATCCACGCTCTCGGCGTCCAGGTGGTTGGTCGGCTCATCAAGCAGCAGCATGTCGGGTTTGGATAGCAGCAGGCGGCACAGGGCCACGCGGCGCTTTTCGCCCCCCGACAGCACGCCGATCTTGGCGTCCCAGGGCGGCAGGCGCAGGGCGTCGGCGGCGATCTCGAGCTGGTGTTCGGAATCCGTGCCAGCGGTCGCAATGATGGCCTCCAGGCGTGCCTGCTCAGCGGCCAGCGCGTCGAAGTCGGCTTCCGGGTCGGCATAGGCTGCGTACACCTCGTCGAGCTTGGCGCGGGCGGCAAACACCTCACCCATGGCGTCTTCCACGCTTTCGCGCACGGTGTGCTCGGGGTTGAGCTGCGGCTCCTGGGGCAGGTAGCCGATCTTGATACCGGGCATCGGAATGGCCTCGCCCTCGATCTCCTTGTCGACTCCGGCCATGATCTTGAGCAGCGTGGACTTGCCGGAGCCGTTCAGGCCCAGCACGCCGATCTTGGCACCGGGGAAGAAACTCAGGGAGATGTCCTTCAAGATCTGCCGCTTGGGCGGCACGGTCTTGCTGACACGGTTCATCGAATAGACGTATTGGGCCATTGGTTCTGGAGAGAAAAGAGGACGCGGGACATCCGCATGCAAACCGCGATTATCGGTCCATGCGACAATACAGGGGTTGTAGACGCCAGTTGTCTGCAGCGTCAGCAGTCTGCTGGGGACGATGGACCGTCGCGTCCGGGCTCCCACCTTTGAACCCGTCTTGCCTGAGACTGGCTCGGCCACCCGCGGTGGCCTTGACAGGCAGACCCTGCGCCCCGGACGGGCGCCTCCCTCATCCATGAAATTTGAAGAATTGAACCTGGCACCGGCCATTCTGAAGGCTGTGCTCGAACAGGGTTACGAGAGCCCCACCCCCATCCAGGCCCAGGCGATTCCCCTGGTGCTGCAAGGGCATGACCTGCTGGCTGGTGCGCAAACCGGCACGGGCAAGACCGCCGCCTTCACGCTGCCGCTGCTACAGCGCCTGTCGCAAAGCGCTGTGGCGCGCAGCAAGTTCGGCGGCAAGGGCGTGCGCGCCCTGGTGCTCACCCCCACCCGCGAACTGGCCGCACAGGTGGAGGAATCGGTGCGCGACTACGGCAAGTATCTGGACCTGAGTTCCACCGTCATCTTCGGCGGTGTGGGCATGAACCCTCAGATCGACCGTATCAAGCGCGGCGTGGACGTGCTGGTGGCCACGCCAGGCCGCCTGCTGGATCTTCAGCAGCAAGGCTTCATGGACTTGTCCACCGTGGAGGTGCTGGTGCTGGACGAGGCCGACCGCATGCTGGACATGGGCTTCATCCACGACGTCAAGAAGGTGCTGGCCCTGCTGCCGCAAAGCAAGCAGAGCCTGCTGTTCTCGGCCACCTTCAGCGACGAAATCCGCGACCTCGCGGGCACCTTGCTGCGCAACCCGCAGAGCATCCAGGTCACCCCCCGCAACACCACGGTGCAGCGGATCTCGCAGGTCATTCATCCGGTGGGCCGCGGCAAGAAAAAACAGGTGCTGCTGCACATCATCCAGGAGCACAACTGGAGCCAGGTGCTGGTGTTCACGCGCACCAAGTTCGGTGCCAACAACGTGGCCGACTTTCTCAGCAAGAACGGCGTGAGCGCCATGGCGCTGCACGGCAACAAGAGCCAGAGCGCCCGCACACAAGCGCTGGCAGGCTTCAAGAGCGGCGACATCCGCGCCCTGGTGGCCACCGACATTGCCGCACGCGGCATTGACATCGACGACCTGCCGCACGTGGTGAACTATGAGATTCCCAACGTGCCCGAAGACTACGTGCACCGCATCGGCCGCACGGGCCGTGCGGGCCGCGAGGGCCATGCCGTCAGCCTGGTGTGCATGGACGAAGAAGGCTTCATGATGGACATCGAGCGCTTCACCAAACAGGAAATCCCGGTGCAGGTGCTCGACGGCTTCGGCCCCGAAGCGGGTGAGAAGGCCGAGCCGATTGCCATGGGGCGTCAGACCATCTGGGGCGGCGCAGGCAAACCTCCGAGCCGCGAGGTGATGCAGGCCGCGGCCAAGGCCGCCCGCGCTGAAATGATGGAACGCATCCGCACCAACAAGGCAGCCGGTGGTGGCGGCGGCGGTGGTGGCGGACGATCGGCCCCCAAGGCGGCCGAAAGCCAGGGCGGCCCAGCCCGTTCTGCAGGGCCTCGCAACGGCCCGGGCACTGCGCCGCGTGGCCCTGCCGCCAATGGCAACCGCGGCGGCCAGGGCGCGGGCAACCGCCATGCCAAGGGTGGCCGCCCGGCGCATGCTTCGGGCGGATCGCGCCTGGACGACCAACCCCCGCGCATGAATGCCCACCTCGGCACCCAGGCTGGGCTGAAGATGCAGCCCGACCGCGGCGGTCGCGGCTCCGCGCAGCCCGACCCCATGCGCACCAGCGTTGACAGCATGGCCGAACGCGGCCGTCGTGGCGGTGGTGGCGGCGGCCGCAGTGGCGGCTTCGGTGGCGGGCGCTCCTCGGGCGGTGGCCGCGGCTCTTACGGCCGTTGAGCACCGTCCTGAGCCGATCGCGCTGGCGTGCTACGCCGCGCGACCGGTGCTCACAGGCTGAAACACTTTGCCCCGCCGATGTCACTGGCATCGCATGACGGGGCACAGGTTCCGCGCACAATCGCCGGATGGCCATGCCGGCCCGTTGTCCTGAGGAATCTGCACCCATGTCCCGCCACCGAGCCCTTGCCTTCCGCCTGACGCCCTGGCTGCCACGTGCCCTGCCCCCCGCCCAGACGGAAATGCGGGCCGCGGGCGGAGCCGCAGCACTGGCGGCTGTTGCCTTGCTCGCAGGCTGCACCAGCACCCCACTGCCCCCCTGGCCTGGGGGCCCTGTGCTGGGCAATGTCTCCAAAACCATGCCAAACGCCCCTGCGCCGCGCCCCCAGCAAGCCGCGGCGTCGGCTCCCCGGCCCTTGCCGCCCGCAGCTGCCCCAAGCCCCAAGGCGCCCCCCGCCGCAGCACCGCAGCCGGTGGTGACCCCGATACCCGCCGCTGTGGTTCCCAGCATGGCCGCCAGTGGCGACCCGCTGGCGGCGCGATTCCCGGCGCCAGCCGTCGTCTACCAGACCCCGGGGCTCGCGCCCCATCGCCGTGCGCTCACCACCCTAGCGGAGTTGGCCGACTGGATCGCCCGCCTGGGGGCCTTGCCCGAAAACGCTCGCGGCACACGCGCCCATCCCCTTGCGCTGGGCAACAGCGCGCGGGGGGAGCCCATCGTGGGGGTGCTGATCGGCCGCGTGGCGAACGCGTCCCCGGCTTCGGTCGATGCCACCGGCAAACCCGTGATTGCCCTCGTGGGCCAACAGCAGGGCACCGACGGCGCCAGCGCCGAGGCACTGCTGCACCTGGCCCAGGAGTTGGCGCGTGGCGAGTTGGAGCCACTGCTCGATCGCATCCACGTCCTGCTGGTGCCGCGGGCCAATCCCGATGGCGCAGCCCACAACACTGCGGGCACATCCAGCAGCCCCCCGCTGGACGCCGACCATCTGGCGCTGCAGACGCCGGAAGCCCGCGCACTGGCGCGCGTTCTCGGCGACTACCGGGCGGCCGTGCTGGTCGAGAGCCGGGAATACGATGCGTCCCAACCGTACCTGGAGCCCTGGTCGCTGGTGGGCCGCGCCGATGCCCTCGTGCAATACGCAAGCCCGGCCAACTACCCCGAGTTTCTGCGCAAAGCTGCCGCCGAGTGGTTTGCGCCCGCGCTGCAGCAGGGCCTGCAGGCAGAACGCCTGAGCAGCGACCCGTTTCACCGGCTGACCGGTGCCACGCCGCAGGCCCCTCTGGACTCCGACCATCTCAACCCAGCCCGGCTTGCCAACGCGCAGGCGCTGCGCAACAGCATCGGGCTGGTGGTGGCCAGCCGACGTACCGCTGACCCGATGCAAGACCTGCAGCGGCGCGTACACACCCAGGTCGTTGCGCTCACAGCCGTGCTGCGGCAGGCGGCGGAGCGCGCAGCATCACTCGAACAGGTGCGCACCTTCGTTGCGCGTGAGACCAGCGCCCAAGCCTGCCGTGAGCCGGCCGTGCTGCGGGCCGAGGCCCGGCGCGAGCGCCGCGACCTCACGCTGCTGGACCCGCGCACCGGGGCAGAGCAGACGGTGTCGGTGGAATGGGACAACGGTCTTGCACCACAGGCCCGAGAGACCCGCACCCGTCCCTGCGGCTATTGGCTGGCGGCCGACAACCTGCGCGCCGTGGAACAGCTGCGCGCCCTGGGGCTGCCGGTGCTGCGCATCGCAGAGCCCGGGTCGGTGCTCAGTGAAGGCAACGGCCTGCAGCGCCGCGCCATCGACACCCCGGCCGGCAGCTATTACGCCCCGCTGAACCACGGCTTGGCTCTGCTCACCATGGCCGCCGTCGAACCGGTGGGTGATGCGCCGGGCAACGCCCCTGCCGGTGTGGCTCGCGTGCTCAGCCCTCCGGCGCTGGTGTTCGACGAAGCGCCCTGACGGGGTGAATACGGCCTGATCCCCGCGCACGCCCGGCCTTCGGAGCACCGCCAGCACCGCCCAGGGCCGCCATTGGTGCAGCATGGAGCGGGCACGTGCGCCGTCTTGCAAGTCTTACTTGCTATCAATTTATGAGCTGCTCGTGCTTGATTCATAAGCACGAGCAGCCCAAAACGTCTCAAACCCTTCGCACAGGCATTAAGGCTTCTGAAAGACGCCTGGCCCGCGCTACCAACGCCCCACGGAACGCGTTCGAAGGGACCAAGGGGCGCGAGAACACCGCACGAGGCCGCAAAAAAACCCGCAACGCCAAGCAGCGTGCGGGTTTCGAGAGGCGGTGAGCCTTGGTGAGATGAAGTTTTGGCCCCCGGAGGAGTTCACACAACGCCACGAAAGCCCCGTAGATACTGGATTTAGGCATTTAGAAAAACAAAAGTACCATCAAAAGTACCATCATTTGCCGCCGCTTCATCGGTGTGGCGTTGATCAGACGATGTGACACGTTCTGCGCAGCAATGATTGTTCGAGCGGTCTCCGACGGGGCCAGCCCCCTACTTCGCCATCGAAGGTCGCACAGAACGGCCCGGCGCGACCGCCGTAGTATCCCAACTCGTTAAGCGCGCACCGTCAGACCATTCTTTCATTGGCGCCTCCACGCGCTTGTGAATAATGCAGCGGCCGCTTTCCGTTGCTTTTACATGCTCGACGACATCAAAAAAACCCTCTGGGCCACCGCCGACAAGCTGCGCGCCAACATGGACGCCGCTGAATACAAGCACCTCGTGCTCGGCCTCATCTTCGTCAAATACATCTCTGACACCTTCGCCGCCCGCCGTGCTGAGCTGACGGCCCGTCTGACCAACCCCGACGACGAATACTTCTACGGCGACGCCGACCCCGCAGACATTGAGGCCGAGCTGGAAGACCGCGACTACTACAAAGAGGTCAACGTCTTCTGGGTGCCCGAAGGTGCGCGGTGGGAGGCGCTGCGCAACGCCGCCAAGCAGCCCGACATTGGCAAGCGCATTGACGACGCCCTCACGCTGATCGAGGCCGAGAACCCCAAGCTCAAAGGCATCCTCGACAAGCGCTATGCCCGTGCGCAACTGCCCGACGGCAAGCTGGGCGAGCTGGTTGATCTGGTTTCCACCATCGGCTTTGGCGAAGACGCCGCCATTGCGCGCGATGTGCTGGGCCAGGTGTACGAATACTTTCTGGGCATGTTCGCCAGTGCCGAGGGCAAGCGGGGTGGGCAGTTCTACACGCCTGCCAGCATCGTCAAAACCCTGGTCGCCATCCTGTCCCCGCACGAAGGCAAGGTGTACGACCCGTGCTGCGGCTCAGGCGGCATGTTTGTGCAGAGTGAGAAATTCATCGAAGCCCACGGCGGCAAGCTGGGCGATGTGAGCATCTACGGCCAAGAGGCCAACCCCACCACCTGGCGCCTGGCCGCCATGAACCTGGCCATTCGCGGCATCGACTACAACCTGGGCCGCGAGCCTGCCGACACCTTTACCCACAACCAGCACCCCGACCTGCGGGCTGACTACATCCTGGCCAACCCGCCTTTCAACATCAGCGACTGGTGGCACGGCAGCTTGGAAGGCGACCCGCGCTGGGAATACGGCGACCCACCCCACGGCAACGCCAACTACGCCTGGTTGCAGCACATGCTGCACCACTTAAAGCCCACGGGCCGCGCTGGCATCGTGCTGGCCAATGGCTCCATGAGTTCCAGCCAGAACAACGAGGGCGTGATCCGCGCTGCCATGGTCGATGCCGACGTGGTCGAAATCATGGTGGCCCTGCCCGGCCAGTTGTTCTTCAACACCCAAATCCCCGCCTGCCTGTGGTTCCTGGCCAAGCAGAAAAAGCGCAAGGGCGAGGTGCTGTTCATCGACGCCCGCAAGCAGGGCCGCATGATCAGCCGCGTACAGGCCGAGCTGACCGACGACACCATCGCCCGCATCGAAGCCGTGGTGGCCGCCTGGCGCGGCGAGCCGGGCGCAGGCAGCTATGAAGACGTAAAAGGCTTTTGCCGCAGCGTGCCCCTGGCCGAGATCGCCCAGCACGGCCATGTGCTCACCCCGGGCCGCTACGTGGGCGCGGAAGAAGTGGAAGACGACGACGAAGCCTTTGCCGACAAGATGCAAAAGCTCACCGAAAAGCTGGGCGAGCAGATGGCAAAGGGTGCGGAGCTGGATGCGGTGATACGGGCGAAGTTGGGGGGGCTGGGGTATGAGTTCTGAGATATCCCCGTTCTTTCAAACAGTCCCTTGTAGTTCGTACTGCTTGCGTGTTGCGGATGGGACTCATGACAGCCCAAAGGAATCTCCAAAAGGCAAATTGCTCGTCACATCAAAAAACGTAAAGGACGGACGACTCGTTATGGAGTCTGCCTATCTGATTTCTGACGAGGACTACGCCGAGATCAACCGGCGTAGCAAGGTAGATCAATGGGATTTGCTGTTGACGATGATCGGCACAGTGGGTGAGGTCTGCATCGTTGAGCAGACGGAACCATTATTCGCTATCAAGAACGTTGGCCTATTGAAGTGTGGGTCAGAACTCAGAGCGAAGTGGCTCTACTATTTTTTGCGATCGCCTCAAGGCCAAGCTCTCATCGAGCAACGGAAAAAAGGCTCAACACAGCAGTACATCTCGCTGACGGAAATTCGGAACTTTCCTGTTTCGTATCCAGTCGATGAAGAGGAGATGCGAGCAGCGGTTTCGTTACTGTCAATGCTTGACGACCGCATCACCCTCTTGCGCGAAAC
Organism: Acidovorax lacteus; assembly: GCF_039540375.1. Taxonomy (NCBI): domain Bacteria; kingdom Pseudomonadati; phylum Pseudomonadota; class Betaproteobacteria; order Burkholderiales; family Comamonadaceae; genus Acidovorax; species Acidovorax lacteus. Next base: position 23,145 of record NZ_BAABEX010000002.1, read on the forward strand.
CAACGCCACCCTCGAAGCCATCGCCCAGGCCCTGTTCAAGTCCTGGTTCGTCGATTTCGACCCCGTGCGCGCCAAGATGGAAGGCCGCACGCCCGAAGGCATGGATGAGGCTACTGCGGCGCTGTTTCCCGATGGGTTTGAAACGTCGGAGTTGGGGGTGGTGCCGAGGGGGTGGCGGGTGATGCCCGTTGGCGATGCCATTGAGGCGGTTGGGGGCGCTACCCCAGACACCAAAAATGAAGCGTTCTGGGACCCTCCCACCCATTGCTGGACATCGCCGAAGGATCTGTCTGGCATTGCAGCACCTGTGCTGCTCGATACAGAGCGAAAGATCAGCGGGCAAGGGCTGGCAAAGATTGGCTCAGGCCTTCTGCCGCCTGGCACGCTGTTGATGTCGTCACGGGCACCCATTGGCTATCTTGCACTGGCCCAAGTGCCGCTGGCGATCAATCAAGGCTATATCGCCATGCTGCCCGGTCGTTTGCTGCCACCGCTCTACATGTACTTCTGGTGCCGTCAGAACATGGACAACATCAAAGGCAGAGCCAACGGATCTACTTTCATGGAGATCAGCAAGAAGGCATTCCGCCCCATTCCAGCCTTGGTGCCCACCAACGGTCTGGTGATTGCATTCACAGAGGCTGCGGAAGCGCTGTTTGCACGCTTGACCGCAAACGAACAGCAAGCCCAAACCCTCTCCACCCTCCGCGACACCCTGCTCCCCCGCCTGATCTCCGGCCAGCTGCGCCTGCCTGAAGCACAGGCCGCCACCGAGGCTGCTTTAGGCGGTCCATTGCAGGCATGACGGAATTGGCCGGAGGCACTGCGTCACCAGTGTGGGACATGTCACGCACCCGTGAACTGGTGCGCGCACGGTGGGGCGATCAGGAGTTAGAGGCCTTGCGCCCCGTACTCCGAGCAGTGACCGCCCGGCTTATCCATGCGCGTATTCATTTTCAGGACTACCAGCGGTTGGTGGATGAACACCTGCGCCAGCCCCTGGAAGCGGGCACGCCCTGGTGGGATCTGATGTGGATGGATGAAGAGAAGGGCATCGGCGCCAGCAACTACTTCTTCGTAGCCGCTGAGGGCTATGTGTATGCCAGCGTGCAAGCGCAGCATGCGATTGCAGACAATCTGGCGCATGTCCTGTACTACAGCCTCGGGTGGAACGTGGACCAACGAATCCCCTTGGGCAAGGTGTCGCTGGGCACGGTATGCGCCCAATTGGCGCGAGAAGCGACAACGGTGCCAGAACTCGCCCCAATCCAGCAGGCCTTAGCGGCGTTGAGCTCAGCCCCCGCATACCAAGCGCTCGCGGATGTGACGAACCACATCAAACACCATGGCGGCCTGCCAGTCAGGGTGGGATGGAGCGTGTCTGAGCGAACGCCGTTTGAGGTGCTGTTGAGCGCTTTTTCACGCAAGCAACAAGCGCAGCCGCCACGGGAGATTGCTGCGTTTCTGGACGAGACCTACGACACCATGAGCCGCGCGGTAGTGACTACGGGTCTGGCCTTGAATGAATGGCTAGAGAGCAGCGTCGCCTCAACGCCTCCGCGCAATCGCCCCCTCCCGGATTCGGAGCCGGGCGGACAAGTGCTGCATCCAAATGACCCATAAGTGCGGGTGTGGGATGTACTAAATCAACGACGCGCTGTTAGCTGAGCCGGTGAATTGTCGATGGCATCGACACATCTTCTGAATGCGTCGATTTTTGATTGAAGAACAAATATGTTTGAGACTCGTGTCGATGATGTGAACACCATCACCCGCTACAAAAACGCTCCTTTTTTTATAGCTTTTAGCACCTACCGGTCAAGCACGAGAGGCACTTTTCGCCCAAATACTAAGCCTCCACGGGCGGCGCGACGCTCAAGGAGTCAGGGCTGATGAGAGCGCAACGCAATGCCGCGTTTGACAGCCTGGTGGCCGAGTTGCAGCGCCTAGGGCCTGAGGCCCAGCAGTCGCCCACGCAGGACGCAGACTATCAACGCTTCTTACAGCGCTTTCCGGCAGCGGCGCTGATCGATTTGTCGATGGATGGCTACTGCGTTGGCAAGGGAGACGGAGCGTCCTTTTGTTGGTGGCTTGAGCAGGGTCTGAGGCCCGTACTGGGGAGCTACTCGCCCGGCAGCTCTCGCGGGCATCTCTTGTATTTCGCCAAGGATGGCACCGTATACAAGCCCCGCAAGCTGGCCGACCTGAGCGACGCCGAGGCGCTGCGCTACACGCTGAAAGTGCACGCTGCCATTGCCCGCGCGGATCCCATGCAAGACCTGCGCTGGGTGGATGACGATGCGCAAATCTACGAGCGCGCGGGAGTCGCACCACGCTTGACCATGGGTAAAGGACGCAAGCTGCGCTTGCTGGCGGCGTACTGGCCCGATGCAGTGTTGCCCATCAGCTCGTCGGACCATCTGGCCCACTTTCTGCGTGCGCTGGGTTGCCCGGTGGCGGATATTCCCCCGGCGCACAAGCCCGTGGCGCGCATGCTCAAGCTCATGGCGTACTTCGAGGTAGCGCGAGAGCTGTGCCCCGGCATCACGCCGCAGGGGTTTGTGAAGGCCTTGTACGCCCCCGCACTGGGCCTAGCGCCCCCACGCGATGTGGATGAGGTGCTGGAGCACTTTGCGGCTGTACCTCAACTGGCTGATCGACTGAGGCAGGCCGGGCAGACTGAGGCGTTTTGTCAACTGGTGTTGGCGCTGCACGAGTCGGACCTGGACTGGTGGGTGACCCAAAACCACACCATCCACGCGGGCCGCACCGATGACCCGCAGGTATGGACGGCCACCAAGGTGCTGGTGATGGAGTGCACGCCGCAAGGGGTGCGCGCCAGGTTGCATCAGCCTGGTGTGTCTGCCGTCGGCGCTGCCGAAGACGCGTTGACATCCAGCCCAACGCCAACTGAAGCGGATGGCTCTGCGGGGCTTGCTGATGATGCCACCCCCTGGCAATTGCTGGACGCCGATGTAGCTGCACGGCTTGCTGACGGGGCAGCCGCCGACCCGCGCGTGCCCGCATTGCAAAGCCGCGAGGCCTGCTGGCCAGATGACTACGACGGCTCGAAAACGATGCTGAGCGTAGTGCTCTCGCAAGGCGATATTCGCAGTGGATACCTCAAGGTACCCAAACTGCAGGCGCTGTTTCCGCCCGAGTGCATTTCGCCCGATGAGAAGGCCACGCCGCAGCTCAAATTCACACTGGCGTTGCCCACTGGCGAGTCCATCCAGACATGGGTGCAGGCCAATCGCAACCGGCTGCGGGAACGTTTCGGCGGCCTGTTCAACAGTGCGCAGTTAAAAGCAGGGGATCGGGCCGTGATCCACAAAGAAGCAGACGGCGCCTACCGCTTGAGTTTTCAACGCCAAGACGGCACTACGACGGACGCACTGCCGGTACCTACCACCGCTGCGTCAATCGCATCTATTCCTTCGAAAGAGCAGCCCATGAGCGAGCCTTTGAACCAAATTTTGTTTGGCCCCCCAGGCACGGGCAAGACATACGCCACGATTGATGCAGCGCTGAAGATCTTGGACAGGGCGTTTTGGGAGCAGAACCAGGGTGACCGCGAGGCACTGAAAAAGCGCTTTGATGCGCTGGCTCATGCGGAGCGCGTGCGGTTTGTGACTTTTCACCAGAGCTTTAGCTACGAGGATTTTGTGGAGGGCTTGCGCGCCTCCACCGACGAAGAAACCAAGCAGCTGCGATACGAGGTGGAAGATGGGGTTTTCAAAGCACTGTGCGACACCGCCCGTGCGCTGGCAGCCCCGCAGCTGCAATCGAATCTGCCCAGCATTTCTGTGCAGGGGCGCAAGGTCTGGAAGATGTCATTGGGCGATACCCAGGGGCCCGATGCCGAGGTATACGACGAATGTATTGAGGGTGGCTATATCTTGCTGGGCTATGGGGCACAGGTGGACTTCACCGGCGCGACCACTCGGCAAGCCATTGCAGACCGCTACGGGCAGGCAGGGGTCATCATTGACAACGTACAGCACGATTACGGCGTAAGGAGCGTGATGACGTTCGTCAACCAAATGGACGTTGGGCACCTCATCGTGGTGACGGATGGGAATTTGAAGTTTCGGGCGATCGGCGAAATCGTCGGCAACTATGAGTTCAAGCGACACGAGACGCTGGAGGGATACAGCCAAATGCGGCGCGTGCGCTGGCTGCGTAAGTATTCGCCGTCCCTGCCGTACACCGAGCTGATGAAGAAGAAGTTCAGCCAGATGACGCTGTACCAATTGCAGCCGAGTGCGGTTGACGCAGATAAGTTGCAGCGGCTACTGGATGGCGCAGGGTCGGTGCCAGGCATTGCGCTCTCTCTGGGGCCCGTTGGCAATACTGACTACGTCGTTACGAAAGTCACGGATGAAGTGGTGATGCTCACCAAACCAAACGGCAACCAACTCCCTTTTGCGAGGACCATGCTGGATGTCTTGACTCAAGCGGTGCAAGATGGGGTGATCACCATCCAAAACATCAAAGACAAAGAAGCGATTGGGAAACTACCAGGCAAAGGGCTTGAGCCCTATCTAGTGAACGGCTATCAGAACATCTTGGCGCCTCTGGTGCAGCAGCTCGTGGAACGAGGCTCTGCCAAGCCGACAGAAGTAGTACCGAAAGAGGCTCGCGTTCTCATCATCGACGAGATCAACCGGGGCAACATCGCGCGCATTTTTGGTGAGCTGATCACGCTGATCGAACCCTCCAAACGAGCAGGCGCTGACGAGGCTTTGGAGGTGGTTCTGCCGTACTCCAAAACGCGCTTTAGCGTTCCGCCAAATGTGTACCTGATTGGCACCATGAACACGGCCGACCGCTCGTTAACGGGGCTTGATGTGGCATTGCGGCGGCGCTTCGTGTTTCATGAGATGCCGCCGCGCCCTGACCTGCTGGACGATGTGACGGTGCCCGGCTTGGAGGGAGTGACCGTGGGCCAGTTGCTCCGCGCGATGAACCAGCGCATTGAGGCGTTGCTCGACCGCGACCATTGCCTGGGGCATGCGTACTTTATGCCGCTTCGCAAGACAGCAACCATGGAGCAATTGGGCAGCATCTTCCGCAATCAGGTGCTACCGCTGCTGCAGGAGTATTTTTTTGATGACTGGCAGCGCATTCAGTGGGTATTAAATGACCATCGCAAAAAAGCCAAAGAACATCAGTTTGTGCAGTCTGACAGCGTGGACACAGCGAAGCTGCTAGGGCCAGACGTGAACGTTGCACGCAGCCCGCAAACCTGGCGCATCAATCCAGAAGCATTCGCTCTTCCGCAGAGTTACCAGGGCATTGTGCAGAGCACGCCCGCTGACAGCACGGCCGCCCCCCACGCAGCATGACGCAGCGCCCCAAGCCCGTGCGGGTGCGCGAGCATGCCTGGCTGTGCACCGAGGCGGTCGCGCCGTCGCTTGACTGCGCGCAGATCAGCCCCTCGGCCTTTGATTACCTGTGCCAGTTGAGCGAACGATTTTCTCGCGGCGGTGCCCGCCTGGCGCAAGTAGAGGGACGGCGGCAACTGAAGCTGGACAACTATGTGGGCGTGCTGCAAACGCCCTGCGGCACGGTGATCGAGATCGTGCCCAAACACCATGCCGAAGGCGGCACCCTACAAGAAGCCCGAGCACTACTGCGCAAGCTGCTGCTGGCTTTGCTGGACATGCCTACGCGTGAAGCGGGTCCAGCCGCGCTGCAGTTGTTTGATGCGCCGCTTTCTGAATGGGTGATGCATCAGTTTTTGCAGGAGCTGGATGTACTTTTGAGCCGCGGCCTGCGCATGGACTATGCGCGAGTGGAGGAAGAACTTCCATATTTACGGGGGCAGGTCAACCTGAATGCGCAGTTGCGACAACCGCCCGGCAAGGGACATCACTTTCACGTGCGCCACGATGTGTACGGGCCGGACCGACCTGAGAACCGCTTGCTCAAATTGGCGCTAGAGCGCGTTCGCCAAGCTACGCAGTCGCCTGAAAACTGGAGGCTTGCGCAGGAGCTAAGTGTTCGACTGCACGAGGTGCCCGCTAGCCGCCAAGTTGCTCATGACTTTCGGGCCTGGGGCACCGATCGACTGCTGGCTCACTACCGGGCGGTGAAGCCGTGGTGCGAATTGATCTTGCACCAGCATATGCCGCTGGCAGTGTCGGGCGATTACCAAGGTCTGAGCTTGCTGTTTCCGATGGAGAAGCTGTTCGAGCGCTATGTGGCCCGCTGGCTGCGGCGCGCGTTGGCCCCAGGTGTGGAGATGCGAACCCCGGCACGCAGCCAGTCGCTGGGCATGCACGATGGTTCCCCCATTTTTCAGCTGGAGCCAGACATCTTCATCACCCAGAGTGGAAAGCGCTGGGTACTAGACACCAAGTGGAAGCTACTGAACGAGGCGGACCAGCCGGGCAAGTACGGCCTGAGCCAGTCGGACTTTTACCAACTGTACGCCTACGGGCAAAAATACCTGGGCGGCGCTGGACGTATGGCGTTGATTTATCCACGCACCGAACAGTTCACGCAGCCACTTAAGCCCTTTCATTTTGATGAGCGGTTGTCCTTATGGGTGCTGCCATTTGATTTAGATGCCCCGCTGGATGAGCAAGCGTTGCTTGGAGGTGAGCATCTGGACATGCCGTACGCCATGCCCAATGGAACAACGCATGCGCTCGGTACAGATAAAAAAATCATCGAGGGAATCGCACCATGACGGAAGACCAGCTCGAACAAGAAACCCTGACATGGCTGCAAGACGTGGGCTACACCCACCGCTACGGCCCCCACATCGCCTTCGATGGTGCTTCGCCCGAGCGTGCCGACTACCGCCAAGTTGTCCTGCCCTTCCGGCTCCGTGAAGCCATCAACCGCCTGAATCCTGGCATCCCGGTAGCCGCCCTTGAAGACGCCATCAAGCAAGTCACAGATCTGGGCATCCCGTCCCTGCTGTCGGCCAACCGCGCATTCCACAAGCTGCTGGTGGGCGGTGTTCCCGTCCAGTATCAAAAGGACGGCGAGACACGCGGCGACTTCGTTCGCCTGCTCGACTGGGCTCACCCCGAGAAGAACGAATGGTGGGCCATCAACCAGTTCACTATCAAGGGCCCACACAAAACCCGCCGCCCCGACATCATCCTGTTCGTCAACGGCCTGCCGGTGGTGCTACTGGAACTCAAAAACCCCGCCGACGAGAACGCCAACATCTGGAAGGCCTTCGACCAGATCGAGACGTACAAGGAGCAAATCCCGGACGTGTTCCAGTACAACGAGGTGCTGGTGATCTCGGACGGCACCGATGCCCTGATGGGTTCGCTGTCTGCCAACGCCGAGCGCTTCATGGCCTGGCGCACGATTGATGGAGTGAACCTCGACCCACTGGGACAGTTTCAAGAACTGCAAACCTTGGTGCGCGGTGTGTTGTCCCCGCAGTATTTGCTGGATTACATCCGTTACTTCGTTCTGTTCGAGGACGACGGCCAACTCGTCAAGAAGATCGCGGGCTACCACCAGTTCCACGCAGTGCGCGCCGCCATCGAAGAAGTGGTGACGGCTTCCCGCCCCGGTGCATCCCGCAAGGGCGGCGTGGTGTGGCACACCCAGGGCAGCGGCAAGAGCATCACCATGACCTGCTTTGCCGCCCGTGTGATGCAAGAAGCCGCGATGGAGAACCCTACCATCGTGGTCATTACCGACCGCAACGACTTGGATGGACAACTCTTTGGCGTGTTCAGCCTGGCCCAAGACCTGTTACGCGAACAGCCCGTGCAGGCGCTGACGCGACCCGACCTGCGCGCCAAGCTGGGCAACCGCCCCTCGGGCGGCATCATCTTCGCCACCATCCAGAAGTTCATGCCGGGGGAGGATGAAGACACCTTCCCGGTGCTGTCCGAGCGCAGCAACATCGTGGTGATCGCAGACGAAGCCCACCGCACCCAATACGGCTTCAAGGCCACCCTCAAAGGCAAACCCGGCGAAGAGAAGTACCAGGCGGGCTACGCCCAGCACCTGCGCGATGCCCTGCCCAATGCCACCTTCGTGGGCTTTACCGGCACCCCGGTGAGCAGTACCGACCACGACACCCGTGCGGTGTTTGGGGAGTACATCCACGTCTATGACATGCAGCAGGCCAAGGAAGATGGCGCCACCGTGGCCATCTACTACGAGTCCCGCTTGGCCAAGCTGCGCTTGAAAGACGAAGACCTGCCCGCCATTGACGACGAAGTGGACGAGCTGGCCGAGGACGAGGAAGAAAGCCAGCAGGCCAAGCTCAAAAGCCGCTGGGCAGCCCTGGAAAAGATCGTCGGAGCCGAACCCCGCGTTGCCAGCGTGGCCGCTGACCTGGTGGCTCACTTTGAAGAGCGCAGTACCGCTCAATCGGGCAAGGCCATGGTCGTGGCCATGAGCCGTGACATCTGCGTGCACCTGTACGACGAGATCATCAAGCTGCGCCCTTACTGGCACGACCCAGACCCCGAGAAAGGCGCCATCAAGATCGTGATGACCGGCTCCGCCAGCGACAAAGCCCTGCTGCGCCCCCACATCTACGACAGCAAGGTCAAAAAGCGCCTGGAAAAGCGCTTCAAAGACCCGGCCGACCCGCTGCGCTTGGTGATCGTGCGCGACATGTGGCTCACGGGCTTTGATGCCCCCTGCGTACACACTTTGTACGTGGACAAGCCCATGAAGGGCCACAACCTGATGCAAGCCATTGCACGGGTGAACCGCGTCTTCAAGGGCAAGCAAGGCGGCCTGGTGGTGGACTACATCGGGATCGGCAACGAACTCAAAGCCGCCATGAAGGAGTACACCGCCAGCAAAGGCCGGGGTACCCCCACCGTGGATGCCCGCGAGGCGTACAGCGTCCTCATGGAAAAACTCGATGTCCTGCAATCCATGCTGCATGGCTGCGATTACAGCGACTTCCTGACCGGGGGGCACCAAACCCTGGCCAAGGCTGCCAACCATATCTTGGGCCTGCGGGAAGAAGGCGGCAAGGACGGCAAACGCCGTTTTGCCGACACCACGCTGGCACTGACCCAAGCCTTCTCGCTGTGCTGCACCCTGGACGAGGCCAAGGCAGTGCGGGAAGAAGTCGCCTTCATGCAAGCCGTGAAGGTCATCCTGACAAAGCGGGACATCACCGCCAAAAAACGTACCGACGAACAGCGCGACGAGGCTATCCGCCAAATCATCAGCAACGCCGTGGTGTCCGACCAAGTGGTGGACATCTTCGATGCCGTGGGCTTGGACAAACCCAACATCGGCCTGCTGGACGATGAGTTCCTGGCCCAGGTGAAGAACCTGCCCGAAAAGAACCTGGCCGTCGAACTGCTTGAACGCCTGCTCGAAGGCGAAATCAAGAGCCGCTTCGGCAGCAACGTGGTGCAGGAAAAGAAGTTCTCCGACCTGCTGGGCAATGTGATCAAGCGCTACCAGAACCGCTCCATCGAAACCGCCCAGGTGATGGAGGAACTGGTCGAGATGGCCAAGAAGTTCCGTGAGGCTGCGAGCCGGGGCGAGCTGCTGGGCCTGACCGAAGACGAGGTACGTTTTTACGACGCCTTGGCCACCAACGAATCAGCGGTCAAAGAACTCACCGACGAAACCCTCAAGAAGATCGCCCACGAACTGACCGAGAACCTACGCCAGAACCTGACGGTGGATTGGTCGGAGCGAGAAAGTGTGCGGGCCAAACTGCGGCTGATGGTCAAGCGGATCTTGCGCAAGTACAAGTACCCGCCGGACTTACAGGAAGAGGCAGTGGATTTGGTACTGCAACAGGCGCAGGTGATTGGGGAGAGCTGGGGTGGCCACTATCATGTTAAAAGCGCCTAGCTTTTGCCGTTCCTTTGAGTGCGGGCGCACTCATGCAGCTTACGCCACTACGCGGCATTTCGCTGTGAACATCACGGACTAACCACCCCTAACCGGCAGTATCGCCACGTTGTTGTCAGTCACGCCACGTTAGCAGGTGTCAGCAATGCAGGGTAAGCCGTTTATCTGTCGTGCGGAAACGAGCGACTGCAAACTGCCCATCATCTACCGGAAAGGCATCTTTCTCGACTCCAGTCACAGCGTCAGGGAAGTCGACCCTTGAGGTACTTGCCCGCGCCGCCACTCAACTGGCTGCGGTCGATAAGCTTGCCTTGGAACTGGAAGTGCCGATCAATCCGGATGATCAGCAGTTTCTCAAAGTTGCCTTGGCTCTTGACCATTACGTGGTCGCTGGCCTTTTCCGGTGAGATGGTCTTCACCTCAACCCGCTTGCCGTCAATCGTGCCGTCAGAGCCTGGCGCATGGGTCGCATGGCGGCGAAGACCGAATTTGATCTCTGCGTAGATTTCTCCCAGTTCGCCCCACACCTGAAGGTATCGGCCGGTATTCTCGAAATGCCGCTCGGCGCAGTCGACCAAGTCTAGGAAGATTTCCGTCTGCTCTAGGATACTGAACGGGAAACCTTCCCTGCTTCCTACAGGTTGAATCGAGGCGGCAGTGTCCTGTGGCTCACCCTCAAGTTGTTCCTCGGCCCACTGTCGGTCGATGTACTTGGCTTCCCAAGGTGCATAGCCGCAGGCCGCAGCAGCCGCTATGTCGTCGGCGCTGTATCCACGGTCGTGCATGTCGTGAAGAAAATCCCAATCGCTCATTCTGTTTTGCGCTCTTTGCTCGCTCGATTGTTGCGGCGTCGGTCCTCAGTTCGCGTTGTGACTCGGCAAACGGGGTGTCTATAGCAGAGGTAAGGGGCGTATGTCACGTTGTGTCAGATGGGCTCATAGGTTCGGGAGGGTAACATCCAAACGTCGGTACGCTTCTCTAAGCCGAACCGTTCGCGAACGACTGTTACCACCTTTCGTGCAGATGTCTAGCTCGCAGGTGTCGAACTTCCGCAATCAACCTGTAGCCGCCGCTGGCCCAAACGCCATTCTTTGTTTCGAGCATTTAATTGCGGTGAACTATCCCCCCGCCAGCCGCACCGATCCGAAGTTCGCGAAGTCCGTCAACCCACCCGGAGAATGACGGACATGAGGAAGAGCAGCGTCCGGTGAGACGCAGCTCTGCATAGCAGACTCCTAGAACTTATCAAGCCCACGCCGCAATTCGAGCAGGCATTGATCAAGGTCACGGGCCATATCACGCAGCTCCCGCCAATATCCGCCCTTGAATGCGTTGCGTGACACCGTCGCCTTACCGGCTGCGCTTTTCGGCCCGGTGGACTTGAGCCATGGCTGCTGCTCCCGGATGCGTGCCGCCTGCTGCGCCCGTCGCTCCGGCGTCCAGCCCTTGCTGCTTGTCATGGCTCAGCTCCTTCAGTTTGTTTTCTTCAAAAATTTCTTCCCGCGTGCCTGTGGGAGTCGTCGGTGGGCCATTGTTAATCTGCTGAGGGCCGGTGGTCACGTTGGCCTGCTTGGCATACACGACGGGCGGGTTCTTGATGTTGGCCAAGGTTTCGAGAGTGGCCCGGCATTGGCTTTGGGCCTTGAGCGCCAAGCGCAGCGCCGTTTCCTGCTGGCGCAGCAGGTCCGCCTGCAAGCCAGTCTCTGCCAATTTCACGAACAGCGACTGCAGGGCCATCGCTTGGTTCATCAGCATGGCTTCCGCTGACCGCAAATCGCCCTTGTGCACCGTCTGGGTCTGCTGGCGTAGCGCCGCAATCAAAGCGGGCGTATCAAGCTGGTCTATCAACTCGCGGCGTTCGCGATTGGTGATGACCCGGAAACTCGCCATTTCCGGCGAAATCATCAGGTTGGCGAAGTTCAGGGCGGTATCTTCTGGCGTTGCGCCATCAATACACAGACGAGCTTTGCGGTTCAAGCGCTGTGAAGGAGGGCCGCTGTGAGCGGCATCAGGTTTTTTGTTGGACTTGCTCATGGTCGTTTGCTTTACCGTGATAGGTGGTGAAACCAGCGCATCGCTGGAGCTGGCGCGTGAGGTCGCTTGCCAGGGTTGCATCGGCGGCACGCGAACCGATGCCGGCCAGCACTGCCTTACCGCAATACAAGCGCCCGGTGCCGCCGCGCAAGTGGACGCACTCCAGGCACAGATGCCGGTCATCCATCTCACGGTCGCGCTGGATTAACCCCTCTGCCATTGCCTCGGCATCAGCAAGGTTCAGCCCCTTGTCCGTGAACCGTGCGAGCCGCGCCATGAAGGTGTCGATCTCCGCGGTGTTCATCGCAGAGCTACTGGGCCAACACCAGCGGTCAAGGTTGGTGCTGATGTCGTTGGCTGGCAACTGCAGTGGGGCAACGAATTTTTCCGAGGGTGTTACCCGGCACGCTACGAAACCTATAAAACCCGGTTCTGTAGGTTTCGTAGCGTCACGATTTGAGCTTGTGGCCGATTTCAGGCGCTGCAGCCACTTCATCGCCGCCCCCCTTTCACCAGCATCGGGTGTAGGACGTAGCGCTCGCCGGGGCGGCCCCCCGCCGCACCACTGGGCGTGGCCTCGCGCACCAGCCAGCCGTAATCAGCCAGCAGGTCGGCCGCCTTGCGCACGGCATCTGGCGTACCCAGACCTGCCCAGTGCTTTACGGCTACCTGCCGTGGAGCGAAGGCATCCAGCAAAACCGCGTTGCTGTCAGTCAGCTTGCCTGACGTGATCTTGTCTAGCAGCTGCTTGGCTGTGCTGGTTTCAGGCATTACTGCAGCAGCGTACAAGCGCTCTGCATGCGTGCGCAGGTAGTCGGCCCAAGCCAGTGCACGTATCAGCTCACGCTCATGGATCAAGTTCTCGCTGTCCGGAGTGTCTACAAGGGCAAATATCAGCGCTAGGGCTGGGATCAGCTTGCGGTATTTGGCCAAGTGCGACACCAGAGCGGGGTGCAATTCATCACCACGCAGCTCCGTTTCAAATGGGATCAACCACTCCTCGAACAGGACCTGCGCCTTGGGCGTGAAGCGCCACTCCTGTGCGTCGCTGTTGGTGGCAGGCTGGAGTTGGCTCAGCCGCTCGAACACGGCCCATGCAGCCTGCTTTGCGGGGGTGTCGGGCCAACGATCCACGTACACAAACTCGCGGTTCACATCAGGCCACACTGTGAGCCCGAAGCGCTGTAGCAGACCATCATCACCTGCCCCGCCTGCCACGGCCTCGCGCACATAGCTCTGCACCTTGCCGGGTTGAATCCCGCCCAGCATTGCCAAACACACGCGGGGCACAAACGATTCACCACGCCCGATGCGGTCTACGGCATGTCCTTGGTTACCGTCGTAGCCAGTCAGGTAGAAACCTCGAGCCCCTTCTTGGCCCTGTTTGTCCATGCTGCACAACAAGCCGTGGATTTCATCGCGGTACACCAGCGTGCCCCACGGGTTCACAGTCAGCAGATCGGCCAGCTTTTCCACAGTGGCATCGTTGACCACGTAACGGCGCATGGTAGGGGCTGGGGTGAGGTTGTTCGCTGACTGGAGCAGCGCGCGCGCTTTGGCTGGATCCTTGGCGGCCTGGGCTTTAACCTGTTTTTCATTCGCCTTGGCGGCCAGCTCGACCACCTTGCAATCGAGTTGCCAGGCTTCGTGCGCTGCCTGCCACTGTTCCCGCTCCGTTTTTTCAAGGCACTGCAAAGGCTTCAATACTTCGCTCAGTGCAGGTGACTTCATCACACCAGGCCGGCCCACGATGGCGCCCCAAAGGTTGGGTGTCACTGCCCAGTCGTCGCGGGCCTTGGGCTTGACCACAGCGCGCGCACCGATCAGGCTAGAAAGCGCCACCAAAGCGCCTACTGCCGTAAAGTCAGGCGGGCACTGCATACGGTCCGCAATGTCAGCGACCCAATCGCGTAGCGCCTCGGGCAGCAGCTCTGCATCAAATGGGGCTACCGGCGGCAGGCCACTGGGCAAGGGTACGGGGTCTGCCCAGCCGCTGACGGTGGATGCTGTCACGACACCATCAATACATGCCTTCACTGCATCCAGCCCCAGTAGTTGGTGCAGGTCGTTGAAGTCCGTTGCCTTCTCTGGACGGTTGTCGCCAAAGTCAGGTTTTGAAAGGTCACCGCCGACCGCCTGCGCCGCCTCGGCAGCTTTGGTTAGGCCGGGGTTCCCATCGGTGCGCCAGTCATCGTCAGCGGCCACGATGATGCGCAGCGCCGGGTATTTGCCATGCAGCGCCTGGGCCACGGGCAGGAGGTTGCCAGCGTTGAAGGCCACTGCTACCGCGTGCCCCGTGGCTTCATGGATGCTTGCCCCGGTGGCGAAGCCCTCGCATACCACCAGCAGGCCCTTGGGCTTGCCCATGGAGTGATAGCAGCCCACCACACGCCCGCCGGGCATGAATCTCTTATCTCCGTCGGGCGCTATCGTCTGTAGGCTGTGCAGCGTGCCGTCAACGTCCCGCAAGGGGATCACAAGCCGGTACCCATCACACCGGGCACCGTGGGGCTGTATGCCCTTGCGTGCAAGGTACTCATGCTGCATGGCTGGTGCTGCAGCCTGCCACAGTGCCACCGCTGTTGTGCGGGCTTGTTGCTGGCGTTCGGCTAGATAGGCATTACGCTGCGCTCTCATTTCCTGGATGCGCCGGCCATGTGCATCGCGCTCAGCCTGAGTCATCGCGGTGTCGGGCTTGCTGCTCCAGGTTTGCGAAAAGCCATTACGCCAGCATCCAAAGGTGCCAGCCGGGACACCGTCACCATAGAGAACATACCAGCCGTCTTTGTTGCCTGGGGTGCCGTTGGTGCTAAATCGGTGCAGATTGCCGTCGTCCTGAATCAAGTCAGGCGGGGAAATGCCAGTGGCCGCCACTGCGGCATGGAACAGAGCTGCTGGGGTGCTCATGCTGCCCCCCTTGTCGTTCGGGCGGGCTCCGTCTGCGACGTTGCGCCGTGTGGAGTTGTTGCCAGCCAGCTCGATGGGGGCTACTAGGCTGGCAAACGTGTTGCCAGCATTGATAGTGGCCGACGCCGGCAAGACACCTGTGCAGCTCGCTTTGAAGCTTGAACTGCCGGCAGATTGGCTGTTGTCCGCTCTGTGCATGATGCCGTCCTTTCACTCAGCACCTTGTGCGGCGATCCATCTGCGTACGTCGCCCACACGCCATGCTGTGATCCGAGCGCCCAACTTCACTGGCTGGGGGAACGTTCCGTCTTTTACTTTGCGCCAAAAGGTGGCCGGTGAAAACGGCAGGGGCGTTGGGCGGGCGGGATACTTGGGGTCACGCACGAGCTGGGATTGACGTGCCAGCGCGGAATCAGGCAAGTCGTCAAAACTCGGGATAGCTGTTTCCAAGCGGGCGTTAGATACCTTCGGCAAGGGAGAGTGTGTCTCAGGCGCTAGAGCATTTGTAGCCTGTGTTGGTTTGGTCATTTGGTGACTCCTGTTGGGACCCAGCAAGCTGCCATGGCCTTAGGCGGCTCGCTGTGCGATGGCATGAAAGTGCGCACCTGACCGAGTCTCCAAATTCGTCTGCCGCTCGACAAACCCGAGGGGGGGGCTCACTCTTAGATTTTTTGAAACTCAGTGAGATAAAACACTTTAAAATCAATAAGTTGACCATCGAAAAATTCTTAGTTTTTCCCCATGCGCAAAGCTTCTGGAAAACGGCTTCCCCACGGGGCAACCAGTTCAATAGTGCTAGCTGCCATCTGGAAGCTGTACATGCAAACTGGCCGCCCAGTGCTCGTATCCAGGTCCGATTTGGTGAAAGACGTATGCTTGCCAGAGACTACCGTCGACAACCGATTACGCGTGCTGGTCCAGACGGGGAAGATCGAAAAGGAAGGGCACGGTCTGTACCGGCCCGTCCCTCAAAAGGTGAAACAATCTTTTGACAGGTACTGGCTTCGCCGCGGTTCGATGGGCTGGACCTAATCACCTCAAACGAGGTTAGATAGCGTCCCGAGAAAGAGAAATCGGGCCGGTGCCAGGCTCGCGACGCACTGTCCGGACGAGGTGGTTCCGATTGAATACTTCCTCGCGACTTCAGACCGGGCAGAACGATGGCTTCCGATTTCAGGGTACCGTTCTGTGGAGCGATCTCGCCTTATCTAGGCTTCAAGGGTTGAGGAATGCATGAGGGTGGCCCAGCACATGATGGCCGCCTACCGCATCTCCGGCGCCTCTTCATCTGAGCGTACGTTGGAGCGCCACCCGGTTACCACGCCGCTCCAAGTCTCTATTGCGCTGCATGTTCTAACGCAGCCAGCATCACCCCCATTGCAAGCCGCTTCATGCTTCAACCTCCCGGGTGCGCACCTTCAGTGGTGCAGGCTCCGCCACCAACTGATCGGCCGGATACGGATGCAGAAACTCCATGGCCGTTCTCGCATCGGCCTTGAGCCAATCAGCGTAAGCAGCTTCCGGCAGGATCACCACCATGCGTTTTTCATCGGTGGGCTTGTGGAACTGGCGCATGAGCGCATGCTGGTCGGCGTTGATGGTCAGCAGGGTGTAGCAGTGCAGCCAGGTGCCGTCCGGCTGCTTCCAGCGATCCCACAGGCCTGCTATGCCCATCGGGGCCCCATCGGCCCGGGTAATGCGTGTGGCCACGGCCTTGCCTGACCGCCAGTCGGGCTCGTAGATGGCCTCAGCGGGGATGATGCAGTGCCGCCCGCGGTGCCAGGCATCCCGGAAGCTGGGCTTGGTGGCCACAGTCTCGCTGCGGGCGTTGAAGGTGTGGCGAGCAAGCTTGAGGTCGGTGGCCCAGTGAGGCACCAGACCGAATAAACCCGGCAGGGCTTCGTACTCGGGTACGGCCTCGTCCCCCACATCGGCATGCGGATGGCGGCGCACAAAGCTGCCCAGGTAGCCAGGCCAGAGATCGGATTTGGTCGGCGCCTGCGGAGGCTCGGCTTTGAAGCGTTCGGCGTAGGTCTTGGGATCTTGGACCCCTTGGTAGTGGGAACACATGCTTGTCTCCGCTCTGTGTACTTTCGCTGTTGGGCCGTTTGCTGGCTGCCTAACGCAGCTTGCTTGAGCCCTGCAAGTGGCGCACCTGGTGCCCGACAGCAGTGCGGGTGCACCGGGTGGGCTGCGGGGGCCTGGGCAATATACTGTATTTATGTACAGCTCCTTGAGCCCCCAGTTTGCTGCGCAGCCCGTGCCGCTGGGCGAGGCACCTGTGTGGCTCCAGTATCTGTCGGGACAGGTGCGCGCAGGCTTTCCGTCCCCGGCCGAAGACCTCGGGGCCCAGCGCATCGATCTGGCCTCCATCCTGATCCGGCATCCCCAAGCCACCTTCTTGCTGCGCGCCCGTGGTTTGTCGATGACTGGTGCCGGGATCTTTGACGGTGATCTGCTGGTGGTGGACCGGGCCGAGCGCCCGTACTCCGGGGACATCGTCGTGGCCGTGATTGATGAGGAGTTCACCTGCAAGGTGCTGCGCAACCGCGGCCGACAGATGCGGCTGGAGGCCCTGAACCCGACGTTTCCTGACATCGTTCCGCGCGAGGGCCAGACCGTGTTCATCTGGGGGGTCGTCGTGAGCTGCGTGAAGCTGTTCACACGCCGGCCGCAGACAACCCGGCGCGGGAAGTAGGACTGGCACGGCAGGAGTGGCCATGTTTGCCTTGGTTGATGGCAACAACTTCTACGCCAGCTGCGAACGGGTGTTTAGGCCCTCGCTGATCGGCAAGCCTCTGGTCGTTCTCTCCAACAACGACGGTTGCGCCATCGCCCGGTCGGAGGAAGCCAAAGCCATGGGCGTGCGCATGGGGCACCCCTGGCATGAGATCCGGCATCTGGAGCGCCAGGGCCTGGTGGCGCTGTCGGCGAACTTTGCGCTCTATGGCGATATGTCCGACCGCATGATGAGCCTCATTGCAGGCTTGGGTCACACGCAGGAGGTCTACAGCATCGATGAGTCCTTTGTGGACCTCTCGGGCATCCGGGGGAACCTGCAGGCCCGCGCACTGGCCCTGCGAGAGCGCATCCTGCAGTGGATCGGCATTCCCACCTGCGTGGGGATTGGCGAGACCAAGACCTTGGCCAAACTCGCCAACCATGTGGCCAAGGATGCGGAGCGTAAGGGCTGCTACCCCGCCCATCTCTCTCAGGTGTGCAACCTGGCCAGCCTCACTCCGGGCGAACGCGAAGCGCTGCTGGCGAGCATCCCGCTCAAGGAAGTGTGGGGCATCGGCCCTCGCCTTGCGCAAGACATGCAGGCCCAAGGCTTGAAGACCACGCTCGACCTGGTGCGCATGGACCCCGCCACAGCGCGCCAGCGATGGTCGGTGATCGTGGAGCGCACTGTGCGGGA
This sequence comes from Acidovorax lacteus, assembly GCF_039540375.1. Classification (NCBI taxonomy): domain Bacteria; kingdom Pseudomonadati; phylum Pseudomonadota; class Betaproteobacteria; order Burkholderiales; family Comamonadaceae; genus Acidovorax; species Acidovorax lacteus. Next base: position 41,323 of record NZ_BAABEX010000002.1, read on the forward strand.
GCTGCAGGGAGTGCCTTGCATCGCGCTGGAGCACGAACCAGCACCCAAGCAGGAGATTGCCTGCACACGCAGCTTTGGCAGACCCGTACAAGGCCTGCGTGACCTGGAAGAGGCCGTCTCTGAGTTTGCGACCCGGGCGGCCGAGAAGCTGCGGCGTCAGGGCAGCGTGACCGGACAGGTGCTGGTGTTCGTGCGCACGAGTCCGTTTCGGAAGACCGCGCAGTATTCGCGCTCCATGGTGGTGCCGCTGCTCCGCCCCACGGACGATACGGCCGTGATCGTACGCGCAGGCCTGGCGGGCCTCAAGGCGATTTACCAGGAAGGATTCGATCTCACAAAGGCCGGGGTGATGTTGCTCGATCTGGCCAGCAAAGACCAGGTGCAGTTCGAGCTGGGCCTGGACGCGCACGAGAGCGACAAACGCCAGCCCGAGGCCCGGGGACGGCTGATGCAGGCCATGGATGCGGTGAACGCCCGCTGGGGTCGGCACACGGTGCGGGTGGGGACGGTGGCTGCAGCCGGGAGCCAGCGGGACTGGCGGATGCGCCAGGAGAGGAGGACACCGGCGTACACGACCTGTTTGGAGGATGTGCCGGAGGTGCGGTGAAGTGAGGTGTGTACGCTGATCGCGTGCTAATCCATCCCGTCCAGTAGCGAAGAGCAAAAACCCACTCAGCACATCTCAGCGGAAAGGTCATGTTGTCCTGCCGCCAGGGTTTTCGCTGCTCCGCTTGGGGAGCATCTCAAATCTCGTAGCGGTTTACAGGATGCCCGGCAAATCGAAGGTTTGGGCTGCTACCCGCAGGGCATCTCTGTGGATTGCCGGCGATGTCCGTATCCCTCACAATAAGTGCGGTGCCCGCTCCCAGGTCGTTACGCGTAGGTGTAGGGGCGATCTGCGTAGGCCCAAGGGAATCAAATCCTTCCCTTGGGTCGCCGGGCACACTTGCAGTGCCCTCTCTGGCCGCGGCCACTTCGCCGTCGGCTTGGCGGCTGTGATTGACACGGCCGTCCTCGGATTCGAGGTCTTGACCCGTACCGCGTTCAAGACGGCCATTTCGAACATTCCCGGTATCGCTGCGAGCGTTGGACGGCAGGACGCCATTCGCAATGGCATCGAAGTCCGTCGAACCGGGGTACACACACAGCGGCTCGCCGGTCTGTGGGTCCACCACCTTGGAAACAGAATCGGGGTTGACACGCTGCAGCGGGCAGCGTACAAGGTCGGAAACCCCGGTATTGGCCGAAGTGGCGCGTTCCCCAGCGATGGGGGTATCCCTCGGAGAAGCTACCGGGGTTTTCTTTTGCCCGTCTTCCAATGTGACGGTGTTGAAGTCCTGCACACGCTGCGCTAGGCTTCTTAGGTCCCCCGCAGAGCGGATGGAAGTCGGGTCAAGCTCATCAGCTTGAACAGTCGAGTCCACCCATTGAGCTGCGGGGGATTTTTCGTTGAACTCTACCGATTCCACGGTGTACAGCGGATTGGGCTGATCGGCGCGAACCGTTTCCTTCACCGTCATCTTGGCCAGCATGACCTGACCGTTGACGTTCAGCGGGGCAGAGAACCGATGAATCGCCCGGATGTTGGGGTTACCGTCGCGGTCAGGCTTGCTCCGGCCTAGCACAGCGGATTCAAACAAGGCATCCAGATTCGCCACCGCCGCGGCATGTGCTACGGGCGGCTCAGACTGGCCCGCCGCCTTGCTGCTGAGCATCTTGTCCAGCGCATTGCGTGACACACGCGCGACGATGCCGCTGACATGGTTGGTCAAGCCCTGCCCCCTGGAACGCCGCTGCGGCTTCTCGGGCCTGGTCAAAGGTAGAGGCGGTGCGCTTGACTTGCCTGGCCACCTCCCAATCCCAAACCACCGCTGGAAGTTCGGCGTGCGAACCTGCACCCACTGGCCGTAAGCCAGCTTCGTGCGGCCTGCAGCCTTGGCGCGCTCGTAGGCCTCACGCCCCCCGTAGGCGCGCTCGGTTTCGCGGACTTGCGCATCGCCGGGCGCTCCTGCATCCCCTGCATTGCAATTGGCCGGGCAACGATTGAACGCCAGTATCGCCCGCTGCAGTGACTGCTCGGGGGTCTCATCGGAAAGGGTCGTACACCCGCGCGCCGGCGACAGCAAAACCCCAGTGATGACGAACCAGACAAGGGCCTGGGATGGACACGCCGAAGCTACGGTTAGTACAACTTTGAATACCGATTACGTGTTTTGACTCATGCCGTTCTCAACCGGATCACGTCCGCACCAGTACGTAACTTATCTAAATAGTCGGCCCACACATTCATCATCCTACGCCGCTGCTCCATGAATTCAGCGCGGTCGTAGGCTGCCCCCAGCGGCCCCGATTTGCCATGCGCCAGTTGAGCTTCGATCACCTCGGCCGACATGCCGTGTATGCGCTCAACCATAAGCGTACGCGCCATAGCTCGGAACCCGTGAGCGCTCATTTCGTCGGATGCAAAACCCATGCGCCGCAGCGCGGCGTTGATGGTGTTGTCACTCATCGAACGCTCACCTGTACGCAGGCTGGGAAAAACGTAGCGGCCATGACCAGTGAGGGGTTGCAGCTCTCTCAAGATGGCGATGGCCTGCGGGGCCAGGGGCACAAAGTGTGGCCTGCCGTTGATCTTTTGCGCCAGTCGCCGCTTCATGTCCTGAGATGGAATGGTTAGCATGGCTTTTTCAAAGTCGATCCACGCCCATTCCATCTGCCGGATGTTGCCCGGTCGTTGAAACAGCAGAGCAGACAAAGCCAGTGCCGCCTTTGTCATCGGTTGACCGGTGTAGCCGTCAATGGCCCGCAGGAGCTCTCCTGCCTTAGCAGGCTCCAGCACGGCAGCCATGTGCTTAACCACGATGGGCTTCAGTGCACCGTGCAGGTCTGGCACAGGGCTGCGCTCGCAGCGCCCAGTTTGCACCCCGTAACGGAAAACCTGCCCGGAAGTCTGGCGCAGTGTATGGGCGGTTTCATTGGCACCACGCTTTTCTACCCTACGCAGCGCATCCAGCAGCACGGGGGCCGTAATGTCTGGCAGCGTCAGCTTACCGATGTAAGGGAATAGGTCCTTCTCCATTCGCTCTATCCAACGCGTCGCATAGCGCGGACTCCAGCCGCTGGCCTGGGTGGCATGGAATTCGCGCGCTACCGCTTCGAAGGTGTTGGCTGCGGCAACTCGGATTGCTAGTTTCTCTGCCTTCTTTGCTGCGCCGGGGTCCAAGCCTTCGGCCAACATCTCGCGGGCCTCTTCGCGGCGTTTGCGAGCCTTGGCCAGAGAGACCACCGGATACACACCAATCGCGAGAGTTTTCTGCTTACCAAGATGACGGTAGTTCATGCGCCAATACTTGCCCGCCGGTTTAACGTGCAGGTACAGGCCGTACCCATCAGCATACTTCTCCCCCGTGGCAGAGCCGGTTGGCTTGACGTTTTTAACAAATGTATCTGTAAGTGCCATGCGCCTCCCTGTTGTTGGTATCTACTGGGCAGGCGTGTGGAGATACCAGCAGACATACCAACAGTGTGTTGGTATGTCATGCTAAGCAACGGAATGGCATGAGACAAGAAAAAACCCGCAACACCAAGCAGCGTGCGGGTTTCGAGAGGCGGTGAGCCTTGGTGAGATGAAGTTTTGGCCTGCCCGGAGGGACTCGAACCCCCGACCTATTGCTTAGAAGGCAATTGCTCTATCCAGTTGAGCTACGGGCAGACAAAGAAACAAGCCGCGCTGAACACAGGGGCTCAAGACAGCGCGCGAATCATACCCTCTGCACTGGCGCGGAACCCCGCTTGCAAGGACCCGCGCCGCGGCTGCCGCGCCACCGTGTCAGCAGGTGCCCCATGTCACTCCCACTCGATGGTGGCGGGCGGCTTGGAACTCACGTCGTAGGTCACACGGTTGATGCCGCGCACCTCGTTGATGATGCGGCCCGACACCCGCTTGAGCAGGCTGTAGGGCAGTTCGGCCCAATCGGCGGTCATGAAGTCGCTGGTTTGCACGGCACGCAAGGCCACGACGTAATCGTAGGTGCGGCCATCGCCCATCACGCCCACACTCTTGACCGGCAGGAACACCGTGAAGGCCTGGCTGGTCAGGTCGTACCAGCTCTTGCCCGAAGCCGGGTCGACGGCGGCGCGCAGCTCTTCGATGAAGATCGCGTCGGCGCGGCGCAGCAGATCTGCGTATTCCTTCTTGACCTCACCCAGAATGCGCACGCCCAGGCCCGGGCCCGGGAACGGATGGCGGTACACCATGTCGTGCGGCAGGCCCAGCGCCACGCCGAGTTCGCGCACCTCGTCCTTGAACAGGTCACGCAGCGGCTCCAGCAGCTTCAGACCGAGTTGTTCGGGCAGGCCGCCCACGTTGTGGTGGCTCTTGATGGTGACGGCCTTCTTGCTCTTGGCGCCGCCCGACTCGATCACGTCCGGGTAGATCGTGCCTTGCGCCAGGAAGGTCGCTCCGCGGTGCCCCTGGCCGCTGGCCTTGAGCTTCTCGGCCTCGGCCTTGAACACGTCCACAAACAGCCGGCCGATGATCTTGCGCTTCTGCTCCGGGTCGCTGACCCCTGCCAGCTCGCGCAGGAACAGCTCGCTTGCGTCCACGCGAATCACTTTGGCATGCAGCTTGCCGGCAAACATGTCCATCACCATGTCGCCTTCGTTCAAACGCAGCAGGCCGTGGTCCACGAATACGCAGGTCAGCTGGTCCCCGATTGCGCGGTGGATCAAGGCCGCAGCCACGCTGGAATCCACGCCGCCCGACAGGCCCAGGATCACCTCCTCGGAGCCCACCTGCGCGCGGATGGCTTCGACCGCCTCGGCGATGTGGTCGCGCATCACCCAGTCCGGCTGCGTGCCGCAGATGTTCAACACGAAGCGCTCCAGCAGCGCCCTGCCCTGCACGGTGTGCGTGACCTCGGGGTGGAACTGCACGGCATAGAAGCGGCGCACTTCGTCGGCCATACCTGCGATGGGGCAGCTGTCGGTGCTTGCCATGAGCTTGAAGCCCGGCGGCAGCTCAGTGACCTTGTCGCCGTGGCTCATCCACACCTTGAGCATGCCGTGCCCCTCGGGCGTGGTGAAGTCGGCAATGTCCCGCAGCAGCTCGGTGTGGCCGCGGGCGCGGACTTCGGCATAGCCGAACTCGCGCTTGTGCCCGCCTTCCACCTTGCCGCCCAGCTGCTGGGCCATGGTCTGCATGCCGTAGCAGATGCCCAGCACCGGCACACCCAGCTCAAACACGGCCTGGGGGGCCTTGTCGGTGGTCTCTTCATACACGCTGGCATGGCTGCCCGAGAGGATCACCCCCTTGAGCAGGCCGTCGGCCGCGTAGGCGCGCACCCAGTCGTCCGAGACATCGCAGGGATGCACCTCGCAGTAAACGTGCGCCTCGCGCACCCGGCGGGCGATCAGCTGCGTGACTTGCGAGCCGAAATCGAGGATGAGGATTTTCTGGTGTTGCATGGGACAGAGCAGGAAAGACAAAGGCCCGAACGCCTGGGAGGGGTTCGGGCCTGCGTTGCGGATCGCCTCAGTCGGCGCGGTAGTTCGGTGCTTCCTTGGTGATCTGCACGTCGTGGACGTGGCTTTCCCGGATGCCCGCGGTGGTGATTTCGACGAACTCGGCCTTGTTGTTCATCTCTTCAATCGTGGCACAGCCGCAGTAGCCCATGGAGGCACGTACGCCACCCGCCATCTGAAACACGATGGACACCATCGAGCCCTTGTAGGGCACACGGCCTTCAATGCCTTCGGGCACGAGCTTGTCGGCATTGGGGTTGCCGGTGCTCGACTCCTGGAAGTAACGGTCGGCACTGCCCTGCTGCATGGCACCGATGGAGCCCATGCCGCGGTAGCTCTTGTAGCTGCGGCCCTGGTACAGAATGACTTCGCCCGGCGCTTCTTCGGTGCCGGCGAACATGCCGCCCATCATCACCGTTGATGCCCCGGCCGCCAGGGCCTTGGCAATGTCGCCCGAGTAGCGAATGCCGCCGTCGGCAATCAGCGGAACGCCCGTGCCCTTGAGTGCCGTGGCCACGCTGTCGATGGCCATGATCTGGGGCACGCCCACACCCGCCACGATGCGGGTGGTGCAGATCGAACCCGGGCCGATGCCGACCTTCACGGCGTCGGCACCGGCCTCGACCAAGGCCAGCGCGGCAGCGCCCGTGGCAATGTTGCCGCCGATCACGTCGACCTGCGGGTAGTTCTGCTTGACCCAGCGCACACGGTCGATCACGCCCTTGCTGTGGCCGTGGGCCGTGTCCACCACGATGGCGTCCACACCGGCCTTGACCAGCGCTTCCACACGTTCCTCGGTGCCGTCGCCCACACCCACGGCAGCGCCCACGCGCAGGCGGCCCGAGGCGTCGCGCGCGGCATTCGGAAAGCTGGTCTGCTTGGTGATGTCCTTCACGGTGATCAGGCCCTTGAGCTCAAAGGCGTCGTTTACCACCAGCAGGCGTTCAAGCTTGTGCTTGTTCAGCAGGGCCTTGGCTTCGGCGGGCGTCGTGCCTTCGCGCACTGTCACCAGTTTCTCGCGCGGGGTCATGATCTGGCTGACCTTGACGTCGTACCGGGTCTCGAACCGCAGGTCGCGGCCCGTGACGATGCCGATCACCTTGCCGCCGTCGCAGACCGGAAAGCCCGAGATGCCGAGCTGCTCCGAGAGCTGCAGCACCTGCAGCACGGTGTGCTCGGGGGTGATGACCACGGGGTCGCGAAGCACGCCGGATTCGTAGCGCTTGACCTTGGCCACATGCGCGGCCTGCTCGGCTGGCGTGAGGTTTTTGTGCACGATGCCAATGCCGCCTTCCTGGGCAATGGCAATCGCCAAGCGCGCTTCGGTGACGGTGTCCATGGCGGCCGACACCAGCGGAAGGTTCAGCGCGATGTTGCGCGACAGGCGGGTGGCGAGGGAGGTGTCCTTGGGCAGGACCTGGGAGTACGCTGGCACCAGCAACACATCGTCGAAGGTGAGCGCTTTTCCGAGAAGGCGCATGTCAAAGCTCCAAAAAACGGATTGTACCCGCCCGTCTGTGGACACTGGCGCCCGCCGACTCCCGGACATTGGCAGCGCCCGGTGGCGCCCGCTACACTGCGCGGATGAACTGGTTCAAGCTCACATTGGCCGCGGTGGCATGCACCACCTGCCTGGGTGCTGCCGCGCAGTGGCAGTGGGTGGACAAGGATGGCCGCAAGGTGTTCAGCGACCGGCCGCCACCTGCCGATGTTCCGGCGAGCAGCATCCTCAAGCAGCCGGGCAGCCTCGCGCCTGTACCGCGCGCAGCGCCTGCGGCAGACGCCAGTACGGCGGCAGCGGCAGTCCCCTCTGCTCGCCCTGGTGCAAGCGCACCGGCCTCGGCAGGCAAAGACAAGGAGTTGGAGGCCCGCAAAGCGCAGGCCGAGGCCGCCGAGGAGGCCAAGCGCAAGGCCGAGGAGGAGAAAATCGCCAAACTCAAGGCGGAGAACTGCACCCGGGCCCGGCAGAGCAAAGCCCTGTTTGACGCAGGCAAGCCGGTCGCACGATCAAACGCACAAGGTGAGCGCGAGATCTTGGACGAAGCTGCGCGCAATGCCGAAGCCAAGCGTCTGGACGGCATCATTGCCAGCGACTGCGCGCGCTGAGCGTCCATGCGCTGATACCTCGCTGACGCCTTCACCGACAAGGCAAATTGCCCGTCAGTAACCCGCCTTGCCCCCAGGGCGCCGCCGCGAAAACAGCCCGGCTCCGCGGGCCCCCTGGCGCGTGAAGCGCTCACGTCTGGCCACCTTGGGGTCTACGAGCAAAGGCCGGTACAACTCGATGCGATCGCCTTCGCGCAAGGTTTGCTCTGGCCCTACCTTTCGCCCCCATATCCCCACCGAGAGGTTTGAGGGTGCATCCGAGGCATCGGACGGCTGAACGCAGGACAGCCCCAAAGTGTTCAGCAAGTCGGCCACTCGGGTTCCTGAGGGAACCTCCATGGACAGCTCCTGCACGGCGCGCGGCCCCAGACACTGCACCACCCAGACCACCAGCGGGTCGGCGCTTTCAGCCATAGACCTGCTCGGCGCGTTTGACAAACGCATCCACCATGCTGCCTGCGATCTTGTCAAACACAGGCCCCACCAATGCGGCCAGTGCCGCATTGTCGAATCCGTAATGCAGCAGCAGTTCGACCTTGCAGGCGCGTTGGCCGCCATCACCCACGGGGTGGAAATGCCAGTCGCCATCGAGCCGCGAAAACGGCCCCTTGACCAAGTGCATCTGCACACGACGGCCAGGCTCATGCTGGTTGCGCGTGACAAAGGTCTGTCGCAATCCCCCGAGAGAAATACCCACTTCAGCGGTCATGCCCTGATCGCTGCGCTCCAGAACGCCCGCATGGTCGCACCACGGCAAAAAACGGGGGTAGTGCTCGACCCCGGTGACCAGGGCGAACATTTCTTCAGGGCTGTACCAGATGAGGACGGACTTGTGGACGGTTTTCATGCAGCGGTCGGTGCGGGAGCCCGCCACCGGCGTAGCCGCCGGGGCCACTAGAATCGCAGGCTTCCCAGCGCGCATTGTAGGGAGGGCTTGAACCCTGCCGCAGGGCCGCATCTATATCCCCATGGCCAAGAAACCAGACACCTCCTCCCGCATCGCCGACAACAAAAAAGCCGCGTTCAACTACTTCTTTGAAGAGCATCACGAGGCCGGCATGGTGCTGCAAGGCTGGGAAGTCAAAGCCCTGCGCGAGGGCAAGGTACAGCTCACGGATGGGTACGTGGTGATCAAGGACGGCGAGTTGTTTCTGATCGGCTGCCAGATCAACCCGCTCCGAACAGCCTCCACCCATGTCAACCCGGAGGCCGCACGTACGCGCAAGCTGCTGTTGCACAAGGACGAGATCAGACGTCTGATCGGCAAGGTGGAACAGAAAGGCTACACACTGGTCCCACTGAATCTGCACTGGAAGAACGGCCGAGCAAAATGCGACCTTGCGCTGGCCAAAGGCAAGGCAGAACATGACAAGCGCGACACCATCAAGGACCGCGAAGGCAAGCGCGAGATTGAACGTGTCATGAAGAGCCGCCACCGCTGAAGCGACGGCGTGGTTTTTTTGCGCGGGACGGGAATAAAGGCGCGCTGCCCTGTGTTCTCGTACATGCGCGGCGTGCATCGTGCAGGCTGGCATCTACCGGAGACCCTCATGAAGACCCTGGCCCTCGCCCTCTCGTCCGCCGTTTTGCTGGCTGCCTGCGCCGCTCCCCCTTCCGTTCCCGTGCAGGCCAAGGACGGCGTACTGGTCGGCCCGAACGGCATGACGCTCTACACGTTTGACCGCGATACCGCGGGCAACGGCAAATCGGTGTGCAACGGCCCGTGTGCGACCAATTGGCCACCGCTGCTGGTCAAGGAATCCCGCGCCAGTGGTGACTACGGAGTAGCCACCAGCGCCGTAGGCGGGGAACCTTACAGCGTGGTCACACGCGACGACGGCAGCCGTCAGTTGGCCTACAAAGGCAAGCCGCTGTACTACTGGGCCAAGGATGCGAAACCTGGCGACCGCACGGGCGACGGCTTCAACAACGTCTGGCGGCTGGCGCGCCCCTGAGGCACAGACGACACGGCTGCTGGCTTCGCCTGTATTCCGCGGTGGACAGCATTCAGCTCAGCGACCATCTGCCCGGGTTGCGACGCTACGCGCGTCTGCTCACGGGCAATGCCTGGGCGGCCGACGATCTGGTGCAAGACACACTGGAGCGCGCGTGCCGCAAATGGCTGCTCTGGCGTACTGGCACCGATCTTCGGGCCTGGCTGTTCACTTTGATGCACCGCATTTACCTGAACCAGCAGCGTGGCCATCCTGGCCCCAACGCCTGGGTGGACCTGGACCCGCAAGACCTGCCCCTGGCAGCCACCGAACAGCCCACGGACCTGACACTGGACCTGGAGCGGGGCCTGCAGCGCCTGCCGCCCGAGCAGCGTGCGGTGCTGCTCCTGGTGACCGTGGAAGACATGCCGTACGCTGAAGCAGCCGCCGTGCTGGGCATTCCGGTGGGTACGGTGATGTCGCGCCTGGCGCGCGCCCGCGAGCGGCTGCGTGGCTTTATGGACAACACCGCCGGAACCGACGCACCGCTGGCCCCCACGCCACCGGCGGGCGTCTCTCCTGCCAGCGCTGCACGGCCCCGCCTGCGGCGATTGAAGTGACCTGTCCCACCACTGGAATGCGCCTGCCCCCTGAGCCCCCCATGAAGCCCTCAGATCCACCCCTTGACGATCCCTTGCTGCACGCATGGGCAGACGGTCGTCTGTCGCCGCAACAGGCGGCAAGGCTGTGGGCGAAGTGGCAGACCGACGGTGCAACCGCGCAGGAAGCGGCCGCTGCCTGGGCACAGCAACGCGCTCAATTGCGGGCACTGGCCGGTGCGCAGCCTGAGCCCACGCCTAGCGCACGGCTTGAAGAAGCAGCCAGGAAGGCGCAGCAGGCGCACACGCAATGGGCGCAGGCACGCCGCTGGTGGAACCGATCGGCCGTGGCGGCCTGCGTGGGTCTGGCGTTCGGTCTGGGCTGGCTGGCGCGCGAGGGGTGGCCCCCAGGGTCGGGGGCTGCGCCCACCATGGCCCAATCACAACGCGGCGCGCCTGCCACCCCGTACACGCTGGCGGCGGAGCCTCGGCGTTTTGCGCAACAGGCCTCCATGGCGCATGCCGTCTTTCAGCCAGAGGTGCGCCATCCGGTGGAGGTCACGGCCGCTCAGCAGGACCACCTGGTAGCCTGGCTCTCAAAGCGCCTGGGGCGGCCGCTGGCGGTGCCCAATCTCCAGCCGCAGGGCTTTGAACTGATGGGTGGTCGGCTGTTGCCTGGCGACAGCGGGCCCCGTGCACAGTTCATGTACCAGAACGCGGCCGGCGTGCGGGCCACGCTGTACGTGGGGGCTCTGGCGGCCCCCGGCGCAGCGGCCACCACGGCATTCGAGTTTCTGGACGAAGGTCCGGTGCCAGCGTTCTACTGGGTGGACCAGGGCTTTGGCTACGCGCTCAGCGCGCCGCTGCCGCGCTCCCAGCTCTGGACGCTGGTCAGCGCACTGCACCCGCAGCTCTGACGTGCAGGGCCGGTGCTGCCGCCGGCTGCGCCTGCGCCACAGCACAGGTGCAGCACAATCAGGCCAGCGTGGCCAGCGGATGTGCGTGGGCGGGCCAGGGGCTTTCAAAGAACGGGGCCACCATGTCCGGCGTCACGTCCTCAATGCGGGCGGGGTTCCAGCGCGGACTGTGGTCCTTGTCCACGGCCAGGGCGCGGATGCCCTCCACGGTTTCGCTTTGCCCGGGGCGCAGGTAGAAGCAGTGGCGCACCATGTCGCGCTCCATGCGGAGGTCGGCCGCCAGGTCCATGCCGCGGGCACGGCGGATCTGTTCCAGCACCACATGCAGCATCAGGGGCGAACGCTTGCGCAGCGTGGCCGCCGTCATCGGGGCCCAGGCGTTGCCTTCGGCGCACTCCAGCGAGCGCACGATGGCGGCCACGGAGTCGTGTGCAAAGTGGGCATCAATATCGGGCCTCGTGCTTTCCAACGCTGGCGGAGCAGCTACAAAATATGTAGCAACCAGTGCTTCGACGGCGGCGGCATCGGCAAAAGCCTGTGTGGCCAGCGCCTCCCACAGCGCCGCCTGCCGCTCGGACGGCACACAGCCATCGGCCAGACCGAACGCAATGGCATCCCCGGCGCCGATGGCATCGCCCGTGAGCGCCAGCCACTCGCCCACGCGGCCCGGGCAGCGGCTGAGGAAGTAGCCGCCCCCCACGTCGGGGAACAGGCCGATGGCCGTCTCGGGCATGGCCATCTTGGTACGTTCCGTGACGATGCGCACCGAGCCACCCTGGCTGATGCCCATACCGCCGCCCATGACGATACCGTCCATGAAGGCGATGTACGGCTTGGGGTAATGGTGGATCAGGTGGTTGAGGGTGTATTCCTCGGTGAAGAAGTCTTCGAGCTGCGGGTTGCCAGTGCTGCCCGCCTGGTGCAGAAAGCGGATGTCGCCGCCCGCACAGAACGCACCGAAAGCACCCTCGCGCCCGTTACCGCGAATGGCCACCGCCAGCACGCGGTCGTCGTGCTTCCAGGCCAGCAGTGTGGCCATGAGGCTGCGCACCATGCCCAGCGACAGCGCGTTCAGCGCCTTGGGGCGGTTCAGGGTGATCAAGCCTACACGGCCTCGCACCTCGGCCAGTACTTCTGCGGTTGTCTCCGTCATCGTTGTTCCTTCCATCCAAGCAGTTCGTTCAACACCAGCGCGCCGATCACGAGCACGCCGCCCACGAGCACGGCCTGCGACGGACGCTCGCCCGCGCCCACCCAGGCCAGCAAAATGCCGAAGATCACTTCCAGCAGGCCGAGCAATGCGATCTCGGGCGCCTTGAGCACCCGGCCGCAGTACACCACCAGCACGCAGGGGATGGCCAGTTGCACGAGTCCGAGCAGTGCCAGCAGGCCCAGGTCGTGCGCAGACGCCTGAAACGGCAGCGACAGCGGCAGCGTGGCCAGCGACGACAGCGCAGCACCGATCAGCACCGCGGGCACCAGATCCACCGCGTGACCATGGCGTTGCGAATGCTGCACCACCGTCCAGTTCGCTGCCGCCGCCAAGGGGACACCGGCCGCCACGAGCACGCCTGTCAGCGACACACCAGCGATCTGGGAGCCGTACATCCAGGCGATACCCAGCCCCGCAAGACCAATGGCACCCCAGGTACGAGGCGCGATGTGGTGCCCAATGAAAACCCGCGCCATGAGCGCTGTGAGCAACGGACCGGCTGCCATGGTGACCAGCACGTTGGCCACCGGCATGAGCAGGATGGCCACCATGAACGCGGTGAACATTACGCTCCAGCACAGGCCGGACAGCCACAACGCCACCCCACCGCGGCGCAGCGTGCCAAATACCGCGCGCCCTTGCAGCAGCGGCAACAGCACCATCAGCGACACCAGCATGAAAAAGCTGCGCCAGAAGGTCACCTCAAAGCTGCGGGCATGCTCCAGGTGGCGTGTGACCACCCCGGCAATCGACCACATCAGCGTCACGGCCACCATCAGCCACACGGCACGCCCGTGTGTGAGCCCGGCGAGAAAGCGCGGGCCACTCGCCCCCGGTGCTACGCCCGGGGCCTGTGTCCGGCGCTCAGGCGCCGTCACGGCTGGCGCGCTTGCGCTCGTGCTCCTTCAGGAAGCGCTTGCGCAGGCGGATGCTCTTGGGCGTGATCTCGACGAGTTCGTCGTCCTCGATGAACTCGACCCCGTACTCCAGCGTGAGCTCGATGGGGGGCGTAATCTTGATCGCGTCTTCCTTGCCCGACACGCGGAAGTTGGTGAGCTGCTTGGTGCGCGTGGCGTTCACCACCAGGTCGTTGTCGCGGCTGTGGATGCCCACGATCATGCCCTCGTACACCGGATCGCCTGCGCGCACGAACATGCGGCCGCGGTCGTCGAGCTTGCCCAGCGCGTAGGTGAAGATTTCACCGTCGTCCATGGAGATCAGCACACCGTTCTTGCGACCGCCGATGTCGCCCTTGTGCGGCTCATAGCTGTCGAAGATGTTGGAGATCAGGCCCGAGCCGCGGGTGAGGTTCAGGAATTCGTTCGAGAAGCCGATCAGGCCGCGCGCCGGAATGCGGTACTCCAGGCGAACACGGCCACGGCCATCGGGCTCCATGTTCACCAACTCGCCCTTGCGCTCGCCCAGGGCCTGCATCACGCCCCCCTGGTGTTGCTCTTCGATATCGGCCGTCACGAGTTCGATGGGCTCGCAGCGCTCGCCGTTGATGTCCTTGAACACCACGCGCGGCTTGGACACCGCCAGTTCGTAGCCTTCGCGGCGCATGTTTTCCAGCAGGATGGTCAGGTGCAGTTCGCCGCGGCCCGAGACTTCAAAAATGCCGTCTTCGTCCGTTTCCTTCACGCGCAAGGCCACGTTGTGCTGCAGTTCCTTCTGCAGGCGGTCCCAGATCTGCCGGCTGGTCACGAACTTGCCCTCACGCCCGGCCAGCGGCGATGTGTTCACGCAGAAGTTCATGGTCAGGGTGGGCTCGTCCACCTTCAGCATGGGCAGCGGCTGGGGGTTGTTCGGGTCGGTCACGGTCACGCCGATGCCGATCTCGTCAATGCCGTTGACCAGCACGATGTCGCCCGGGCCCGCCTCGGGGGTCTGCATGCGGTCCAGGCCCTGGAAGGTCAGCACCTGGTTGATGCGGCCCTTGGTGGACTTGCCATCCGGGCCTTCCATCACCACCACATCCATGCCGGGCTTGATCGTGCCCTGGCTCACGCGGCCCACACCGATACGGCCCACAAAAGTGGAGAAATCCAGTGCCGAGATCTGCAGCTGCAGCGGTGCCGCCGGATCGCCCGAATTGGCGGGCACGTGCTGCAGCACGGTGTCAAACAGCGCCGACATGTCGGTGCCCCACTGCTCGCCAGGCGCGCCCTCTTCGAGCGAGCTCCAGCCGTTGATGCCCGAGGCATACACCACCGGGAAGTCGAGTTGCTCGTCGGTGGCGCCCAGCTTGTCAAACAGGTCAAACGCGGCGTTGATCACCTTGTCGGGCGCGGCGCCCGGCTTGTCCACCTTGTTGACCACGACGATGGGCTTGAGGCCCAGGGCCAGCGCCTTCTTGGTCACAAAGCGCGTCTGCGGCATGGGGCCTTCTTGCGCATCGATGAGCAGCAGCACGCCATCGACCATGGAAAGCGCTCGCTCGACTTCACCACCGAAGTCCGCGTGGCCCGGAGTGTCCACGATGTTGATGTGCGTGCCCTTCCACGACACGGCACAGTTCTTGGCCAGAATGGTGATGCCACGCTCACGTTCGATGGCGTTGTTGTCCATCACCGTATCCACCACCTTCTCGTGGTCGGCGAAGGTGCCGGACTGGCGCAGCAACTGGTCCACCATGGTGGTCTTGCCATGGTCGACGTGCGCGATGATGGCGATATTGCGAATCTGTTTGCTCATAGTGTTTCCAATGTGCCGCTGGCATTGAGGCGCGGCGGTCCTTCCAAAATCTGTTGAATCTCCAGAGGGCTGAGCAAGCGGTCGGGGATCAACTCTCCCGCCGTCACATGCCCGACGCCCAGCAATGCACGAGGGCGTGCACCGAACACGGCAACCGCCGGAGCATCGGCCCATGCACCTCGGCGGCGAACCCCCGACAGGAAACGTCCGGCGGACGCTTCATCGAGCGTGATCGACGGATAGGCTCCGAGCAGACACTCAACCGGCTGTAGACAGGCCCAACGCTCCGCTTCGTTCATGGACTCCAGTGCGGCCAAGCTCACACAGCCCCCCAAGCCGATGCCACCGGTCTCGGTGCGGCGCAGCAGCGTCAAGTGGGCACCGCAACCCAGCGCAACGCCCAGGTCTTCGCCCAGTGTGCGGATGTAGGTCCCCTTGGAGCAGGCGACATCGATGAGCAGTTGGGCGGTGCCGTCCTCCAGCACCTCCAGCCGCAGATCGAGCGCGTGGATGTGCACTGTCCGCGGCTCACGTTCCACTTCAATGCCAGCACGCGCATATTCGTACAGCGCTTTGCCGTCTTTCTTGAGCGCGCTGTGCATGGGCGGCACCTGCTGGATCAGGCCCAGAAAGCGCTCGCGCACTGCAGGCAGCAAGGCGGTCACCACGCCCAGATCCACCGCACGACGCTCCAGCACTGCGCCTTCGGCATCTCCCGTGCTGGTGGTCACGCCGAGCCGAGCCACAGCGGTGTAGCGCTTGGGCGCTTCGAGCTGGATCTGGCTGAACTTGGTGGCTGCACCAAAGCACAGAGGCAAAACCCCGGTGGCCAAAGGATCGAGGGTGCCGGTGTGCCCAGCCTTCTCGGCCCGCAGCAGCCACTTGGCCTTTTGCAAAGCATCGTTGCTCGACAGACCCAGGGGCTTGTCCAGCAGCAGCACCCCGTGCACCGGGCGGCGCTGGATGCGCACCCGCGGTGCGCGAGCGGCCTCAGCAGGCCGTGCACCGGCCTCCCCCAAGGAGGCCAAGGCACCTTGGGGCAGCCCGGCGTCGTGCATCGCTCAGTCGTCCTTGGCCCGGGTGGCGATCGCCTTGGCGATCAGCGCGTTCATGTCCGCTGCGCGCTCGGTCGTACGATCAAAAACGAAGTGCAAGGTCGGCACCGTATGGATATGCAGACGCTTGAACAAGCCATTGCGCAAGAAACCTGCGGCCTGGTTCAGCGCGTCCTGCGTCTCCTGCGGGTCACCCGTCAGCAAACTGAAGAACACCTTGGCATGGGCGTAGTCGGGCGTGACTTCCACACCCTGCAGCGTGACCATGCCAACACGGGGGTCCTTGAGCTCGCGCGCGATCAGCTCCGTCAGATCGCGCTGAATCTGGTCGGCCACTTTGAACGCGCGATTGGGCGCAGACGACTTCTTCGCAGGCATGGCTTACAGCGTCCGGGCGATTTCCTTGATCTCGAAGAACTCCAACTGATCACCTTCCTTGATGTCGTTGTAGTTCCGGAGCTTGATACCGCACTCGAAGCCTTCCTTGACTTCCTTGACGTCGTCCTTGAGGCGGCGCACCGACTCGACTTCGCCCGTGTAGATAACCACGTTATCGCGCAGCAGGCGGAACTTGCAGTTGCGCGTGACCTGGCCCGAGGTGACGTACGAACCCGCCACCGTACCGATCTTGGACGCCACGAACACCGTGCGGATCTCGGCCGTACCGATCTCCTCTTCACGCTGCTCGGGCGCCAGCATCCCGGACATGGCTGCCTTCAACTCGTCCACGGCGTCGTAGATGATGTTGTAGTAGTGGATGTCCACATCGTTGGTCTCTGCCGTCTTGCGCGCGCCGGTGTCGGCACGGACGTTAAAGCCGATGACGATGGCCTTCGAGGCAATAGCCAGGTTGATGTCCGACTCGCTGATGCCGCCCACGCCGGCATACACCAGCTGGACCTTGATCTCGTCCGTCGACAGCTTGAGCAACGAAGCAGCAAGCGCCTCCTGCGAACCCTGCACGTCGGCCTTGATGATGATCGGCAACGTCTGAACTTCGCCTGCCTGCATCTCGGCAAACACGTTCTCCAGCTTGGCCGCCTGCTGCTTGGCCAGCTTCGTATTGCGGAACTTGCCTGCACGGTAGGTGGCAATCTCACGGGCACGGCGTTCGTCGGCAAGCACCATGAACTCGTCGCCAGCTTGCGGCACGTCCGACAGGCCCTGGATCTCGACTGGAATAGAAGGACCTGCCGACTTGGTGGCACGGCCGTTTTCATCCAGCATGGCGCGCACACGGCCATAGGTCTGGCCGGCCAGTACCACATCACCCACTTTGAGCGTGCCCGACTGGACGAGGACCGTAGCCACCGGGCCGCGGCCCTTGTCGAGCTGGGCCTCAATGACCAGGCCCTTGGCGGCGGCATCCACCGGCGCCTTGAGCTCCAGCACTTCCGCCTGCAGCAGCACCTGCTCGAGCAACTCGTCGATGCCCATGCCCGTCTTGGAAGAGACGGGCACAAAAGGCGAATCACCGCCGTACTCTTCAGGCACGACCTCTTCAACCACCAGTTCCTGCTTCACGCGGTCGGGGTTGGCATCGGGCTTGTCGGCCTTGGTGATTGCCACCACGATCGGCACCTTGGCGGCCTTGGCGTGCTTGATCGCCTCTTTGGTCTGGGGCATCACACCATCATCGGCGGCCACGACCAGAATGACGATGTCGGTCGCCTGAGCGCCGCGGGCCCGCATGGCCGTGAAGGCCTCGTGGCCCGGGGTGTCGAGGAAGGACACCATGCCGCGCGGCGTTTCGACGTGGTACGCACCGATATGCTGCGTAATCCCACCGGCTTCGCCAGCCGCCACCTTGGTGCGGCGGATGTAGTCCAACAGCGAGGTCTTGCCATGGTCAACGTGGCCCATGACGGTGACCACCGGGGCGCGCGGCAGGGCTTCGGCCTGCTGCATCGCCGCCGACTCCTCGGCCGTGAAGGCTTCTGGATCGTCCAGAGCCGCCACCACGGCCTTGTGGCCCATTTCTTCCACGACGATCATGGCCGTATCTTGGTCCAGCGGCTGGTTGATGGTGACCATCTGGCCCATCTTCATCAGCGTCTTGATGACCTCGGAGGCTTTGATCGACATCTTGTGCGCGAGCTCAGCCACCGTAATGGTCTCTGGCACGTGCACTTCGATGATGCGCGCCTCGGCAGCGGCCGCTTGCTGGTGGTCGTCGCGGTCGCGATCATTGCCACGGCGACCACGCGGACCGGCGCGCCAGTTGTTGCGACCCACGCCGCCACTACTGTCGCCGCGGGTTTTGATTTCCTTCTTTTTCGCGGTGTCGTTGGCCCAGCTGGACGACAGCTTGGACGACTTGACTTCCTTATTGCCCGCACCGGCGGCAGGTGCGGCAGCACCCGTACGCGCTGCCCCTGCCGTGGCAGAGCCCGTCGCAGGCTTATGCAGCGTGCCCTTCTTGGCATCGGCTCCGGCAGGCTTGGCCACCGGCTTGGCTTCCTCAGGTTTCTTGGCCACCATGACCGCACGCTTGGGCGCCGCCAGCATTGAGCGGATGGCGGCCGCCTCGGCTTCCGCCTTGCGACGGCGGGCCTCAAGATCGGCTGCGCGGGCCGTTTCTTCTGCAGACCGGGCCGCCGATTCCGCAGCAGCTTTCTCACGCGCCTCGGCAGCGGCCTTTTCGCGGGCCGCCGCTTCTGCCGCCTGCTCGCGAGCTGCCTCCGCCTTCTGAGCGCTGGCTTGGGCTCGCTTGGCGGCCTCCTCGGCAGCATATGCCGCAGCGCGCTCTTCAGCTTCGCGTTCCTTGAGTTCGCGCTCTTCACGCTCCTTGCGTTTTTGAGCCAGCTCTTCCTCCTGACGGCGGATCAACTCGGCCTGACGGCGCGCCTCCTCTTCGCGACGAGTCAGCTCCTGCTGCTGCAGCGCTTCTGCATCGCTCTGGGCAGCGGCTCCTTGGACTGAAGCCTCACCTTCGGCGGTCGCATCCAGACCATCCTCACGCTTGATGAAGGTGCGCTTCTTACGCACCTCCACTTGGATGGTACGGGCCTTGCCGCTGGCATCGGCCTGCTTGATTTCGCTGGTCGACTTCTTCACCAGCGTGATCTTCTTGCGGTCCGCGCTGAGGGTACCGTGGCTGGCCTGAAGGTATGTCAGCAGCTTTTGCTTGTCCGACTCAGTCAGCGGGTCGGCGGGAGACGCCTTGCCCACACCGGCTGCACGCAGCTGGTCCAGCAGGATTTCAGGGGACTTCTTGAGCTCGTTGGCGAACTCGGCGACAGTGTTACTCGACATATACGGTTCTTGCCTCCCTGACCCTTACTGCTGCCCTGCGCTGAACCAATGTTCACGCGCCTTCAGAATCAGGGCTTTCGCTTCTTCCTCGGACTGGCCGGTCAGGTCGGTCAGTTCGTCGATGGCCAAATCGGCCAGTTCGTCACGCGTATGCACACCACCCTGGGCCAGCTTGGCGATCAGCTCGGGCGTCAGGCCTTCCAGATCGCGCAGATCCTGGGAGACCTCTTCGACGCTTTCTTCGCGCGCAATCTCGATGGTCAACAGAGCATCCTTGGCTCGCGCCCGGAGTTCGTTCACCGTTTCCTCGTCGAAGCTCTCGATTTCCAGCATTTCGGCCAGCGGCACATAGGCCACTTCCTCAAGGCTGGTAAAGCCCTCGGCGATCAGGATGTCCGCAATCTCTTCATCCACGTCGAGCTTTTCCATGAAGAGCGCCCGAACGGCGGTGGTTTCTTCCGCCTGCTTCTGAGCCGACTCGTTCGCGTCCATGATGTTGATCTTCCAACCCGTGAGGTCAGAAGCCAGGCGCACATTCTGGCCGCCACGTCCGATTGCGATGGCGAGGTTCTCTTCGTCCACCACAACGTCCATGGCGTGCTTTTCCTCATCCACCACGATGGACTGGACGTTGGCGGGAGCCAGCGCGCCGATCACGAACTGGGCTGGGTCTTCGGACCAGAGCACAATATCGACCCGCTCGCCGGCCAGCTCGTTGGTCACGGCATTCACTCGGGTACCGCGCACCCCCACGCAGGTGCCGATGGGATCCACCCGCTTGTCATGGCTCAGCACGGCAATCTTGGCTCGCGAGCCAGGGTCCCTGGCGCAGCTCTTGATCTCCAGCAGACCTTGCTCGATCTCGGGCACTTCCTGCCGGAACAGTTCGATCATGAATTCCGGAGCCGACCGCGAAAGGATGATGGGCGCACCGCGCAGGGTGAGATCCACCTCCATGATCATGGCGCGCACGCGATCGCCCGTACGCAGGTTCTCCTTGGGGATCATCTCGCCCCGGCGCAGACGCCCCTCGACACGACCAGACTCAACAATGATGTCGCCCTTGTCCATGCGCTTGACCGTGCCGGTGAAAATCTTTTCTCCACGCGACATGAAGTCATTGAGCAGCATCTCGCGCTCTGCGTCGCGAATCTTTTGCAAGATCACCTGCTTGGCTGCCATGGCGCCGATACGACCAATCGGCACTGACTCCACCGACTCCTCGATGTACTCGCCCACTTCGATGTCTGCAATCCGCTCCCGCGCATCCATCAGCAGCTCTTCCGCATCGGGATTCTGCAAGCCAGCGTCGTCTGGCACGACCAGCCAGCGGCGGAAGGTTTCGTAGTTGCCGCTGTCGCGATCAATCGACACGCGGATGTCCACTTCGCCGGGATACAGCTTCTTGGTGGCCTGAGCCAGTGCAGACTCCACTGCTCCAAGGACCACGTCCCGCTCGACGTTCTTCTCGCGCGAAATGGCTTCAACCAACATCAACAGTTCGCGGTTCATGCGACAACTCTCCTATTTCTCAATCTGCGCTGGCATCCGGCAACACCGGCCGCCACTCCATGAATCACCTACCGGCTCACGCCGAGGTGCCGCCACGTCCCTTGAAGTCCACGATCGGCGCCAGTCGTGCGTCACGAATCTCGTCCAGGCTGAATCCGAGAACATGCACCGGCGCGGGCGCCCTCTTCTTGCTGACTTTCTGACCAGGCTTGATCACCACCTCGTCACTCCACACAATCTGCCAGTCGCCGTTTTCAGCCCGCTCCAACGTGCCACGAAATTTCTTGCGATTGGCGCTGACTTGCCCGCCTGCCGCAGCCCCCATCGGCGCCTTCAAGGTGATGTCGATCACCGACCCCGTAAAACGCTCGAAGTCCTGGACGTGGCGCAAAGGGCGATCGATGCCCGGCGAGGAGACTTCGAGCCGACGGTACTCGACGCCATCCACCTCCAACGCAAACTGCAGCTGACGCGTGACTTTCTCGCAATCTTCCACGGTAACGAACTGCTCATGCGCTGCCTCATCCGCTTGAGGCGGCGCCCAAGGCAGGTCAATCGTGACACGCAGCAGGCCGCCCGCAGAGCGCTCCACCTCCACGAGGTCATAGCCCAGGCCGATCACAGTTTGTTCAACGATTTGCTGCAGCGCCACGTGTTTCAGTTCAATCCCGGAAAAACGAAAAACCCGACAACCCCCAGAGGCTTCGAGCTCCAAAAGTGAGCGACCAAAAAAAACGGGCGGTTGGTACCCGCCCGTTTGGTCGTGAAGCCGTGATTGTACCGGGTAAATGCCGCAGATGCCAAGGGAATACGGGGAACCGCCGCCGCGGCAAAGCCCGCAATCAGGATTCGTCGGCGCTATCGAGTCCGAGCTCCTGAATCTTTCGGGTGATGGTGTTGCGCCCGATACCGAGACGTTGTGCCGCCTCCATACGCCGTCCGTGCGTCGCGTGCAAGGCCGTGCGGATCAGCCTGGATTCAAAGCGTCGTGTCAGAATGTCCCACACTTCGGCATGTCCTCCGGCAAGAAGCTTTTGGGCCTCGGTCTCCAGTCCTGACTCCCAGGTCGCTCCCTCGGCAACGCTGGAGCTGCCAGTCACGACGCTCGCGGCGGCCAGCGGCAACGCGGAGGGGGACTCCGCCCCCACCACCGCCACGGGTGTAGCCGCCGGCGCGGGCTCTGACGACGACTGAGCTGCCGCCTGCGAGACGTGCCCCCCCGCGCCACCAACAGACCCCGCCAGAGGCGCATCCAACACCTCGGGCGGCAAGTCCTGCAAAGAGATCACCTGAGCGGGGGCCATCACCGTCAGCCAATGGCAAATGTTCTCCAGCTGGCGCACATTACCGGGAAACCCGAACTGCTCCAGGCGCGCCAATGCAGCATCGGAGATCCGCTTGGGTTCGACCCCCAACTGACGTGCACTTTGCTGCAAAAAGTGCCGTGTGAGCATCGGCACATCCTCCGGCCGCTCGCGCAAGGGCGGCAAGCGCAGTCGGATCACATTCAGCCGGTGGAAAAGATCCTCACGGAAGCCCCCCTCTTTGACCCGCCGCTCAAGGTCTTGGTGCGTTGCAGCGATCACGCGCACATGGGCCTTGACCGGAGCGTGGCCTCCCACGCGGTAAAACTGCCCGTCCGAAAGAACGCGAAGCAAGCGGGTCTGAAGATCAAAGGGCATATCCCCAATCTCGTCCAGAAAAAGGGTCCCCCCCTCGGCCTGCTCAAAACGCCCACGCCTCTGGGTTTGCGCCCCCGTGAATGCCCCCCGCTCATGCCCGAACAACTCGGATTCCAACAAGTCTTTCGGAATCGCGGCTGTGTTGATCGCCACAAACGGGCCGTCTGCGCAGGGTGAGTGCTTGTGCAAAGCGCGGGCTACCAACTCCTTGCCAGATCCAGACTCTCCGGTGATCAGCACCGTCACCTGACTCTGACTGAGGCGGCCAATGGCGCGGAACACGTCCTGCATCGCGGGGGCCTGACCCAACATCTCTGGGGCGGCCGCCTGCCGCTCCTCCACCACCTCTTCGCGCTGACTTTCTTCGACAGCGCGGTGGATCAACTCTACCGCCTTGGGCAAATCAAATGGTTTGGGCAGGTACTCAAAAGCCCCACGCTGGAATGCAGAGACGGCACTATCAAGATCCGAGTACGCCGTCATGATGATGACGGGAAGGCCAGGCTGCAGTTCACGCACCTTCTCAAGCAACTGAAGCCCCGAGCCGCCTGGCATGCGAATGTCGCTCACCAGAACCTGCGGCCCCTGGCGGGCAGGGTCCCCCTGCCCCAGATCTGCCAGGGCATCCAGCACTTCACGCGGATGGGTAAAACTGCGCGTGGGAAGGCTTTCCCTTGCCAACGCCTTCTCCAGGACGAAGCGGATCGAGGGGTCGTCATCTACTATCCAGATCGGCTTCATGTGTGGATCTACCTTCCCATTGATTGCGTCAAGACCTTAGGGCAACGGGATCAGGATGCGAAAGTCCGTGCGCCCCGGCACGCTATCGCATTCGATCAGGCCGTGATGGCGTTGTACGAATGTCTGCGCCAAGGTGAGCCCGAGCCCTGAACCGCCGTCACGGCCCGACACCAGGGGATAGAAAATCCGCTCCTTGATGGCATCGGGCACGCCTGGGCCGTTGTCGATGACATGCAATTCCAGTGCCAGCCGGTAGCGTTGACGCCCGAAAGTAACCTGCCGAGCCACACGTGTTCGCAGGGTGATGCAGGCGTCGCCCCTTGCAATCCGCTCGGTCAGCGCCTGCGCAGCGTTCTGCGCCACATTCAGCAGTGCCTGGATGAGCTGCGCACGGTCACCCCGAAACTCGGGGATGGAGATGTCGTAGTCGCGCTGTACCTTTAGGCCTTGCGGGTACTCCACCAGGATCAGCGACCGCACCCGCTCGCAGACTTCGTGAATGTTCACGTCGCCGACCAGATGGGGGTGGCGGTGCGGCGCCAACAGACGGTCCACCAAAGATTGCAGACGGTCGGCCTCATGGATGATGACCTGGGTGTACTCCGACAGTTCGCGGCTGTCGAGCTCCATCTCCAGCAACTGGGCTGCGCCGCGGATGCCACCGAGGGGATTCTTGATCTCGTGCGCTAGATTGCGGATGAGCTCCTTGTTCGCTTGCGCCTGGTCCCGCAGGCGCTCCTCCCGGTCCTGACGGGCCTGCTGCTCCAGCGGCCACAGCTCCACCATAACCTCCTCAGGAGATTCGGCCACTGTGACGTTCACATGCACTGGCACAGGGTCCTGGTGAAGACGCTTGAGTGCCGCCTCGTAACGCAGGGCGGCAAAATCCTGCTCTCGCGCTCCAGTCAACGCTGTTTGCAGCAATGCAGGATCTGCGAAGAAAGCAGCGAACTCCGTTCCCTCCAAGGTACGCCGCGACAAGCCCAGGGTGTTCTCCAGCGAGGCATTGGCAAACTTCACGGTGCCGTCGCGATGGAGTACCGCGATCAGCGTCGATAGCTGGTCCAGACTCTGGAAGCGCTGCTGGTGCTCCACGGTCAATGCCGTGTCGGTACGTTGCACAGGCATGCTCACCGAGGCGGGGCAGGCGGCAGGCGGCTCAGTTCCCGCTTGATCCCTGCGATGTCGCTCTCAGCGCGCGCGACGCTGGCCTTCAGCTCGGCCGTACGCTCCATGTAGCGCTGCGGGTTGCGCAGATCGAGCGCATTGCGCTCCGGATTCCCGTTGTTGTATTCGCGTACCAGGTCTGCGTGACGTGCCTCCGCCTTGCGCAATTCCGATTCGAGAATCGCCCGCGCATCTGCGTCGCGGGCACGCTGGTCGTTGTTGTCCACGCGCGGCCCAGAGGGCGGAGATGCGGGCGCCGCCGGGGCCGCCGCAGCGGCGGCGGCTGCGGGCGCGGCACTGCCGCTGGCACCTCGCGCGCCCTGCACCACAGTCACATTGCCCCCCTCCACCAGTTTGCAGCCACGCTCGCGTGCCTGTTGCGCATTGTTGGTGTATTCGTTGCCGCAGCGATAAATACGGTCTTGAGCCGTCACGGCAAACGGCAGGCTCAAGAGCAGGGTCAAGGTGGTCAGCGTGATCAGGGTATTCTTCATTCGGTGTCCTCGCACGGTCATGCAGGCGCTGCATGGAGTATCCCCCGAATCACCGGGGTCCGCCAAACAGTCAATGGCCGCCGTGTGGATCAACCAAAGACCTCCATCGGCAGACTCCTGTGCATGTCCGTGGTTCCCAACAGACCAGCATGGCCGATGCGGTGACAACAATAGGCCCAGAACAAAAAAGGCGGCCGAAGCCGCCTTCTGTGCAATGCACCGTCGCTGCAATTACAGCGAGTAGTACATGTCGAACTCAACCGGGTGGGGTGCCATGCGGAAGCGCGTGACTTCGCCCATCTTGAGCTCGATGTAAGCGTCGAGCATCGAGTCGGTGAACACGCCGCCCTTGGTCAGGAAGGCACGGTCCTTGTCCAGATACTCCAGGGCCTGGTCCAGGCTGTGGCACACGGTGGGCACCAGCTTGTCCTCTTCGGGCGGCAGGTGGTACAGATCCTTCGTGGCGGCTTCGCCCGGATGGATCTTGTTTTCCACGCCGTCCAGGCCGGCCATCATCAGGGCCGAGAAGCACAGGTACGGGTTGGCCGAGGGATCAGGGAAGCGCGCTTCGATGCGACGGCCCTTGGGGTTGGCCACGTAGGGAATGCGGATCGAGGCCGAGCGGTTGCGGGCCGAGTAGGCCAGCTTCACCGGAGCTTCAAAGCCGGGCACCAGGCGCTTGTAGCTGTTGGTGCCAGGGTTGGTGATGGCGTTCAGGGCACGGGCGTGCTTGATGATGCCGCCGATGTAGTACAGCGCGAAATCGCTCAGGCCTGCGTAGCCGTCACCAGCGAACAGGTTCTTGCCATCCTTCCAGATCGACTGGTGCACGTGCATGCCCGAGCCGTTGTCGCCCTGGTAGGGCTTGGGCATGAAGGTAGCGGTCTTGCCGTAGGCGTTGGCCACGTTCCAGACCACGTACTTCAGGACCTGCGTCCAGTCGGCGCGCTCGACCAGCGTGCTGAACTTGGTGCCGATTTCGTTCTGGCCTGCGCCCGCCACTTCGTGGTGGAACACCTCAACCGGAATGCCCAGCGACTCGAGGATCAGGACCATCTCGGCGCGCATGTCTTGCGTGCTGTCGACCGGAGGCACGGGGAAGTAGCCGCCCTTGGTGGTGGGACGGTGGCCACGGTTGCCACCCTCGAGCTTGGCGCCCGAGTTCCAGGGGGCTTCGTATTCTTCGATTTCGCTGAACACGCGGCCGGGCTCGTTGCTCCAGCGCACGCCGTCAAAAATAAAGAACTCGGGCTCCGGACCAAAGTAGGCCGTGTCGCCCAGGCCGGAGGCCTTCAGGTAGGCTTCGGCGCGCTTGGCGATCGAGCGCGGGTCACGGTCATAGGCCTTGCCGTCGCTGGGCTCCACCACGTCACACTGCAGGAACAGTGTGGTTTCTTCAAAGAACGGGTCAATGTTGGCCGTGTTCGGGTCGGGCATGAGTTGCATGTCCGAGGCCTCAATGCCCTTCCAGCCTGCGATGGACGAGCCGTCAAACGCATGACCGGTGGTGAACTTGTCTTCGTCAAAGTGGGAGATCGGCACGGTCACGTGCTGCTCCTTGCCGCGGGTATCGGTGAAACGGAAGTCCACGAACTTGACTTCGTTCTCCTTCACCATCTTCATCACGTCTGCAACGGTCTTGGCCATCAGGTTCTCCTGGAAAAGCGCGGTTTAAAAAATGACGCCGGTATCTAAGCAGTTTGCGTGCCAGGCGAGTGCACACACGCACAGGGAAGGAGCAGGCTGCGGGCAAAGGTGCACCTCAGCACGGGCCTGCGCACCAATAAAGTGCAACACAAGTCACCCGACCCACACTCACAAGGTTCGCACCATTTCAGGGCCAAGCGTTGCACCAAATTCGTGCAGACCTTGGCGAAGGCGCACCCAAGCCGCAGGAACCTGCTGCGCGGCTCCCTTGACGCCCAGCTCGATATGGCGCCCGTATTGTGGATGATCCACACTGGGCAAGCTGAACACTCGGATCCCTGGGTGCTCGCGTTCCACACTTTCCATGAGCGGCGTCAACGAAGCCTCCATCGCCCCCATGACGATCACCGAATGCTCGGTCTGGGGCGTGCGGTTGAAGTGCTCGGCGTAGTGCTGGTCAAGCACCCACTCGATCATGGGCCAGGCCATCACGGGAAAGCCCGGCACAAAGTACACGGCACCGCCACCGGGCTGGCTGCAACTGAAACCTGCGATCTTGTTGTAGGGATTGGGAATGATGGCAGCGCCGTCCGGGAACATGCCCATGTTGAGGCGGTGCACGTTGTCGGGCCGATCGGGTTCAT
This sequence comes from Acidovorax lacteus, assembly GCF_039540375.1. NCBI lineage: Bacteria > Pseudomonadati > Pseudomonadota > Betaproteobacteria > Burkholderiales > Comamonadaceae > Acidovorax > Acidovorax lacteus. Next base: position 68,506 of record NZ_BAABEX010000002.1, read on the forward strand.
AGGGCAGGCCCTGCTCGGCGGCCACATCGCGCATGCGCTCGCGGATCAAGTCGGCCGCTCCGGGGTGCAGAACAAGCGGGCGCGAAAGCGCTGCGGCCGCGCACTGGCGGGTGTGGTCGTCGGGCGTGGCGCCGATGCCGCCGCACGAAAACGTGACGGTGCCCGGCGTGGCAAACGCCCGCGACAGCATGGCCGTGATCCGCGCCGGATCGTCGCCGACGTACTCGGCTTGCGACAGCGCCAGGCCGCGGGCGCCCAGCAGTTCAATGATCTTGGTCAGGTGTTTGTCGGCACGCTTGCCGGACAGGATTTCGTCGCCCACGATGATGGCGTGGAACGCGGGGGTGACAGCGGTCATGGGGCAGGGGCTTGGTTGGAAGGCAGCGCAGGCGGTGCAGCGTCTGCAGAGGGTGTGGCGGTGGGCAAGGCCGTGCGCGCAGCACCGGCATCGTCCGCAACCACCGCTGAAGGAGCGACCACGTCGCCCGAGGGCGACTCGGCACGCAGACGCTCCAGCGCCGCCAGGCAAAAATGCGTGAACCACAGCGAGGAGAAGGCAAACACCAGTGTGTAGATCCAGATTGCAATCGGGATCAGGATGTAAAACGCCGCGAGGAACACCACGCCCGAGGCCCAGACCAGGCTGGGCGCAGCGCCCATGTAACCCGTGACCACGCCGATCAGCAGCAGGCCACCGCGGTGACGGCGGAACAGTTCGACCCGCTCCTCGCGCGAGGCGTGCTCGGCCAGCGCATCAAACGCCATCACACGGTAAGTCAGCCAGCCCCAGATCAGTGGCGGAAGGATCAGCACCAGGGGCGGCACCAGCCACAGCGGCATTGAGACCACGAGCGCAATCCCAGCCAGCAGCGTGGACCCCAGCGACCACGCGAGGCTGGCCAGCAGGGAGCCGCCCTGCTTGCGCTCCAGATGGGCGAAGCGGCGCTCCGTGACCAGCGACACCAAGGCGGGCATCATGAAGAGCGCCACGATAAGAAGCACCACCACCACCAGTACAGGTGTGACCAGCAACACCACCAGCAGAGGGGCCACCACGCCCGTCACGTCGCCAAAGCCCAGGTCTTTGAGCCAGGCCCAGAGCCGGCTGAGCCAGCTGGCGGTCTCGATCCAGGCCAACACCCACTGGACGGCGGCGTCCCAGTAAAAATAGCCCAAGCCTACGGCCAGCAGCACCATCAGGCCCAGCGGCAGCATGGACAGCCCAATGACCCGGGGATGCAGACAGTAGGCGGCGGCCCGCCAGAAAGCGTCGAGCAACAAGCGCATGGAGCCAAGCATACCCGCTTGCCCAGAATCCCCTTCGAATCTGGAGATCAGTTGCGTCCCATCAGGCGCAGTACCCCGCGCCACTGCTGCGACCAGAAACCACGGCCGTAGTCGCGCACGCGGCCGTCGACTCCAGGCTCAACCTGATCACGCACGCCGGTCGGCTCGTAGCGGCCGTCGAAAATGGCTGTGCCAAACAGCATGTCCCACCAGGGCAGCAGCACCCCGAAGTTGTGCCCGCCCAGTACCACACGGCCATTGCGCGCCGTGCTCTCGTGACCAATGCCAATGCTGTGATGCCGGCGGTGGAACCAGGGGCTGACCCACAGCCGCCCGCCCAGGCGACCGAAGTCCAGCCGCAGATTCGCATGCTGCAGGCTTTCGCTGAGTTGCGCGATGGCCACGATGGCAATGAACTGCCCTGGCGCCACGCCAATGAGCTGGGCCACGGTGACGATGATCAGGTCGCGCAGCACATCGTCAAGCAGGTGGTTGCGGTTGTCACTCCACATCGTCATCTGCTGCTGCGAGTGGTGCAGCGCGTGCAGCTTCCACCACCATTCGAACTGGTGCTGGCCGCGGTGGATCCAGTAGTCCACGAAGTCGAACACCACCAGATAAAGAAGCAGACTGACCCAGGCGATGTCGGTCACGCCGGGCCACAAATCATCCAGATGGAACGTGCCCAGTCCCGCCGCGCGCAGGCTGCCGAACAGACTGTCGAGTACCGGCCCGAGCGTGAAGAACAGCGCCACACGGAACACGCCCAGCCGGTGGATGAGGGTGTAAAGGATGTCGGTGCGCACGGCCGCGCGGTCGCGCACCGGCTCTACCGGCCACAGGCGCTGCAACGGCCCGATCAACCCGACGATGACCACCAGCTGCAGCAGGCCCACCAAGAGCCAGCCGGTGGCGGCGTAGCCGTCTTCCAGCACATGCCCGAGGCCCGCATGGAAGAGCACGGGCTGCACCACGGCCTCGAACAGCCATTGCTGGGCATCGTTGAACCAGCGTTCAGGCGACCATTCCATCGTTCACCTCATCGCGCTGGCACTGCGGCCAGCGGCTGTCCGTACACCGGGTGCTCGCGCAGTGTGCGAAAGCAGAAACCCCGCTCCTTCAGGCCCGCGATCAGCGGCTCGAGTACGGCCGGGGCCCAGGGGTCCTTACGCGACCAGATGCCCAGGTGGGCCATCAGGATGTCGCCCGCCCGGATATCGCGCAGCGCCTTGCGCAGCAGGGCGTCGTTGCTGTAGGTCTCGCTGGGCAGTTCGTCGCCCAGGAAGCCGGCCGGCGACCAGCCCACATGGCGGTAGCCGCAGGCCTCGGCCGCCCGCACCAGCTGCGGTGAGGTCTTGCCGCCCGGCGCGCGAAACAGTGGCAGCGGCGGCTGCCCGGTCAGCGCCTGCAGCCGGTCGGCGGCTTTGCGGATCTCTGCGCAGTACTCGGCTGCCGTGAGCGTGAAGCTCTGCCCCTGGCGCGGCCCGGCCGAAGGGCGCACGCGAAAGGCCAACGCATCGCCCTGCCCCAGGTCGGCCCGCCAGTAGGTGTGGTCCCAGGTGTGGGACGCAAACGCATGGCCTTCGGCCGCGCGCGCCTTCCACCAGGGCGCCCAGTGATCGCCCAGACTGCCGTCACCTTCCTGGGTGCGTTCGTGGGCGGCAAAAAAGGTCACCCGCACCTGCTGGCGCTGCAGCACCTGGGCAATCAGCGGGGCTACGCCCATGTGACCGGTGTCCAGGGTGAGGTACAATGGTTTATCGCAGGCAAAACCGGCGCTCGTGCTGACCAAACAAGCACAAGCAGCTACCAATTTAATAGCATTGAACGGGCGGGCCATGGCGGGCTCCTGCGGGGTGCGCAGCGTCAGCGCGGCGCGTGCTGCAAGGTCCATACGCCATGGGGCGACTTGCCCACCGGCACCTGACGCACCACCTTGCGCGTTTCGGTGTCGATCACGGTGAGCTTGCGCGCCCAGCGCGAGGTCACGTAGATGTAGCGGCCGTCGGCCGACACATCCATGCAATCCGGACCACCCGGTGCGGGATAGGTGGCCACCAGTGTCTGGGTTTGCATGTCGAGGCGGCCAATGGTATTGGCCACGCGGTTGCTCACATACAGATGGCGACCATCCCCGGCCGCGCGGAATGCATGGGCGCCTGCACCGGTCTTGATGCGCTTGACGGCCTTGGGCTCGCGGCCCGAGATGTCGAACACCTCCACGCTATCGCCCCCCGTCAGACCCACGAACAGCAGTTGGTCGTCGGGCCGACCGTACACGTCGGCGGGCATGGGGCCGGTCTTGATGCGCCAGCGGATGGTCTGCGTGGCAATGTCGATGCCCACCAGCTCATCACTGTCCTGCATGGTCACATAGGCCACCTGGCTGCGACTGTCCACCCAGATGTGGCTGGGCGTACGCCCCGTGGACACGCGTTTGGCGAGCGTGAGGTCCTTGCCATCCCAGCGGTAGAAATCCACATGGTTGAGCCGGTTGGCCGCCGTGATCAGCCACTTCATATCGGGCGTGAAGCGCAGATGGTACGGGTCGATGATGTCGCGGACCGTACGTTGTACCTGGGCGGTGCGCGGGTCAATGAAGGTCAGCGAATCGCCGAGTGCATTGGCGACGATCAGCGACTTCTCGTCGGGCGTGAGGTACAGATGGTGCGGCTCCTTGCCAGTAGGGATGCGGCTGGTTTCCGTCCATGTGACCGGGTCGATCACGCTGATGTTGGCCTCCAGGGAGTTGAGCACGAACAGCGGCGGGGCCGCCCAGACGGCCGCGGCACCACATGCCACCGCCACGGACGCCAGCATGCGCCCCAGACTACGAAACATCACGACACCAACAGCTTACGAACAGGCGACAAGTGTAGCCGCCGCCTACGCCACCCAAGGCCAAGGCAAGGAGCTTTCATGGCCCACATCAAAGGGCAGCACTGGCCCGCCGCCCACGCCAGGGGCTGAGGGCGTTCCGGAACATCGAGCCTCCATCCGCACCGCACAGCGCGCGACTGCACCCGCGCACACGGCCCCGCTCACCGAGGCCTGCCTGCCGTGAGCCGGCGGCCTGCGCCCGCCCCGCCATGCGGGTCACTCGTGCTTGCCCCCCAGCACACGCCGATCTCAAACAGACACTGCGCTGCCACCGGAGAACACTCAGGCGTGTGCTGCTGCGCCGGAAGCCGTCATCAGCGCCAGATCGGCCTCGGTGAGCCAGCGCCATTGCCCCGGGGCCAGGTCTGCAGGCAGGGTGTAGCCTCCGATGCGCGAGCGGTGCAGGGTTTCGACCCGGTTGTGCACGGCCGCCACCATGCGCTTGACCTGGTGGTATTTGCCTTCGGTCAGTGTGAGCTGCAGCGCGTGCGGGCCGGTCTGCACGCATGCAGCGGCCCGCACCGGCGAGGTTTCGCCGTCGAGCAGCACGCCCGCAAGCAACTGCTGCACCTGCACGTCCGTGACGGGATGCTTGGTGCCCACCTCGTACACCTTGGGCACATGCTTGCGTGGCGAAGTCATGCGGTGGATGAAAGCCCCGTCGTCGCTCAGCAGCAGCAGACCGGTCGTGTCCTGGTCAAGCCGCCCGATGGCCTGCACGCCCATCAAGCCGCCCTTGTGCGGCCGCTGGCGCAGCGGCGCGGGCAGCAGTGTGTAGATACTGGGATAGGTCGACGGCTTTTGCGAGCATTCGGTGCCCGCAGGCTTGTGCAGCACCAGGTAAGCCAAGCGCGCATACGGCCATTCGGTGCCCTGCACGCGCAGGCGCAGGCCCTCGGGCTCCACATCGTGGCTGGCCTGCTGGGTTGTCTGCCAGTCACCGCCCTGCTCTGCATACTCGACCCAGCCCTGCTGAACCAGGCCCGCGCAGATGCGGCGGGTGCCAAAGCCCTGGGAATAAAGCGCGTCCTGCAGTTCCATGCTCAGATCCAACGAGAAAAGGAGAGGCGCGACAGGCGGTCACACCCCGGGAAGATGGGTTGGGCGGTCGACGCAGAGATGTGTCACGGCCAGTCCCGCCGTGCAGCCACGCCTGCTGATCGCCTGCACGGCCATCGGAGTATGGCGTGTCAGCGTACGCAGCCGCCCAAACCCAGCTCAGACAAGGCCCTCACACCGTCCACGGCAGCGCCCGACTGCGCGCACGCAGCCGGGCGTTCACGCCGTGTAGGGCTGCCGTGCAGCAGGCTGTGCGAGGCCGCCACGACGGCCTTGAGCGCTCCCAAAACAGGAGCGGCTCGTGCTTGACTTTGTTGGGCCGCAGCCACTTTTAGCCACAACATTTGAAGGGACTCGGCCGACATCCGCAGATGTGCCACCCTAGCGGCCGCGGCCCCATGAGGGGGCCGCGGTAGGCCCCGCCGCGTTACTTCTTGGCCGCAGCGCCTGCGTTGCCTGCCGAACCGTTGCGCAGGGTCTTGAAGAACTCTGAACTCGACGGATCCAGCACCATCACGTCCGACTTCTTGTTGAACGAGGCCTTGTAGGCTTCCAGGCTGCGGTAGAACTGCGCAAACTGCGGATCGCGGCCGAAGGCTTCGGCGTAGATGCGGGCGGCTTCTGCGTCGCCTTCGCCCATGATCTTCTGCGCATCGCGGTAAGCGTTGGCAATCAGAATGTCGCGCTGGCGCTCGGCGTCGGCGCGGATCTTTTCACCCTCGGCCGCACCGGTGGAGCGCAACTCGTTGGCCACGCGCTTGCGCTCGGCTTCCATGCGGCGATACACGGATTCGGTGATGGCCTCGACGTAGTCCACGCGCGTGATGCGCACGTCCACCACGTCCACGCCCCAAGGCTTTTCGCCGCGCACGGTTTCCAGCACCTCACGGCGCACATCGGTCATCAGGTCTTCGCGCTTGACGGAGAGCAACTCCTTCACGGTGCGCTTGTTGATCTCTTCCTGGAACGCGTTGCGCACCACGCGGTTGAGCTGCACAGCGCCGGCGCGCTCGTCCAGACCCACGTTGCGGATGTAGTCCGACGGCTCGGAGATGCGCCAGCGCACATACCAGTCGATCACCACCCGCTGCTTTTCGGCCGTGAGCATGGGCTCGGTGTCGCTGCTGTCGAGCGTGAGCAGGCGCTTGTCGATGTACGACACGTTCTGGAACGGCGGCGGCAGCTTGAAGTTGAGGCCAGGCTCGGTGATGACTTCCTTGATCTGGCCCAGCGCGTACAGCACGCCGAACTGGCGCTGGTCCACCACGAACACCATGGAACTGAGCAGCGCCAGCGCCACCAGCAGGGACGAGGCAATAAATCCGATTCGATTCACGTGGGGCTCCTACTAGCGGGATTCCCGGTCACGGCTGCGACTGCTGTCGCGGCTGCGGGGGTCGGCCGACCCGGCCATGGGCGCGGGGTTGGCGGCGGGAGAGGAAGACGGGTTCACCATGGCTTCGCTGCTGCCCAAGGGCTGCGCAGCCACGCCCTGCATGATCTTGTCCAGCGGCAGATACAGCAGGTTCGAGCCCTGGCGCGACTCAACCAGCACCTTGGTCACACTGCCGTAGATCTGCTGCATGGTGTCGAGGTACATGCGGTCACGGGTCACCTGCGGAGCACGCTGGTATTCGGCCAGCACCGATGAGAAGCGCTGCGCATCGCCCTGGGCCTGCGCCACGATACGCGCCTTGTACGCGGCGGCCTCCTCACGCAGACGCGAGGCAGAACCCACGGCACGGGGGACCACGTCGTTGGCGTATGCCTCGGCTTCGTTCTTGAGGCGTTCGCGCTCCTGGCCTGCCTTGAGCACATCGTCGAACGCAGCCTGCACCTGCTCGGGCGGGCGCACGCCGCCCTGCTGCAGGTTGATGCCCACCACCTCGACGCCGACCTTGTAGCGGTCGAGGATGGTCTGCATCAGCGTACGCACGCGGGGTGCGATTTGGTCACGCTCTTCAGCCAAAGCCGTGTCCATGCGCATCTTGCCCACGACCTCGCGCACTGCCGTCTCAGCGGCCTGTACCACGGCGTCGGCCGGGTTCTTGCTCTCGAACAGCCACGCGCGTGCGTCGTTCAGGCGGTACTGCACGGCGAACTTGATTTCGACGATGTTCTCGTCTTCGGTGAGCATGGCCGACTCGCGCAGGCCCGTGCTCTTGACGATGGTGTCGCGGCCCACGTCGGCCGAGCGGATCTGCGTGACAAACACCAGTTCATGCCGCTCGATCGGGTACGGCAGACGCCAATTCAGACCGGCGCCCTTGGTTTCCTTGTACTTGCCGAACTGCGTGATCACCGCCTGCTGGCCTTCCTGAACGATGAAGATGCCGGTACCCATCCAGATCACGAAGGCAATGCCCAGAATCAGCCCCAGACCGATGCCTGCACCCTTCATGTCGGGCTGAAAGCCTCCCGCTCCCCCCTGTCGGCCACCGCCGTTGCCCCCCGGCTTGCCGAACAGGCCGGAGAGCTTGCGGTTGAGGTCGCGCCACAGTTCATCAAGATCCGGCGGCTGCCCCCCGGGCTGGGGCCCGCGGTTGCCACCACCTGGCGGCGTGGGCGGGGGCGGCGGCGCTGGTGGACGCTCGCCCTCCGGGCGGCGCTCGTCATCGCCGGCATCGGGGCCGCGGCCCCATCGGGGGTCGTTCAGGTTGAACATCCTGCGCCAGCCGGACGCAAGGCCCACTGCGCGGCGCGAAGCATGGAAGGGATTCATTCGAAACAACTCGGGTTAGATGTCCACAACTCAAGGCATTGTGCCCAAAGGATCCTCGGGCTCGTCCAATACGGGACGCCCCCCTGGGGGCATGTCGGCCCGCAACGCCACCTGTCGGGCCATTTCGGCACGCAGTTCTGCCAGGCCCAGCCCGGCCTGCGCGCTGATGAAGATGCGCGGTGTTTCCACGCCCTGCAGATCGTAGGAGTCCAGCAGGTGCGGTGGCCGCTGTGCGTCGGCCATGCGATCGAGCTTGTTGAACACCAGGATCTGCGGCACCTGATCCGCCCCGATTTCCTTGAGTACCTTCTGGACGTCGTCCATGTGCTCCGGAAAGTCGGGGTTGGAGGCGTCCACCACATGCAGCAGCAGATCCGCCTCGGCGGCTTCCTGCAGCGTGGCCTCGAACGCATCGATCAGGCTGTGCGGCAGGTCGCGGATGAAGCCCACCGTGTCGGACAGCGAAATCGCACGCCCCGCTTCGCCCAGATAGAGCTGACGCGTCGTCGGGTCCAGCGTGGCAAACAACTGGTCGGCCGCATAGGCCTTGGCCTTGACCAAGGTGTTGAACAGGGTGGACTTGCCTGCGTTGGTGTACCCCACAAGCGCCACCACGAACACGTCGTTGCGCTCGCGCTGGCGACGCTGGGTAGCTCGCTGCTTCTTGACCTTGGCCAGCCGCTCACGGGTGCGCTTGATCGACTCGGCGATCATGCGGCGGTCCAGCTCGATCTGCGTCTCGCCTGGCCCGCCGCGCGTTCCGATACCGCCGCGCTGGCGCTCCAGGTGACTCCAGCGGCGCACCAGCCTTGTGCTCAGGTACTGCAGCCGGGCCAGCTCCACCTGCAGCTTGCCTTCGTGGCTGCGCGCACGCTGCGCAAAGATTTCAAGGATGAGCAAAGTGCGATCGTTGACCGGCAGTTCGACGTGCCGCTCCAGGTTGCGCTGCTGAGCAGGGCTAAGCGCCTGGTCAAACAGCACTTCGGTCGCGCCGTGCATCAGCGCCAGCTCTCGGATTTCGTCGGCCTTGCCCGACCCCACGAACAGGGCCGCATCCGGCGCACGACGCTTGCAGACTACGCGTGCCACCGGCTCCAGACCGGCCGTCTGGGCCAGCAGACCGAGTTCTTCGAGTTCGACGTCGAAGCGTTCCTTGCCGAAATCGACGCCAACGAGCAGGGCCTTGGGTGTGCGGGCCTGCTGCGTGTCACGCAAGGAAATCGCCTCCGTCCGCCACAGGTGCGGATTGACGGGTCATACGATTAACCGGGGTTGCCGTTGCTCGCGTCGCCGTTGTCGGCCACACTGAAGTTTACGGCGCGCCCAGGGACGATGGTGGAGATGGCGTGCTTGTACACCATTTGCGTCACGGTATTGCGCAACAGCACCACGTACTGATCGAAGGACTCGATCTGCCCTTGTAGCTTGATCCCGTTCACCAGGTAAATCGAAACCGGAATGTGCTCCCGGCGCAGGGCGTTCAAAAAGGGATCCTGCAGAAGTTGGCCTTTGTTGCTCACGATATTCTCCGTGTTCAAGGTGTTGTTGTGATGGCGCACGTTACCACAGCGATCAAGCCTTTCGCAGCTTACAGCCGGAACACCCTTACGAAAAACCGCCCCAATCGGACGGCCCAATGCTCGCCTAACAACCGGCTGGCGGCAGCGCCACGCCCTATGTCGCGGATCCGGGATGCCCCCCCTGGGCAATGATCGGCAGCACCGTTTACACGAGGTGGAAGCGCCCAAGCGCCGACCGCACCACCGGGTGCGCACGAGGTCTCAGGCGTCCTGTTTGTCAGCGTAGGGATTGTGCGCGGTCTTGAACTCGATGCGCAGCGGAGTGCCCACCAGTTTGAACTCCTTGCGGAACCGCCCTTCCAGGAAGCGCTTGTACGCATCGCTGACGTGCTCCAGCGAGTTTCCGTGGATCACGATCACCGGAGGGTTCATGCCTCCCTGGTGCGCGTAGCGCATCTTGGGACGGTATCCCCCTGCTCGTTTCGGACTCTGAAACTGCACCGATTCGAGCAACACCCGCGTCAGCACCGGGGTGGGCATCTTGCAGGTGGCCGAGCGGTACGCTTCGCCGATGGCCGTCCACAGGGGCCCCAGCCCCTGCCGCTTCTTCGCCGAAATAAAGTGTAGCGGCGCAAATTTGAGGAATGCCAGTCGCGTCTCGATCGAACGCTCGAGCATCTGCCGCTGGTAGTCGTCGATCGCGTCCCACTTGTTGATGGCCAATACGACCGCACGCCCGCTCTCCAGCGCATACCCCGCAATGTGGGCATCCTGATCGGTGACGCCCTGGGTTGCATCGATCAGGAGCAAGACCACATGCGCCGACTCGATGGCCTGCAAGGTCTTGACGACAGAAAATTTTTCAATCGCCTCAAACACCTTGCCGCGACGGCGCAGCCCTGCGGTGTCGATGAGCTCGTAGCGCTGCCCTCCACGTTCAAACGGCACGGTGATGGCGTCGCGCGTGGTCCCCGGCATGTCGAAGGCGACGAGGCGCTCCTCACCCAGCCACGTGTTGATCAAGGTCGATTTGCCCGCGTTGGGGCGGCCAGCTACCGCCAGGCGGATCGCACCGGAATCCTCACCAGCGTCTTCGCTCTCCTCGCCGGCCCAGGGAACCAGGTCCAGCGCTCGGTCAACCAGCGAGCGTACGCCCTGTCCGTGAGCCGCTGAGACTGCCTGAACCTCACCCAGCGCGAGTTCGTAAAACTCTGCGAGTTGCACGCCCTCCAGCATCCCTTCCGCCTTGTTGGCGACCAGCACGGTAGGTTTGCCCAACCGCCGGAGATAGTTCGCAATGTCGTGATCCTGAGCCGACAAACCTGCTCGGGCATCCACCACGAACACCACTACGTCGGCCTCGGCAACAGCCTGCTGCGTCTGCTTGGCCATCTCGCGGTAGATGCCAGCTGAGGCATCAGGCTCAAAGCCGCCGGTATCAATCACGATGAACTCGCGCTTGCCCTGACGGCCATTCCCGTAGTGCCGGTCCCGCGTAAGCCCCGCAAAATCGGCCACGATGGCATCGCGACTCTTCGTCAACCGGTTGAACAGGGTCGATTTGCCAACGTTCGGGCGCCCCACCAGGGCAATCACAGGTTTCATGCGTCAATCACTCCGGTCGGAAGCCGAAAAGGGCCCCGGAGCGTGTCAGCACCACCAAGGTGTCGCCTGCTACAACGGGAGCGGCTGCGATGCCGGAACCATCGGTGGTCAAACGATTCAGAGGCGAGCCGTCTTCGCGAGACAGCAGATGCACCAGTCCCGACTCGTCGCCCACGACCACAGAGCGGCCGAGGACCAGCGGCGCGGTAAGCTGCCGGTGCTTGAGACGGTCTGTCGACCACACCCGAGCACCGTCGCGCCGGGCGAATGCCACCACCGCACCGTTGGCTTCGGTCGCGTACACCTTGTCCGCATCACCATCCACGCCCTGCGCGCCAGAGGCGGCCACAGCCCATACCGTGGCGGCGCGGCTCACATCCACGCAGCCCACCGCGGCCTGAAAAGCGCGCGCGCAGACCGTGGTGCCATGACGCGATGTGCGCCCCACCAGCTCCACCAGTCGCTCAACGTCGTTGGTGCCGCGGGGAACCGCCAGCGGACTGTCCCAGAGCAGGTTGCCGTTGTCGGGGTTGACAGCGAAAAGCCGTCCGCCAGCCCCGGCAAGCAGTGTGTTGCCCGAAGGCACCAACACCCCCGCCTGACGAAGTACCAACGGCTCGCCGCTGCGCTGCTGCGACCAGAGGCGGCGACCGGTGTCGGCATCGTACGCAGCCAGCGTCTTGTCAGCGGTTGCCACGAACACCCGTCCGCCTGCCACCAAAGGGCTGGTGTAGACACTACCGCTCAGACGTTGCCGCCAGAGCTCCTTGCCATCCTTGTAGGTTGCCAGCACATTGCTGCGCAGGACAACAGCCACGCGGCTGCCATCAAACCCAGCGCCTGCACTGAGCCCCTCGGCCACCGGAGCGCGCCAGACTTCTCTCCCTGTACGCGCATCCAATACGGTGACCGCGTCATCGGAGGGGATCGCCATCAATGCGCCTTGCGCCTGGATCTCAAGCGGCATCTTGCCAGGCGGATTGACACGCGCACTCCAAGCCTGCTTGACCCCCAGCAGCGGCACGTTGGCTCCCAAATCCGCTGGGGTTGGCTTGGGCGCGGACTTGCCTCCCCACAGCGCGCAGCCCGGCAAGGCTGCAGCCAACGCAGCGGCCAAGAGCCAGGCCCTCCACGAGCGCCGGCCTGTGAACGTCGTCGAAACTGAAATCACGAGCGACCTCCCGCGGCGCCGGCAGACGCCGGCTCGACGCTGACACCCAGCGCATTGAGTTTCACCTCGACGATTCGACGATACTCGACGCCCTCTTGCAGGCCAGACCACGCCTTGCGATAGGCCTCTGCCGCCTCAGCCGCCTTGCCCTGTGCAACCAGAATGTCGCCTGTGCGGTCTGCTACCACCGCATCAAACTCCGGAGGATGCTTCACCGCCAGCGCGGCAAGGGCTGCGTCGTAGTCCTTCTTGTCCATCAATAGCGCAGCGAGGCGCAGCCGGGCGATCGACTTGTAGCCTTCATCGCGGCCGGAATCGGCAAGCCACTGGAGCGTGGCCTTGGCACTGTCCAGTTGCCCAGCGTCCACCTGCTGCTTGGCCAACGACAGCGCGGCCTGCGCAGTCTGCATGGCCGAGGGGAATCGTGCCTTGAGATCGCCGAACGCCTGCTCCGCACGGCCGCCGTCGGCTTGCCGGAGTGCGGCTTCCACGGAGTCGGACAAGGCAGCGGCTTGTGTGGCCTGGCGCACCTGCCACCATTGGTAACCGTTCCAGCCCAGCACGGCACCAGACACCAGCACGACCACCGAGGTGATGAGAGTGCCCCATGTCTTCCAAAAGTGCTTGAGCTGGTCGATCTGTTCCTGCTCTTCGAGGTCCAAGTGAGTTGCCATGGGATGTATCAGGTTAGGTCTTGAGATTGTAGGGAGGACACCCAGACGGAAAGATCGGCCAACGAATGTTCGGCCTGCACACCCGCGCCGTCGCGCAGCTGCTTCACCACGACGGCATCCCGAGCCAGTTCATCGGCGCCGAAGACCAACGCTACGCGTGCTCCACTGGCATCGGCCTTCTTGAACTGCGACTTCATGCTCCCCATGCCTTCGCCACCGGCCGACGCATGCATTTGCACCCGGATGCCTCTCTGGCGCAATTGCTGCAGCACTTGCATCACACGAGGCAGCGAGTCGGCGTCGGGCACTACGGCGTACACGTCTGGTACTGGCGGCGGCGGCGTCTTCGCATGCTCCCGTACCAGTTCGAGCACCCGCTCAACGCCCAACGCCCAGCCCACCGCGGGCGCCGCCTTTCCGCCGATCTGCTCGATCAGGTAGTCGTAACGACCTCCCCCGCAGATGGTGCCTTGAGAGCCAAGACGATCGGTGACAAACTCAAACACCGTCAGGTTGTAATAGTCCATCCCCCGAACCAGTCGCGGATTCACAGTCCACTCAACACCGGCTGCGTCCAGAATGCGCTGCACCTGGTGGAAATGCGCGGCGGAACGCTCGCCCAGGTAATCCATGAGCCGAGGCGCCTGGTTCACCAACTCCTGCATGGTCGGGTTCTTGGTGTCGAGGATGCGCAGAGGATTGCTGTGCAGCCGACGGAGTGCGTCTTCGTCAAGCTGCGACGCGTGTGCCTCCAAGTAGGCGATTAGTGCTTCACGGTGGGCCTTGCGTTCGTGCGGCTCGCCCAGGCTGTTGAGTTCGAGGCGAACGCCTTCCAGGCCGAGTCGACGCCACAAAGTGTGGGCCATCAGGATCAGTTCAGCATCCACCTCGGCCCCGGCAAATCCCAAGGCCTCAGCTCCTATCTGGTGAAACTGCCTGTACCGACCGCGTTGCGGACGCTCGTGGCGGAACATCGGCCCCATGTAGTAGAGGCGCTTGCCGCCCTCGTACAGCAGCGAGTGCTCTGCGACCGCGCGAACCACCCCTGCGGTAGCCTCAGGACGCAAGGTCAGGTGCTCGCCGTTCAGCCGGTCTTCGAAGGAATACATCTCCTTCTCGACGATGTCCGTGACCTCGCCAAGTCCGCGCACGAACAAACCCGTGGGTTCGACGATCGGCGTACGGATATTCCGGTAGCCGTAGGTCGCCATCAGATCCCGCACCAAGGCTTCCAGCCACTCCCATGTGGCCGAGTCAGGCGGCAGGATGTCATTCATACCCTTCACGCCGACGAGTTTCTCAGGGCGGGAAGCGGCTTGCGAGGAGTTAGCAGACGGCACGTTAGATGATCAAAAATTGGAAAGAGGATAAAACCAATACAGGAAAGCGCGGCATTGCAACGCCGGCAACTGACTCAGTCCGGGGTCTTCGCGCTGCCGAAGCGCTGTTCTACGTAGCGTTCAACCAGCGCTTGGAATTCTTCGGCGATACGCTCCCCCCGAAGGGTCAGCGCCTTTTCGCCGTCGATGAACACAGGAGCCGCTGGGGCCTCACCGGTACCCGGGAGGCTGATGCCAATATCAGCGTGCTTGCTCTCGCCCGGGCCGTTGACGATGCACCCCATCACGGCGACCTTCATGCCCTCAACGCCCGGATAGCGTTGCCTCCAGACCGGCATCTGCATGCGCAGAAAATCGTCGATTTGCTTGGCCAACTCCTGGAATGTGGTGCTGGTCGTGCGACCGCAGCCAGGACAGGCGGTGACACTGGGCACAAACATGCGCAGCCCCATCGACTGAAGAATTTCTGCCGCGACGACCACCTCTTGCGTCCGGGCCTCACCCGGCTGAGGCGTGAGCGAAACGCGGATGGTATCGCCGATACCCTCCTGCAGCAGGATGGAGAGCGCCGTCGCCGATGCGACCGTGCCCTTGGTGCCCATGCCAGCTTCCGTCAGGCCTAGATGCAAGGCGTAGTCGCATCGCCGCGCCAGTTCGCGGTAGACGGCGACCAGATCTTGTACGCCACTGACTTTGCAAGACAGGATGACCTGATCAGGATTCATGCCCAACTGGACAGCGCGATCTGCCGAATCGACAGCCGACGTCACCAAGGCCTCGTACATGACCTGCCGCACATCCCACGGCCTAGCTCGCGCACTGTTTTCGTCCATAAGACGTGCCAGTAGTTCCTGGTCCAGGCTGCCCCAGTTGACACCGATACGCACCGGCCGATCCCAACGCATGGCCGCCTCGATCATCTGAGCGAATTGCGTGTCCTTCTTGTCGCCTTTGCCCACATTTCCCGGGTTGATGCGGTACTTCGACAAGGCCTCGGCGCACGCCGGATGGTCGGTCAACAAGCGGTGTCCGTTGTAGTGAAAATCGCCGACCAGCGGGACCACCTCTCCCATCCGGTCCAGCTGCTCACGGATATGGGGGACTGCCGCAGCGGCTTCCGGGGTGTTGACCGTGATGCGAACAAACTCTGATCCTGCGCGGGCCAGTTCCTTGACCTGGATCGCTGTCCCGATGACGTCGACCGTGTCGGTGTTTGTCATCGACTGGATACGCACCGGCGCATCTCCGCCGACGGTGACAACGTGGCCCCCCCACGATACCCGGGCCTGGCGGGAGCGACGGGGCAAGGGCTGTGCCAACGGTATCGCGGAAGCAGAAAGGTTCATGGTGATCACTTGACCTCGAATCGGGCAACGTTCTCGCGTGCCAAGCCTTCAAGACTGAACGGCTTGCCACGGACCAGCACTTCGGTTGCATCAGAACGGCCTACCACCACTGCCAGCGGTGGCGTCCCAGAGACGGAAGCCGACTCATCGGCCGCGAGGGTCTTTTGGAACACGACGTTGCCGCCCATATCCTTCACCTGAACCCAAGAAGACGCCCGGGCTCGGAACACAACCAAGCCGCTCGCGGCAACATCCGCGGAGGAAGGCGCTGCCGTGACGGCAGCCGAGCCTGCGGGCGACATGGAGACTCCCAGCGAGTGGGGGGCAGACGCCTGCACGACTGGTACCGATGCAACACTATCCGGCGCGGCAGAGGAAGGCATAGCCGAAGTCGGTGACGGCTCGGCAACGCCGGCCGCAGGAGCCACCGCCGGAGGAGGCGCCACCGTAACCGCACCCACCGAGGGCGGTTCCGTGGCCGTCACGCCCGTCGATACAGACGGCTGCAGAGACACCGGTGTTGTCGAGGCAGCCAAACGCTGCGACCATGAACTCAGATCCCCGGGCAACCACCAGATCAGTCCAGCACCCAAGAGCAAGGCAGCGATGAGCCACAGCGGCCCCCGCTGAAAAGTTCCAGGAGAGGGCAGACCTGTACCCGGCTTGACCGGTGTATTCAATCCTTGGGGCTGCTGGTTCAGGCGCGGGCTGTCCGTCTGCGGCAACAATCCCAGGACTTCGGAAGCATCCAAACGCAAAGTCCGGCAGATGCTAGACGCAAGCGCCCGCACGAATACCATGTCCGGCAGCTGGTCATGGCGGTCTGCCTCTAGCGCCTCCAGTTTGTGCACCGGCACTTTCAAGGCCATCGCCAAGGCCTCGACATGCATGCCGGCAGACTCTCGGGCCGCTCTGAGCACCTGCCCCGCTGTGCGGGCAGAGGATCCTGCCGGCGACGATGCCGGCGAGCCGAGCAGCGTATCGACCTGCTCACTCATGAAAAGCTCCCCGCTCAAAAGAGGCCAATTCGCGCGAATCTGGAAAACGTCTGCGAAGTTGCTCCGCAAGTTGCCGCATCGCCACCGTATCTCCCAACTGCCGCTCAATCTTGATGCCAAGCCACAGGGACTCCGCATTTGCAAACTCGCCATTGTTCAAGCGGCGAACATAAAACTGCGCCCGAGTAAGCTCGTTGCGACGCAGCAGAAGCGCCCCAAGGTGGTACGCCACCACCGGATTGGCTGCATCGAGTTCGTAGGCCCTGAGCAACACCTGCTCTGCCTGAGCAAACTGCTGCGCTCCGACCAAACACAGGCCCTGCGCCATCAACGTTTTGCCGCGCGCGGTGTACGCGGGGTTGGCTAGCGCCCGCACGAAAACCTGATCGGCTTCCGCATAGCGACCCTGCTGGCACAACAGCCAAGCCTGGTTGTGCAGGATATTCG
Organism: Acidovorax lacteus; assembly: GCF_039540375.1. Classification (NCBI taxonomy): domain Bacteria; kingdom Pseudomonadati; phylum Pseudomonadota; class Betaproteobacteria; order Burkholderiales; family Comamonadaceae; genus Acidovorax; species Acidovorax lacteus. The sequence continues at coordinate 85,555 of NZ_BAABEX010000002.1, forward strand.
CGTCGTTCGGACGCAGCGCGAGTGCCCGTCGAAAGCTCTCATCAGCCAGGCCAAGATCACCGAGCCGCATGTAGATGAGCCCGCGCATGTTGTGAGCATCGGGATACGCAGGGTCTGCGGCCAAAGACTGCTTCACCTCATCGAGCGCCACCGTCGTCTGCCCGTTCTCGAAGTAATTGGACGCAAGTTCCAGCCGAATGCGCGCCCGGCGCCTTTGCTCAGGCTCGTCCGAGGCCGTCACGATGGTCGACGCGCCGTCGGTGGCTACCGACGGACTGCTCGCGCAGCCGGACAGCAAGGCGATGGCAGCCAGCCCTACAAGAGCCGCCAGACCGGTCGACCACATGCGCACAGAAGGGAACAGGATCACGTTGGCAGTCTCCTCAGGGGAACATATCAATGGACGGGCTTGAGAGGAATCGTGCGCTGCCTGGCCATGCGGTCCACGGCATTGGTACGGTCCATGACTTCCCCTGCCAATTGGCCACAAGCGGCATCGATGTCGTCGCCACGCGTCTTCCGGACGGTGGTGACGATACCTGCATCGACAAGAATCTGCGCGAATGCCTGCACCACCCGATCAGGTGAACGATGCAGCCCTGAAGCAGGGAATGGATTGAACGGAATCAGATTGAACTTACAGCGAAAACCCGCACCTTGCCTCGAGGAAACCATGTCCACGAGTTCACGAGCATGCGCAGGACTGTCGTTGACACCATCCAGCATGCAGTACTCCAACGTAATGAAGTCACGGGGTGCATGTGCGAGGTAGCGAGTGCAAGCGTCCAGCAGTTCTGCCAGGGGGTATTTGCGGTTCAGGGGAACAAGATGGTCCCGAAGAGCATCGTTGGGGGCGTGCAAGGACACTGCCAACGCAACCGGGCAATCCTGCGCCAAGCGATCCATCATGGGCACCACACCTGACGTGGACACGGTCACCCTGCGCCGCGACAAACCATAGCCGTGATCGTCGAGCATCGCCCTGAGCGCGGGAACAAGAGCAGCATAGTTTTGCAACGGCTCCCCCATGCCCATCATCACCACGTTCGATATGACGCGCGTGTCGGTGCCGAGACGCCGACGGAGTGCATGCTCGGCATGCCACAACTGCGCCAATATCTCGGCGGTCGACAGATTGCGGCTGAAGCCTTGGTGCCCCGTAGAGCAAAACCGGCAGCCGACGGCGCATCCAGCCTGCGAGGACACACAAAGCGTCCCTCGGTCGTCCTCCGGGATGAAGACCGTTTCGACCGCGTTACCGCCACCCACATCGAACAACCATTTGACAGTCCCATCGGCTGACACGTGCTCGGAAACTACCGGCAGCGATGCCACGACTGCGCAGCCGTCGAGCTTGTCCCGCAAACTCTTGGCCAAGTCGCTCATGGCAGAAAAGTCCGCTGCGCCGCGCTGGTGAATCCAGCGGAATAGCTGCACTGCGCGGAAGCGCTTCTCGCCCAACTGCAAACAGAATGCCGCCAGCCCATCCAGATCGAAGTCGAGAAGATTGGTCTTCATGGCGGCAAAAGTCTCAAATCATGCTGGGGGGTCGATGCACGAAAGCGCTCCATCGCCCCGGGGTCATCAACGTGCGAAGACGTTCATGCCAGCGAAGAAGAAGGCCACTTCGGCTTTGGCGGTATCAGGGCCGTCAGAACCATGCACGGCGTTGGCATCGATGCTGTCAGCAAAGTCGGCACGGATGGTGCCGGCCTCTGCCTTCTTGGGATCGGTCGCGCCCATGAGTTCACGGTTCTTGAGAATGGCATTCTCGCCTTCGAGCACCTGGATCATGACGGGGCCGGACACCATGAAGTCCACGAGGTCCTTGAAGAAGGGGCGCTCTTTGTGCACGGCATAGAACTGCTCGGCCTCTTGGCGCGACAAATGGGCCATGCGGGCGGCGACAACCTTCAAACCAGCCGCTTCGAAGCGGGCATAAATCTGACCGATCACGTTTTTGGCAACGGCGTCGGGCTTGATGATGGAGAGAGTGCGTTCGATGGCCATAGTGTTTTCCTGGTTAGCAAAGAAAGGGGCAGCAGACAAGCGCCTGCCAAGACAAAGCCCGTGATTCTAACGGGCTGCAAAAGGGTCTAGCGGCCGGAAGGCCCGGCCTCAGCAAGGGACTCAACGACCAGGGCCACGACGCCCGTTGCGCTTCTGGGCTTGACGCCGGTCTTGCCGCTGACGTGCCAAGCTGTCATGACCGATGTATCCAACCGAAGTCTTCATCGGATCTGGTTGGGACGAGGCACCACGCCCTCCCCCCCCCTTACCTGCCGCCTTGCTGCCATCGCGACCACCACGGGAGCCAGAAGGTCTGCCGTCGCGCTGCGACCGGCCGCTGCCTGCGCGGCGCCCCTCTGCTGCAGGGCCGCCGCCTTGCCGACTACCCTCTGGCTTGCCTGGCATCACTCCAGCAGCCTGCATGAGCCGCCGGATGTCGACATCGTCCAATTCGATCCATGCGCCACGCCGCAGCCCCCGGGGCAGCAGCATGGCTCCGTAGCGGATACGAATGAGACGGCTGACGGCATGGCCGACCGACTCAAACATGCGACGCACCTCACGATTGCGCCCCTCTGATATGGTCACACGGTACCAGCAGTTGGACCCTTCGCCTCCACCCTCCTCAATAGACCCGAAAGCGGCCATACCGTCATCCAGGCGGACACCTTCCAGCAAGCGCTGTTTTTCCTCGTTGCTCAGAGCCCCGAGCACGCGCACCGCATACTCGCGCTCCAGCCCAAACCGCGGATGCATTAGCTTGTTGGCCAGTTCACCCGAACTGGTGAACAGCAGCAAGCCCTCGGTGTTCAAATCAAGGCGGCCGACAGACTGCCACTTGCCATGCGCAAGCTTCGGCAGCTTTCGAAACACGGTCGGCCGATTCTGCGGATCGTCATGCGTGACGACCTCACCCACCGGCTTGTGGTAGGCCAACACGCGAGCCGGCGGCGGATCGATTCGGTAGCGAATGGGCTTGCCATTGACCTTGATCTGATCGCCATACTGGATGCGCTGGCCGATGTGGGCAGGCTCGTTGTTCACCGAGATCCGCCCTTCAAGAATCAGCTGTTCCATCTCAAGACGAGATCCCAGACCGGCCTGCGCCAACACCTTGTGCAGCTTGGGCGTCTCGACCTGGGGCTGCAGCACCCGCTTGGATGGGACGGACTCGGCATCAGGATCCTCATTGTCGAAGCGACCCGACACCACATCCTCAAACCGGTACCCTTCGGGCGAGGCGCCCACTTCAGCAGGCACTCGCCCGGGTTTGCCTGGTCTCTGGCCTGCGCCATCGGACCGCGGCGCGCGCTCTGGGGCGGCAGGAGCAGGGTCCGCTGTATTCAACGGCCCAGCGGCCTCCTCGCGCGGGGCTTCAACACCCGACGCTGCGGATACCTCTGGTGCCAGTGCGGCCTTGGGAACGGCAGTGCGCCGACGCGCCGCCTTCTTTTCGGCGGGCATCGCTTGCACCTCTACCGCCTCTGCAGAGCCCTGCCCCAGCACGCCAGAGGATACTTCTGATCGACGACGAGGAGTCCTCGTCGGCTTGACGGATGCCGCCTCTTCGAGCTTGTCCGGATTCGCACGAGCGCCGGGTGTGTCCTGATTCATGTTCATACCTCTTGCCCCGGATCAGGGGGGATCTCGCCAGTCAGGGGCGATGGCATAAAGCCCGCTTGAGCGAGCGTGTCGGGTAGCGGAGAAGCCTCCGCCGGGAAAAAATCGGCCGTCGTATCCGACGGCGGTGGATGACTCTCACCCTGCGCCATCGGCTCTACGTCCGGGGCAAACTGGGCCGCCATGGCATCCACTACCTGGGCATGGGCCCCTGGGTCCTGCAAAGCTGGCAACTGGTCGAGCGATAACAGTCCAAGATCGTCGAGGAACTGCCGAGTCGTGGCCAGAAGTGCTGGGCGACCCACCGTCTCCCGATGACCAATCACCTCTACCCAGCCGCGATCTTCAAGCTGCTTGATGATCAGGCTGTTGACCGTTACACCCCGGATGTCTTCAATGTCTCCACGCGTGACCGGCTGGCGGTAGGCGATGATGGCAAGCGTCTCCAAGGTCGCCCGCGAGTACTTCTGCGGCTTCTCGGGGTGCAGTCGATCCAGATACCCGCGCATCTCGGGGCGGCTCTGAAAGCGCCAGCCCGATGCCACCTGAACCAACTCGACGCCCCGCTGAGCCCATTCCAGCTGGAGTTCCAGCAACAAGGACTTGAGCGTATCAGCCCCCAGCATGTCCGCAAACAGCGTGCGCAAGTCACGCACCGTCAAAGGTTGCGGTGCGCAGATCAGGGCCGTTTCGAGGACCCGTTTGGCTTCCACCGAATTCATGGTTCAGCTGTCCCGTCGGGAGCGTGGGGCCGACGGGCGGGCCGTCGGGCATCTGAGCGGCAGGTGGAGTGACTGGGCCGAGGCACCTGCGCAGCGGGCCCGCTTGCCGGTGCAAGCAGGGCAGTACGGTAGCGTGGAACTACAGCGCCGAATTGTAGCTCAGGCCCCACGCCTGGACTGCAGCTCCGATATCTGACGCCGGAAGCGACTGCCATTGCATCCACTCTCCCGTGATCGGGTGGCAAAGGCGCAATCGGTAGGCATGCAGAGCCTGACGCTTGAGCGCTGGCACTACCGTCCCACCGTACAACACGTCGGCCACCAAGGGGTGCCCCAGTGCCGCCATGTGCACACGGATCTGGTGCGTGCGGCCGGTATGCAGGGTGCACCGGACCACACAGCCCTCCGCCGACGAAGACAAACACTCCACGTCGGTGCGCGCCTCCTTGCCCGCGTGCTGGGCCAGATCCACCACCGCCATGCGCAAGCGGGTGCGCGGGTCTCGCCCGACAGGCAAAGCCACCGTGCGCGGCGTGGCGCCGATCCAGGGATTATGGACAAGCGCCAAGTACTGGCGAGAAACCTCGCGGGCTGCGATTTGGCGCACCAGCGCGTCCATCGCCTGCCGGGTGCGGGCCACCACCATCAAACCGCTCGTGTCCATGTCGAGACGGTGCACGATGCCGGCCCGCGGCAACTCAGACGCCTTCGGGTCCCTGGCAAGCAATCCATTGAGCAACGTGCCGCTCCAGTGGCCCGGCGCCGGATGGACCACCAGCCCGGCAGGCTTGTCCACCACCAGCAGGTGCTCGTCCTCGTAGAGCACACACAGTGGCATGGGCTCGGGCCGGAAGGCCTGGCTTTGTGCGGTTGGGCGAAGCTCGACCTCCACCAGATCCCCCGTGCGCACGCGCGCAGCTGGCTTGGACGCGGTTCGCCCTTGCAGGCGGACCATGCCCTGTGCCAACAATTGCTGCAGGTAGCTGCGGGAAAACTCCGGAACGGCTTCGACGAGTGCCTTATCGAGCCTCAGCTGGTCCTGACTTGGCGAGATCACGCAACGGCGGGTCTCCCAAGGGTCTTGGCCTGGCTCGTCATGTTCCTCTGCGCCGACACCCTCGGGCTCGGTACGGAAGGAGCCGGTGGCTTGGCCTGCTCCATCACCCGGACCAGCAGCAGATGCGGCCGGGGCAGGCAGCCCTGAAGTTACAGGACTCACCGGGCGGGCAGGTAGCGCGCCGGGTCTACGGGCTTCCCGTTGCGACGGATCTCGAAATGAAGCTTCACGCGGTCGGCATCGGTGTTGCCCATCTCCGCAATCTTCTGCCCCTTGCGCACCGACTGGTCTTCCTTGACCAGCAGCGTCTGGTTGTGAGCGTAGGCTGTCAGATAGGTGTTGTTGTGCTTGAGGATTACCAGATTGCCGTAGCCGCGCAGGCCGGCCCCTGCGTACACCACACGCCCATCGGCAGCAGCCAGCACTGGATCGCCGGCCTTGCCTGCAATGTCCAGCCCCTTGTTGCGCGCCTCGTCAAAGCTCCCTACCAGACTGCCGGAGGCAGGCCAGATGAAAGCTGTGTCATCGTCTCCCGCCGCTGCAGCGGGCACGGGAGTGGGCGCCGGCGCGGGCACCGACGCAGCCGTTGCGGCCGGAGCCGACGACGCTGTACGAGGCGCACTGGCGGTGCTGGCTGCGGGCAGCGGCGTGGATGCCGGCCCAACCGCCTGCGGCACCACGGGCCGCGTGACCACGCCGGTGTCGGCCGCCACCACAGCACCCGGAGGCACCACGCGCAGCACCTGACCGACCTCAATCAGATTGGGATTGTCCAGATTGTTCCAGCGGGCAATGTCTTTCCAGCTTTGGCCGGTCTCCAGACCGATCCGGATGAGCGTGTCACCGGGCTTGACCGTGTAGAAGCCGGGCTTGCCCATGTTTTCGGCCCCCGGCGGAGGTTTGACCGGCATCACCACCGCCGATGTCCCCGATGACGAGGCCGCCGATGCGCCAGCTGCAGAGGTCCCGCGGTCCTCCACAGGAGCCTTGTTGAGGCTGGTGCCGCAGCCAGCAAGCATTGCGCCCGCCACCGCCACCGACATCGCACCCACAAGACCACGCAAACGATTCATAGACTGTTCCCCTTCAGGCAATCCCCGATTTTAGGGGGACAAAATGAACGGGCTCGAGCACGCTTTGTTTCAAGCCGTGCGGGGTTTTGTCGATCACCAGCAACACCTGACCAGCCCCAGACAAGGCCAACGGTGCCACCAGCCGCCCTCCGACCGCCAATTGGTCGCACCAAGCGGCCGGAAGCGCATCGCCGCCAGCAGCGGCGATGATGCCGGCGTAAGGGGCGCCGCGCGGGTAGCCCAGCATGCCGTCACCCAGCATGAGATGCACGTTCGCCAAGCGAAATGGCCGCAGGTTGTCGCGGGCTTTTTCGTGGAGCCCGCGCAGGCGCTCGATGGTGTACACCTCACGGGCCAGCTGGCTCAGCACGGCGGCCTGGTAGCCACAGCCCGTACCGATTTCCAGCACACGGCCCAAGCCGCCCTGGCGCGCACCCTCAGCCTGCAGCAGCAGTTCGCACATGCGCGCCACAATGCTCGGCTTGGAGATCGTCTGGCCCAAGCCAATCGGCAGGCTCGTGTCCTCGTACGCCTGGTTGACCAGGGCGGTATCGACAAAACGATGGCGCTCAACCGTGCCCATGGCCTGCAGCACCGCCGCCGACGCAATCCCGGCCGACGCGAGCCGCTGCACCATGCGTCCACGCACCGCCGCGGAATCAAGCCCCACACCAGTCGGAGATGACACCGCGGGCAGCGCGCCCCCTGCAGCCGGCGTGCTGCGACGCGGTTCGACGGCCGGCGCCTTGGCCGACCACTGCGCAGGAAAACCCGGACGGCGTTGCATCGGTCAGCCGCCCTGCGTCCCGGGCTTCGTCTCCATCTGTCCCGCCATCTCCTGCCAGGCCAGCAACTGCTCGTGGTCGGTCAGGTCCACCTTGAGCGGCGTGATGGCCACGTGGCCGCGGGCGGTGGCGTGAAAGTCGGTGCCCTCTCCGTCGTCTTTGGCAGGCCCCGCGCCGCCAATCCAGTACATCACTTCGCCACGCGGACTTTGCTGGGTAATCACGCGCTCCGCCGCGTGTCGCCGCCCAAGGCGGCAGACCTGCGCTGGCTTCAAGGCTTCCAGCGGCATGTTCGGGATGTTCACATTCAGCAGCCAGGGCGTCTCGCCAATGCGCCCCCCCGCACGCAGCTGCGAGACGATTTCGCGGGCCTTTGCGGCCGCAGCTTCCAGCTCGCCCCAGCCCTTGTCCACCTGCGAAAACGCAATCGCCGGGATGCCGAACAGATAGCCTTCCATGGCCGCCCCGACGGTGCCCGAATAGATGGTGTCGTCGCCCATGTTGGCACCGTTGTTGATGCCAGACACCACCAGGTCGGGCCGGTAGCCCAGCAAGCCCGTCAGCGCGATGTGCACACAATCGGCCGGCGTGCCGTTGACATAGCGAAAACCGTTGGCCCCCTGGTGCACATAGAGTGGGGAATGCAGCGTCAGCGCATTCGATTTGGCGCTGTTGTTGTGCTCAGGGGCAACCACATCGACCTCGGCAATCGCGCTGAGGGCCGCGTGCAGGGCCACAATGCCCGGGGCCTGAAAACCGTCGTCGTTGGAAAGCAGAATCTTCATGGTGCGCAGGGCGAAGTTGCAAGCGATTGTAGGTGTGCCCCGATGCCCCGCGCCGGGGCTCCGGTTGCCGGGATAGTGGTCGCGCGAGGGACAACACCGTGGCGCGGCGGCTGCCTATCATCCGGGCTGACCGGGCTTTAACCGCCCCCATTGCCCACGACCACAGGAGACACCATGCACGCCTGGCTTTGCACCAATCCCACCGGGGTCGAGGCCCTGACCTGGACCGAACAGCCCACGCCCGCGCCCAAAGCCGGCGAAGTGCTCATCGAGATCAAGGCCGCGAGCCTGAACTTCCCTGATCTGCTGATCGTTCAGAACAAGTACCAGATCAAACCCCCGCTGCCCTTTGTGCCCGGCTCCGAATATGCGGGCGTCGTGCAGGCCGTGGGCGAAGGCGTCACACACCTCAAGCCGGGCCAGGCGGTCGCCTGCCTGTCGGGCACGGGTGGCTTTGGCACCCACACGCTGGCACCGGCTGCGCTGTGCATGCCGCTGCCCCCACAGTTCCCGATGGTGGATGCGGCGGCATTCATCATGATCTACGCCACGTCCTACCACGCGCTCATTGACCGCGCGGCGCTGCGCGCTGGCGAAACCGTGCTGGTGCTGGGCGCGGCAGGCGGCGTGGGCACGGCCGCCATCCAGATCGCCAAGGCTGCCGGGGCGCGTGTGATCGCGGCCGCCTCCACCGACGACAAGTGCGCGCTGTGCACCTCCATCGGCGCCGACGCCACCATCAACTACAGCCGTGACAACCTGCGCGATGCGCTCAAGGCATTGACCGATGGCAAGGGCCCCGACGTGATCTACGACCCGGTGGGCGGCGACTTTGCAGAACCCGCCTTCCGCTCGATTGCCTGGCGCGGGCGCTACCTAGTGGTGGGGTTTGCCTCGGGCCCCATCCCATCGCTGCCGCTGAACCTGCCGCTGCTCAAGGGCGCATCCATCGTCGGTGTGTTCTGGGGCGACTTTGCCAAGCGCGAGCCCAAGGCCAATGCGGCCATGATGGGCGAGCTGGCCCAGTGGTACGCGCAGGGCAAGATAAAGCCGGTGATCGACCGCACCATGCCCATGGCCGAGCTGCCCGCCGCCTACGCCCACATGGGCTCGCGCGGCGTCAAGGGCAAGCTGGTACTGGTCAACTGAACCGGCCAGCACGGCCGTGGCTGTGTCACACTCTCGGGCACTTTGTGTGCCCATGAGAACGCTGCCCGGCCATGGCTGAACGTCCCCCCTCGGAAATCGCCCGCGAAACCCTGAAACTGCTGGCCAGCCGGCGGCTGGCGCCCACCCCCGACAACTACCAGGCGCTGTACGACGAGATTGCCGGCAGTCGCTCGGTCATGCCGTTTCCGGACGGTCCGATGGCCAGCATCCTGCGGGTCATGCCCGGACAAACCCCAGCGCAGAAGCGCCTGCTGGGCCAATTCGAGCGGGCGGTGGCCCAGCGCGACTGGACGGCCGTGCAGAGCACGCTGGTGGGTTATGCCAACCTCGCGCTGCAGCCCGCAGCGGGCGCCACTCCGGTGGCGACGGCGAGCGACGATACGCCGCCCGCCAATCTGCCGCCCGACTTTGCCGAGACCTTGGCGCGGCTGGTGGACACCCTGCAGCCCTCTCTGGGTGAAGACGATGCGCGCATGACCGCCATGGCACAGCAGGTCTCCACATTCCTGCGAGACCCGCCCGCACCGATCTCGACCGCGCAGCTCATGCTGCAGAACTTCGTATTCCGTCTGTCGTTCGCCACCGAAGAGCAGGCCGCCATCCGCAGCACGCTGCTGAACCTGCTGCATCTGATCTTCGAGAACATCAGCGTGCTCAGCGTGGACGACAAATGGCTGCACGGCCAGGCGCAAGCGCTGACGGCGGCGTCCACCCCGCCGCTGACGCTGCGGCGGCTCGACGATGTGCAGCTTCGCTTGAAGGACGTGATCTTCAAGCAGACCGAGGCCAAGGCCCGCGCCGTGGAAGCGCAGGAGCAGATGAAGGACATGCTGGCCACCTTCATTGAGCGGCTGGCGCAGATCACCGATTCAAGCACCACCTACCAGGGCACGCTGGAGCGATGCGCCGACCTGATCGGCAAGGCCGAAACCCTGAGCGAGATCGCCCCGGTGCTGCAGGAGGTCATGGCCGCAACGCGCGCCATGGCGCTCGACAGCCGGGTGGCGCGCGAAGAGCTGCAAGACCTGCGGGAGCGCACCGATGTCAAGCGCGCCGAAATTGCCAAGCTGCAGGAAGAACTCGACCGCGCCAGCACGCAGGCGCGGCACGACCCGCTGACCGGCACGCTCAACCGCAAGGGGCTTGACGAGGCCATGGAGCGCGAGATTGCGCGCGCGCGCCGCATGGGCACGCCACTGTGCATTGCGCTGCTGGACCTCGACAACTTCAAGAAGCTCAACGACCGCCTGGGCCACACCGCCGGGGACGCCGCCCTCATGCACCTGGCCCAGGTCACACGCGAAGTCATGCGTCCGCAAGACCTGCTGGCCCGTTACGGCGGCGAAGAATTCGTGATCGTGCTGCCCGACACCACCACCGAGCAGGGCATTGCCGCCATGACGCGGCTGCAGCGGGAGCTGAGCACCCGATTCTTCCTGCAGGGCAGCGAGAAGGTGCTCATCACCTTCAGCGCAGGCGTTGCGCAGATCCACGACAGCGAAGACAGCCAGGACGTGGTGCGCCGCGCCGACCAGGCCATGTACCTGGCCAAGCGCGCCGGCAAGAACCGCGTGCACGCGGCATGAGCGCCCCGCGGCAGGGCCCGCTGGTCGGGCGGCGTGGCTGGCTGGCGATGGCCGCCAGCACCGCGGCCGCCACCAGCCTGCCGCGCTGGGCCTGGGCCACGGCGCCCCTCACGCAAGACCCGTTTGCGCTGGGCGTGGCCAGCGGCGACCCGCTTCCCGACGGCGTGGTCCTCTGGACGCGCCTTGTCGGCCTGCCGGCCGCTGCGCAGCAACCGCTCACGGTGCACTGGGAAGTCGCCCACGACGAGCGCTTTGCCCACGGGGTGCAGCGCGGCCAGGCCACCGCCCTGCCCGGCCTGGGCCACAGCGTGCATGTGGAAGTCCAGGGCCTCGCGCCCGACCGCTGGTACTTCTACCGCTTCCGCCATGGCGATGCGACCAGCCCCACGGGCCGCACGCGCACCGCACCCGCGGCCGACGCCCTGCCCGCTCGCCTGCGCGTGGCCTATGCCTCGTGCCAGCGCTGGGAGCACGGTCACTATGCCGCCTGGCGGCACCTGGCCCAGCACGCGCCCGACCTGGTGCTGTTTTTGGGCGACTACATCTACGAATACGCGCCGCCGCGTGACACCGCCGGGCTGGCGCGTACCTCCAACCTGCCGCTGGCCACCACGTTGGCCGACTTCCGCGACCGCTACGCGCTGTACCGCAGCGACCCGGCCCTGCAGGCCGCGCACGCCGCCTGCCCCTGGGCTGTGACCTGGGACGACCACGAGGTGCAGAACGATTACGCGGGCAACACCGGCGTGGGGGACGACCCGGCGCAGTTGCTGGGCATCCGGGCGGCCGGCTGGCAGGCCTTCTACGAACACATGCCGCTGCGCACCAGCGCCCGCACCGATGCCGCGTTTGGTGCGCTGCAGCTGTACCGCAGCCTCGCCTGGGGCCGGCTGGCCCACCTGCATCTGCTGGACCTGCGGCAGTTCCGCAGCCGCCAGGCCTGCCGCCGCAGCAGCGCAAGCGGTGCGGGGCAGGTGTCGCCCACCGACTGCGCCGAGCTGGTGGACGCCACGCGCACCCTGCTGGGCCCGGCGCAAGAGCAATGGCTGGGCGCCGCACTGCAGGCCGACGCCCGCCCCGACGCCACGCGCTGGAGCGTGATTGCGCAGCAGACGCTGCTGGCCCCGCGCTTACAGCCCTCAGGCCGGCTGTTTGCCGACGGCTGGGACGGCTACCCCGCCGCACGCGACCGCCTGCTGCAGGCCGTTGCCAACGCTTCACCCCGCAACACCGTGCTGCTGGGCGGCGACATCCACCAGAACGTGGTGGCGCGCCTGCACGCGCAGGTGGTGGACGGCGGGCAGATGGCCGGCCCCGTGATTGCCAGCGAGTTCTGCGGCACCTCCATCAGCTCGCGCACCGGGGCCACGCCTGCGCAGATGGACGCCCTGGTGCGCCAGCACCCGCACCTGCTGCTGGCACGGCCCGACAAGCGCGGCTACGGCGTGGCCGAGATCACGCCCCGCCGCTGGACGGCCACCTTGCTCGCCGTGGACGACCCGATGCGCGCCGACAGCGCGGTGGCACCGCTGGCGCGCTTTGTGGTGGAAGACGGCCGCCCCGGCCCACAGCGCGACGACAGCGCCTGAGCGGCGGCCCATGCAGTCCATGCACCGCAGGCACTCAACGCTATTCTTTTGATAGCTGCTCGTGCTTGATTCAAAAGCACGAGCAGCCCATTTGTACCCCAACCACACGAGCGCCACCCACGGGCTCGGCGCGCACCCGCGGCTGCGCAGTACGATGCAGCGTGCACCCCAATTCATCCCTTCGCCCACGACAGGAGTCCCGTATGGTCCGCCCCCGCCCCACCCCTCCCATGTCTGCATCCACCACCGCGACCGCTTGGGCCGTGCTGGCTGCCGCCGCCCTGCTGGCTGGCTGCGCCAGCACCCCGGCCAGCTTCAGCTACACCCCGCCGCCAGCCGCCGCCCAGCCTGAGGCGGCCTCGGGCTACACCGAAAAGCCCGGCTGGGCCACGCAGAAGTTTGCCGTGGCGGCGGCCAACCCGCTGGCCACCGACGCGGGCTACCAGGTGCTGCGCGCGGGCGGCTCGGCGGTGGACGCCGCCATTGCCGTGCAGATGGTGCTGACGCTGGTGGAGCCGCAATCGAGCGGCATTGGCGGCGGTGCGTTCCTGCTGCACTTTGACGGCAAGCAGGTCGAGGCCTTCGACGGCCGCGAGACCGCCCCCGCGGCCGCCGACGAGCGCATGTTCCTGGGTGCCGACGGCAAGCCCATGGCCTTCCACGACGCCGTGGTGGGCGGCCGCTCGGTGGGCGTACCCGGCACCGTGCGCATGCTGGAGCTGGCGCACCGGCAGCACGGCAAGCTGCCCTGGGCGGCGCTGTTCCAGCCCGCCATCACACTGGCTGAAGGCGGCTTCAAGGTGAGCCCGCGCCTGCACACGCTCGTCAAGGGCGACGCCCACCTCAAGAAAGACCCGGTGGCTGCGGCCTACTTCTACAAGCCCGACGGCGACGCGCGCGACGTGGGCTTCAACCTGCGCAACCCCGAGCTGGCCGCCGTGCTGCGCCGCATTGCGGCCGAGGGCAGCAAGGCCCTGCACGAAGGCGAGATCGCCCAGGCCATCGTGGACAAGGTGCGCAACCACCCCAGCAACCCGGGCCGCCTGAGCACCGCCGACCTGGCCGGCTACCAGGCCAAGAAACGCGAGGCGCTCTGCGCCGACCACCCCGTGGCCGCGCGCACCTACCGCATCTGCGGGTTCCCGCCGCCCAGCTCGGGCGCAATTGCCGTGGGGCAGATCCTGGGCATCCTGCGCAACACCAACGCAGGCACGATCCCGCTGCAGGACGGCCTGCCCAACGCCGAGTGGCTGCACCTCTACACCGAAGCCGCACGCCTGGCCTTTGCCGACCGCGGCCTGTATGTGGCCGACCCGGACTTCGTCGCCCCGCCCGCAGGCAGCTGGATGAGCCTGCTCGATCCGGCCTACCTCGCGCAACGCGCCAAGCTGATCGGCCCCTCCAGCATGAAGGTGGCACAGCCCGGCACGCCTGGCGCGGTGAAAACCAGCTACGCGCCCATGCCCGATCAGCCCGAGTACGGCACCAGCCACATCAGCATCGTGGACGCGCAGGGCCGCGCCGTGGCCATGACCACTACCATCGAAGACCAATTCGGCGCGCGCCAGATGGTCAAGGGCTTCTTGCTGAACAACGAACTGACCGACTTCAGCCTGGCCCCCACCGACGCCAGCGGCCAGCCAATTGCCAACCGCGTGCAGCCGGGCAAGCGCCCGCGCTCGTCCATGGCCCCCACGCTGGTGTTCGACAAGGCCACGGGCGAACTGCTGATGAGCGGCGGCAGCCCGGGCGGCGCGGCCATCATCCACTACACGGCCAAGACGCTGTACGGCGTGCTGCACTGGGGCATGCAGCCCCAGCAGGCGATCAACCTGCCCAACTTCGGCTCCATGAACGGCCCGACGCTGCTGGAGGAAAAGCGCTTCCCGCCCGCCACCGTGCAAGCGCTGCGCGCCAAGGGCGCCGAAGTGCGCGAGCAGGCCATGACCAGTGGCCTGCAGGCCATCACCCGCGGCCAGGTGCAGGGCAAACCCATGTGGCTGGGCGGCGCCGACCCGCGGCGCGAGGGCATCGTGATGGGGGACTGAGCGCCCGCCGGGCCCTGGCGTACGCAGGGCCCCAGCGGCGGCGGCCTGTGCCGCCAGGCCCCTGGGCAGGCGGCGCACCGGGTTGCGGCCAACGCCAGATGCATGGCGTGCTACGCGTGCAAGGCGTGTAAGGCCCTGGTGGGCAGAAAGCCAAATAGCCTGCTCGTGCTTATAAATCAAGCACGAGCAGCTATCAAAATCCTAGCAAATGTCTTCCGGCACCTTGTGGGCTGCGGTCACACATCAATCGCCTGCGCCGACCCCGCCTGCTTGCGCAGCTCAAACTTCTGGATCTTGCCGGTGCTGGTCTTGGGCAGTTCGCCAAACACCACAGCCCGTGGCAGCTTGAAGCCTGCCAGGTGGGCGCGGCAGTGCGCCACGATGTCTTCGGCCGTGACCTGGGCGCCCGGCTTGAGCTCGACAAACGCGCAGGGCGTTTCGCCCCACTTCGGGTCGGGCTTGGCGACCACGGCGGCGGCCAGCACGGCCGGGTGGCGGTAGAGCACATCTTCGACCTCGATGGACGAGATGTTTTCGCCGCCCGAGATGATGATGTCTTTGCTCCGGTCCTTGATCTTGATGTAGCCGTCGGGGTACTGCACGGCCAGATCGCCGCTGTGGAACCACCCGCCCCGAAACGCGTCGGCCGTGGCCTGCGGGTTCTTGAGGTAACCCTTCATCGCGATGTTGCCGCGGAACATGATCTCGCCCATGGTTTCGCCGTCCCAGGGCACGGGCTGCAGCGTGTCGGGGTCGAGCACGCGCACGTCGCGCTCCAGGTGGTAGCGCACGCCCTGGCGGGCATTGAGGCGCGCGCGCTCGCCGATGTCGAGCGCATCCCAGGCCTCGTGCCGGGCGCACACGGTGGCCGGGCCGTACACCTCGGTCAAGCCATACACATGGGTCAGGTCAAAGCCCATCTGCTCCATGCCTTCGATCATCGAAGCCGGCGGCGCGGCCCCGGCGACCATGGCCTTGATGCCTGCAGGCACGCCCTGCTTGAGCGCGGCCGGCGCATTCACCAGCAGCCCGTGCACGATGGGCGCGCCGCAGTAGTGCGTGACGCCGTGCTCACGCATGGCGTCGAACACGGCCTGCGCATCTACGCGCCGCAGGCACACGTTGACGCCCGCGCGCGCCGCCACCGTCCACGGAAAGCACCAGCCGTTGCAGTGGAACATGGGCAGCGTCCACAGATACACCGCGTGCTTGGGCATGTCCCATTCCAGGATGTTGGACAGCGCATTGAGCGCCGCGCCGCGGTGGTGGTAGACGACGCCCTTGGGGTTGCCCGTGGTGCCGCTGGTGTAGTTGAGCGCAATCGCGTCCCACTCGTCGGCCGGCATCTCCCAGGCAAAGCCCGGGTCACCCTGGGCCAGCAGGTCTTCGTAGGTGAGCGTGCCCAGGCGCTGGGCGGCCGGGCCGTACAGCGCGTCTTCCACGTCGATGACGAGCAGTGGTTCGGTGCGCTGGCGCAGCGCCAGGGCGCGCGCCATCACGGGGGCAAACTCCGGGTCCACGATCACGCAGCGCGCCTCGCCGTGGTCGAGCATGAAGGCGATGGTCTCGGCATCAAGCCGGGTGTTGAGGGTGTTGAGCACGGCGCCGGCCATGGGCACACCAAAGTGGGCTTCGACCATCGGCGGGGTGTTGGGCAGCATCACGGCCACGGTGTCGTGCTTGCCGATGCCGTGGGCGCGCAGCGCACTGGCCAGGCGGCGGCAGCGGGCATCGGTCTCGGCCCAGGTCTGGCGCAGCGGGCCGTGCACGATGGCCAGCCGATGGGGGTACACCTCGGCGGTGCGCTCCAGAAAACCGATGGGCGTGAGCGGCGCGTGGTTGGCGGCGTTGCGGGGCAGATCCTGGTCGTAGGGGCTGGGGGTCATGGCGGTCTCCTCGGGTCTCCACAAAGGCAGACGGGCATTACAGCAGCCCTGCCTGACGATGGCCTGAGCACCAGCCACCGCCGCGCGGAAGGCCATGCGGGGCACACCACGGGGCCTGGGCCACAATAGCGGCGTGTCCATTCCGCAGTCGTTCATTCAGGAGCTGCTCGCCCGCGTCGATGTGGTCGAGATCGTGGGCCGCTACGTGCCGCTCAAGAAGAGTGGCGCCAACTTCATGGGGCTGTGCCCCTTCCACGGCGAAAAGTCGCCATCGTTCAGCGTCAGCCCGTCCAAGCAGTTCTTCCACTGCTTTGGCTGCGGCAAGAACGGCAACGCCATCGGCTTTTTGATGGACCACGCGGGCATGGGCTTCGTCGAAGCCGTGCAGGACCTGGCCCAGCAGGTCGGCCTGCAGGTGCCCGACGACCGGTCCACGCCGCAAGAGCGCGAACGCGCGGCCGCCCAGCGAGCCAAGCAGCTCACGCTGACCGACGTGCTCGAAAAAGCCGCCGAGGCCTACGCACGCCAGCTGCGCGAATCGCCGCGGGCCATTGCCTACTTCAAGGGGCGCGGCGTGTCGGGCGCGGTCGCCAAGCGCTACGGCCTGGGCTATGCGCCCGAAGGCTGGCGCAGCCTGGCCAGCGTATTCCCCCGCTACGACGACCCGCTGCTCGAAGAAGCGGGCTTGGTGATCACCAGCGAGGACGATGCCGACAAACGCTACGACCGCTTCCGCGACCGGGTGATGTTCCCGATCCGGAACGTCAAGGGCGAATGCATCGGCTTCGGCGGACGTGTGCTCGGCGACGACAAACCCAAGTACCTGAACTCACCCGAGACCCCGGTGTTCCACAAGGGGCGCGAGCTGTACGGGCTCTTCGAGGCCCGCACGGCCATCCGCGAGGCGGGGTACGCGCTCGTCACCGAAGGCTACATGGACGTGGTGGCGCTGGCGCAGCTGGGCTTTCCGCAGGCCGTGGCCACGCTGGGCACGGCCTGCACGCCCGAACACGTGCAAAAGCTGCTGCGCTTTACCGATGCCGTGGTGTTCAGCTTTGACGGCGACGCCGCCGGCCGCCGCGCGGCGCGCAAGGCGCTCGAAGCCGCCCTGCCCCACGCCACGGACACACGCAGCATCCGTTTTCTGTTCCTGCCACCCGAACACGACCCGGACAGCTTCATCCGCGCGCACGGCAGCGACGCCTTTGCCCGCTGCGTGGGCGATGCCGTGCCGCTGAGCCGCTTTCTGGCCGACGCCGCCAGCGAAGGCTGCGACCTCGGCACGGCCGAGGGCCGCGCGCACATGGCCGCCAACGCCCGCCCGCTGTGGGCGGCGCTGCCAGACGGCGTGCTCAAGCGCCAGTTGCTGGCCGACCTGGCGCAACTGGCCCAGTTGCCCGCGGCCGACCTGGGCGCGCTGTGGCAGCAGGTCGCACCGGCCGAACGCGCGCCCGTGCGCCCTGCAGGCGGTGCCCCTACTGACGGCTGGGCACCACCCGAGGCAGCATGGGCTGGCGAGCCCGAGCGCCCGCGCTGGAGCCCCGGCGCCCCACGCCGAAAACCTTGGGAACCGGGCCGTGGCCGTTGGCCGCGCGAAGCCCCGCCGCCCTTCCAGGGACCACGCCCCGCGCCCGCCAGCCGGGCCGACCATGCGGCCCGGTTGCTGCTGTCGCACATGCAGTTTCTGGAAGAGCTGAGCCCCGAAGACCACCAGGCGCTGTGCGCCGAACCGCCTCCCCACGGGCCGCTGTTTGTCTGGCTGGAAGCGCAGTACCACGAGCATGGCGCCACCCCCTGGGCCGTTTTGCAGACGCAGCTGCAAGGCCACCCTTGCGAGGCGCTGGCCCAACGGCTTATGACCGGCTCGCACGCCCAGACCGAAGGCGACGTGCCCGAACTGCGCCTGGAACTGCGCGGGCTGCTCAACCGCATGCTGATCGAGCACATCAAGGCCGAAGAAAGCGCGCTGGTAGCCCAGGTCGCCCAAGACCCGGCGGCCCTGCAGCGCTACCGCGAACTGCAGGCCAAACGTCGCGCGCTGGAGACAGCGGGCAGCCTGCGGACTTGAAAAAAACCGCCAACGCTATAATGTAGGGTTCATCGGCAAGAGCGACAGCAGCACCTCCGGGCCGGGCCACCGTGACGAACGCGCACAACCGCCCTCCATACCGCAAGGACTGCACACCAAATGATCGCCCAGACATCTTGCCCCTGAGGGCCTGCCCTCAACCGCGAAGGCTGTGCCTTCGCTGTGCCTTCTTCCCGCGCCCGGTTCGGTGGCGCTTGCGATTTCTTTGTGTGTCCGTTTTTGAACCCGAGGTTGTCCATGCCTGCTCAAAAGTCCGCGAAGCCGCTCAAGCCTGCCCCCGCCGCGAAGAAGGCCGCGTCCAAAACCACCGCGACCGCTGCACCCGCTGCTGCGCCCGCACGCAAAACGGCGGCCCCAAAGGCCGCCAAGAGCGTGCCCGCACCAGCGCCCGCGGCCAAGAAAGCCAAGACCGTGCCCGTGACTGCCTCCGTCGACAACGCCCCCGAAGAACCGAAGAAGACCACCCGCGCCAAGGCGGCGCCCGCTGCCGCCCCTGCCGATGACGCGCCTGCCAAAAAACGCCCTGGCCGCCCGGCCAAGGCCGCCACTACAGAGGGCAAGGCCCCGGCCAAGCGTGGTCGCAAGCCCAAGGCCGCCGCTGCAGAGGCTGGATCCGATCTGGACGACACCGACCTGTCGGACATTGAATCGGACCTCGAAGGCGAAGTCGAAGCCGAGGTGGAGGTTGCAGCGCCCACAGCCGAGAAGGCCAAGCCGCTGCGCATGAAAATCAGCAAGGCCAAGGAACGCGCGCTGATGAAGGAGTTCGGTCTTGACGAGACCGTGCTGTCGGAAGAGGACCTTGCCAAGCGCCGCTCGCGCCTGAAGACCCTGATCAAGCTGGGCAAGACGCGCGGCTACCTCACGCATGGCGAAATCTCTGACCACCTCCCGGACAAGCTGGTGGACGCTGAGACGCTGGAAGTCGTGATCTCCATGCTCAACGACATGGGCGTGGCGGTGTACGAGCAGACGCCCGACGCCGAAACCCTGCTGCTGACCAACACCGGCCAGACCGCCACGACCGAAGAGGAAGCCGAAGAAGAAGCCGAAGCAGCTCTCTCGACAGTGGACAGCGAATTCGGCCGCACCACCGACCCCGTGCGCATGTACATGCGCGAGATGGGCACGGTCGAGCTGCTCACACGCGAAGGCGAAATCGAAATCGCCAAGCGCATCGAAGGCGGCCTGCAGGCCATGATGGAAGCCATCTCGGCATCGCCTGCGACCATCGCCGAGATCCTCAACATGGGTGAGGAAATTCGCGAGGGCAAGGTCGTGATCTCCACCGTGGTGGACGGCTTCGTCAATGCCGACGAAAACGACGATTACGTGGCCGAGGAAGACTTCGACGAGTACGACGAAGCCGACGACGACGATGGCAAGGGCGGCTCCAAGGCCCTGACCAAGAAGCTCGAAGAACTCAAGAAGCAAGCGCTGGAGCGCTTTGACCGCCTGCGCGAGCTGTTCGAAAAGCTGCACAAAATCTACGACAAGGAAGGCTACGGCAGCCCGGCCTACATGAAGGCCCAACAGGCGGTGTCGGCAGAGCTGATGACCATCCGCTTCACGGCCAAGACCATCGAGAAGCTGTGCGACATGGTGCGCGCCCAGGTGGACGACGTGCGCAAAAAAGAGCGCGAATTGCGTCGCATCATCGTGGACAAGTGCGGCATGCCGCAGGAAACCTTCATCAAGGAATTTCCGCCCAACCTGCTGAACCTCAAGTGGGTGGAAAAGCAGGCCGCGGCCGGCAAGCCCTGGAGCCCTGTGCTGGCACGCAACATTCCGCCCGTGCAAGAGCTGCAGCAGAAGCTGATGGACCTGCAGGCGCGCGTGGTCGTGCCGCTGGCAGAGCTCAAGGACATCAACAAGCGCATGAACGAAGGCGAAGCCACGTCGCGCGATGCCAAGAAGGAAATGATCGAGGCCAACCTGCGCCTCGTGATCTCGATTGCGAAGAAGTACACCAACCGTGGCCTGCAGTTCCTGGACCTGATCCAGGAAGGCAACATCGGCCTGATGAAGGCGGTGGACAAGTTCGAATACCGCCGCGGCTACAAGTTCTCGACCTATGCCACCTGGTGGATCCGCCAGGCCATCACGCGCTCCATCGCGGATCAGGCCCGGACCATCCGCATCCCGGTGCACATGATCGAGACCATCAACAAGATGAACCGCATCAGCCGCCAGCACCTGCAGGAGTTTGGCTTCGAGCCCGATGCGTCCATCCTGGCCGCCAAGATGGAGATCCCCGAGGACAAGATCCGCAAGATCATGAAGATCGCCAAGGAGCCGATCTCGATGGAAACACCCATCGGGGACGACGACGACAGCCACCTGGGCGATTTCATCGAGGACAGCGCCAACACTGCGCCCATCGACGCCGCGATGCAGGCCGGCCTGCGCGACGTGGTCAAGGACATCCTCGACGGCCTCACCCCACGCGAGGCCAAGGTGCTGCGCATGCGCTTCGGTATCGAGATGAGCACGGACCACACGCTCGAAGAAGTGGGCAAGCAGTTCGACGTGACGCGTGAACGCATCCGCCAGATTGAAGCGAAGGCACTGCGCAAGCTCAAGCACCCCAGCCGTTCGGACAAGCTGCGCAGTTTCATCGACTCGCTCTGACACGACGGCGCGTGCCCGGCGACCTAGCACGCATCGGTTCACAAAGCCCCGCGGCACCCGCCTCGGGGCTTTGTGTTTTTGGGGTGGCGTTCCGGCCAAGGTGCACCACCGAACCGTACGGGTTAACCCGTAGAAAAGGCCACTCCAGGGACAGCCGAATGACAGCTTGATCGGGAACCATGGGCGCACTCACACTGTCACGGAGGAGACATGCCCCCAAGCCAACCAGCGCCCCTGCGCCCCATGGCCCTGCCCGAGCTTCCATCAGGCGCACGCATGAGCCGCCGCCTGGCCCTGCTGCACTGCGCGACGCTGGCCGCTCTGCCCAGCCTGGCATGGGCGCAAACTGCGCGCCCTGCCACCACAGCAAGGCCCGCACGGCTCGCACCGCAATTGCGCATCGTGATTCCGGCCAACCCGGGCGGTGGCTGGGATCAAACCGGACGTGCGCTCGGTGCGTCGCTGCTACAGGCTGGGCTGGCCGAACAAATCGACTACGAGAACGTCGGCGGCAAGGGCGGAACGCTCGGCCTGGCGCACTTTGCCGACAAGTACAGCGGCGACTCCAATGCACTGCTGGTGGGTGGCATGGTGATGGTGGGCGCCGTGGCATTGCAAAAGCCCCGAGTGGACCTAAGCCATGTACGGCCGGTGGCCCGGCTGACGTCGGACTATCTGGTGGTGGTGGTCCCGGCGCAGTCGCCGATCAAGAGCACCCGCGACCTCGTGGCGGCCTTGCGGCAAGACCTCAAGTCGGTACCGATTGCCGGCGGCTCGGCGGGCGGCGTGGACCACATGTTTGCCGGGGTGCTCGTGCGGGCCGCCAAGGCCGCTCCGGACGCGCTCGTGTATCGCCCCCATGCAAGTGGCGCCGATGTGGTGGCCGCCCTGCTCAAGGGCGACGCAGTCGTCGGTATCTCAGGCTACAGCGAAGTCAGCGAGGCGTTGGGTCAGGGCACGCTGCGCGCCATTGGGGTGTCCGCGCGCCGTCCGGTGTTCGGCCTGCCGACCTTCCGCGACCAAGGACTGGACGCTGAGATGGCCAACTGGCGCGGTGTGTTCGCGGGCAGGGACATTCCTGCGGCCCGTGTGGCCGAATGGGCTGGCGCCCTTGAATACACGGCCGCGCAGGAACCCTGGCAAAAGGCGCTGCACAAGAACCGCTGGGAATCGGCCTGGCTCACGGGCAAAGATCTGAGCGAGTTCATTGAACTGAGCCAGACGACTGCCAGCGTGATGGCCTACCTGCTCAAGCTCAAGAGTTGAGCCTGCTCATGAACCTCCGACTGAACGCATCCATGAACATGTCGCGCTTCTCGATTGGCACCCGCATGACGGCCGCGCTCGGCCTGGTGCTCACGCTGGTGATCGGAGCCGCGCTGTTTGGCGTGGGCTCGCTCTACCGGGCCCTGCAGACCTACGACACGACCGTGCAGCAGCGCGTCGCCCAAGAGCGCGCCGTCAGTCGCATGGAAAGCGATTTCAAAACCCAGGTGCTGGAGTGGAAAAACACCCTGCTACGGGGTGAAGACTCGCGCAAGCGCGAACTGCACTGGAAGGCCTTTGAGCAGGCCGAACAGCGGGTGGCTGAGGCGGCCCGCGCGCTGGCCCCCACACTGCCCGAGGCGGCCGAGCGGGAGGCGCTGGCGCGCTTTACCGACGCCCACACCCGCATGGCAGCGGGTTACCGCAAGGGCTTCGAGGTGTTCCAGTCGCTGGGCTTCGTGCCCGCTGCTGGCGATGCCGATGTGGCAGACATCGACCAAGGCCCCGCACAACTGCTAGCCGCCCTGAGCCAGCAGGTGGCCGCCAGCAGCGCCTCCATCGCCCGGGAAGCAGAACGAGACGCGCAGCGGGCACTGGTCAGCAGCCTGCTGGCCCTGGTACTGTTTGCGGCGCTGGGTGCGTTGGCAGGCGTTCTGCTCACACGCTCGGTGGTGCGCCCGCTCCAGACGGCGGTAGAGGTGGCCCACCGCGTGGCCGCAGGCGACCTCAGCACGGAGATTGCTGCGACCGGACGCGACGAAACCTCTCGCCTGCTGCAAGCACTGGCCGCCATGCAGGAACAACTGGAGCAAGTGGTGTCGAACGTGCGCCACAACGCCGAGGGGGTGGCCAGCGCGAGCGCGGAAATTGCCCAGGGCAACGCGGACCTCAGCCATCGCACGGAAGAGCAGGCTGCATCGCTGGACGAGACCACCCAGTCCATGCAGCAACTTGAACACACTGTGCAGCAGAACGCCGAACATGCGCGCGAGGCCAGCGCGCTGGCACGCAGCGGCTCCAACGTGGCAGAACGCGGAGGAGCGGTGGTGGGTCAGATGGTGGACATGATGCAGACCATCCAGGACAGCGCACGCCGCATTGCCGACATCACCGGAGTGATTGACAGCATCGCATTCCAGACCAACATCCTGGCCCTGAACGCCGCGGTGGAGGCCGCCCGCGCGGGCGAGCAGGGACGCGGCTTTGCCGTGGTGGCCAGCGAGGTACGCCATCTCGCCACGCGCAGCGCTGACGCAGCCCACGAGATCAAGGCCTTGATCCAGACCAGCGTCGAACGCGTGCAGGCCGGGTCGGAACTGGCGCGCGAAGCAGGCAGCACCATGACCGAAGTGGTGACGGCAATCCAGCGGGTGAGCACCCTCATGGGCGAGATCAGCGAAGCCAACGACCGCCAGACCCAAGACATGGTCCGCGTCACCCAAGCCATCGTGCGGATGGACGAAGCCACGCAGCAGAACGCAGCGCTGGTCGAGGAGAGCGCCGCAGCAGCCGGCAGCCTCAGCGCCCAGGCGCGGCAACTGGTCGATGCCGTGGCCGTGTTCCGCCTGCACGCTACCGCTGCCCAGGCTGCAGCGCTGGTGCCGGCTGGTACGTCCGTGCGCCCTGCCTTGCGCCACGGCTGAGGCAGCGGGTCCAGACAGCCGCCCTCAGCCACCGGAGCAATCAGGCTAGTGGGGTGGTATCGGTCAACGCACCGCCCCGCTGGCCTGCAAGGCGGCGCACTCGGCCGGGGTATAGCCCAGGCCCTGCAGCACGGCCAGCGTGTCTTGCCCGAGTGGGGGCGGATTGGCGCGCACGCCAGGCCTTTGCCCGCCGATGCGCAGCGGCAGCAGGGCTGTGCGGGCCGATTGCCCGGCACGCTCGCCATCGGGCAAGGTGATCTCGGCCAGTCCGCCCGTGGCCTGAAGATGCGGGTCGTCGAACAGTTGTTCAGGCCGCGCAATGGGGGCATACGGCAGCCCGTGGCGCTCAAACCGCTCAGCAATCTCACTTGCGCGGAATCCAGCCAGCCGCTGGCGCAGATCCGGCATGAGGGTCGGGCGGGCGCGCACCCTGTCGTTGTTGGTCGCCAGACGCGGATCGGCACGCAGATCGTCGAACCCAAAGGCGTCGCAGAAGGTCGCCCACTGCGCATCACTGACGGCGGCCAGGAAAATCTGCTCCCCGTCCTGTACGCTGAACACGTCGTACAACGCCCAGGACGAAATGCGTTCCGGCATGGGCGCGGCAGGCTGCCCCGTGACCGCGTACTGCATCATGTGCTGCCCGACGAGGAACACGTTGTTCTCGAACAGAGCCGAATCGACCTCCTGCCCCCGCCCGGTGATACCGCGCTGCATCAATGCGGCCATGGCACCGATGGCGCCGAACATGCCACCCATGATGTCGTTCACACTCGCGCCAGCGCGCAGCGGATCGCCGGGGCGGCCTGTCATGTAGGCGAGCCCGCCCATCATCTGCACGACTTCGTCCAGCGCCGTGCGGTGCTCGTACGGCCCTGGCAGAAAACCCATGTGGTTCACATAGATGAGCCGGGCGTTCTCGTCGGCCAAGCCCGCGTAGTCCAGCCCGTACTTGCCCATGACCCCGGGTTTGAAGTTCTGCACCACCACGTCGGCCGACAGCGCCAGCCGCCGAGCCGCCTCCAGGCCCCGGGGGTGCCGTAAATCAAGCGCCACGCTGCGCTTGTTGCGGTTGAACATCGGAAAAAAGCCCGCCCCCGCTCCCAGCAAGTGGCGCGTGCGGTCGCCCTCGATGGGCTCGACCTTGATGACTTCAGCCCCGAGGTCGCCCAGCACCATGCCGCAGGTAGGCCCCATGACCATGTGGCTGAATTCGACCACGCGCACACCGGCCAAGGGCAGCGCGCCACCAGCGGCAGCAGTGGATCGTCGGGCAGAGTCGGCAACGGGACGGGAAGAGTCGGTCATGGCAAGGAATCTTGAGCGGGCCGGAGCTGGCCACCAGCAACACGCTGCAGCAACGTCGCAGAGATGCAACAAAATGCAGCATGTAAACCCTTAAATCTGCCGCCAGCGTACAGCAAACAAGCACGACAAGCTACCAAACTTGTAGCAAATACGGTTCCGCGCTATAGTCGGCCGCAGGTTCGGGGGCCCTGTGCTGCCCGGTGACACAATCCCAGCGCCAGGAGAAGCCTGCATGAGCTCCAAGGAAAACGCGGCCATCAACCAGCTGTTCGAACGGCTTGAGTGCCGTTACGCACTGCGCGTGCTGTGGGCGCTGCGCGACGGACATCCACAGACGTTCCGCCTGCTGCAAGACAGCGTGGGCGGCATCACGCCCAACACCCTCAACACCCGCATCAAAGAGCTGCGCGAGGTTGGCTTGATCGACCACGGCAGCGACGGCTACACGGTGACCTCGTCCGGTCAAGACCTGCTCAAGCGCCTGAGCGACGTGCAGGCCTTCGCCACACGCTGGGCATCGGGGCGCGCCCGCGGCAAGTAAGCGCACTGCGCTCCACCACGGCTTCTGGCTTTGCCTGCTGGGCACCAGAAGCTTTTTTCATCCTTGCGAAAGCACACCATGGCAATGATCACCACGGCCTCTGGCCTGCAGTACGAAGACACCGTCGTTGGCGAGGGCGCCGAAGCCGCACGCGGCCAGAACGTATCGGTGCATTACACCGGCTGGCTGTACCAGGACGGACAACAGGGCGCAAAGTTCGATTCGAGCCTGGACCGCCGCGCGCCGTTCGACTTTCCGCTGGGTGCGGGCATGGTCATCAAAGGGTGGGACGAAGGCGTGCAAGGCATGAAGGTGGGCGGCAAGCGCACGCTCATCATCCCGGCGGCCCTGGGCTACGGTGCCCGCGGTGCAGGCGGTGTGATCCCGCCGAATGCCACACTCAAGTTCGACGTAGAACTGCTGGCCGTGGGCCGCTGAGTCTGGGCCCTAGGGCTGCCGTGGCGCTGCAGTGCTGCGGCAGCCGCCCATGCGGGGCTGGCAGGTTGCAGCAGCAGCCCATCAGCTGGCTCAGCTCACGATTGCCCTGAGCTGCACGGAGACCCATCAGGCGGTCAGGCAAAAAGCGCCTGGCGCAGGCGCTCGTATTTGGCCTCCCCCACCGCTTCGCGGATCTGCGGAGCGAGCGCGGCGAGCGCCTCGTAGTTCATCGCCCCCTCCACTGCCAGATTCAGACGGAAGCCCCGCAGCCCCAGGCCAGCCGTCAACTCTGTGGCTACGGGATAGGCATCCTGGAATCGCTGCATCATCGAGCGGCCGGTTTCCGGCACGCCGCCCGAGGCGGGGGCCGCCACCACCGGTGCGGCAGGCGCAGGCGCTGGTGCCGACTCTTGGCCCAGGGGCGCCAGCACGCCCAGATCCCGCATCGCCTGAATGTCTGCCTCGGTGATGCCCATGGCAGCCGTGGCCGCCAGCACATCGGCCACGGTGCGCTTGCCGTCAAACAGGATGAAAGCAGAGCGCTGGCGTGGCGTCAGTGCGCCGTGCCGGTCCTTGAGCAGTTGCTGACCGGCCGATGTTTTGACGAGAACCGTGGAAGGCATGCGTGGTGTAGATGAAAGCCGTCCTGCAGATTCGCACAGCGGGCCAACGACAACCACCCGGGTAACCCTTAGAGACGCGTGATTCGCCCTGCAGGGGAGCCGTATCCGTCGCCAACACGACAGCCCCGAGCCGCGAGGAAGGGCTCGCCCACGCTTGGGGCTCAAATTTCGCGGCGGTCAACCGGGAGGCGTCCCGGACGGGTGAGGCGACTTACAGCCACTGCCACCAGAGCACCGACCGGCACTCCAAACACGCCTGCCGAGATGGGCTGGATACCGAACCAGAGCGTGTCTGCAATCAGCCAGGAAGGCAGGCCGCGGAACGCCGATACATGCGAGAGCATGTAGTACACCGTGATGCCCAGCCCACAGAGCATGCCCGCCACGGCCCCCTGGCGCGTGGTGCCGCGCCAAAAGATACCCAGCACCATGACGGGCACGAAGGCCGAGGCCGCGAGCGAGAAAGAAGCCGACACCATGGGCAAAATGTCCGACGGCTTGAGCGCCGCCACAAACGCCGCCGACAGCGCCACCGTGAGCAGCGTGAACTTAGTCAGAATCACGCGCTGCTCGGGCGAGGCTTCCCGCGCACGTTCGCGAAAGTACAGGTCGCGCACGAGCGCGTTGCTGATGGTGAGCAGCAGGCCGTCGGCGGTGGACAGCGCCGCCGCCAGCCCGCCCGCGGCCACCAGGCCCGACACCACATACGGCAGCCCACCCAGTTCGGGGGTGGCCAGCATGATCAGGTCGGCCCCGAAATGGATCTCGCCAAACTGCACGATGCCGTCGCCGTTCACGTCCTCCACCGACAGCAGCGACGCATCCACCCGCGCCCACTGGGCCATCCAAGCGGGCAAGGCCTCGAAGCTACTGCCCACCAAGTTGTGCAGCACTTCGTACTTCACAAGCGCCGCCAGCGCAGGCGCACTCAGGTACAGCAGCGCGATGAAAAACAGCGACCACCCCACCGAGGCACGCGCCGCCGCCACCGTAGGTGCGGTGTAGAAGCGCGTGAGCAGGTGCGGCAGCCCGGCCGTGCCCACCATCAGGCAGAACATCAGCGCCAGGAAGTTGCGGCGAGCGAGTTCGTACTCGGCCTGCTCTTCTGCAGTGCCGTCAGGATCCCCAGCGTAGGCGGTGGCATGGCGCGGCAGCCCTCCCAGAGGCCGCGCGCGCTCATAGTTCTCGCGCATCTCGCGTGTCCAGCGCTCGCGGGCGGCGGCGGCGTCCCGCGGCAGCGAGGCGAGTTCCCGGCTGGCCGCCACGATCAGGCCCACGTCGGCGTTCTGCGCACGCAGCTGGCGAATGCGTTCGCGCGCGCGCTCGCGCTCCTGCTCCAGGGCAGCCTCCACGTTCTCTAGGCGCCGCTCATAGTCACGAGCACGCTCCAGGTAAGCCTGCACCACCTGGTTTTCCGCGGGCGAATCGAGCAGCTGAGCCTCCAGGTCGGCGATCTTGCCAATCTGCGTGCCATACACCAGGGGAGCCATCGGGTTGCCCAACTGCTTGTACGCCAGCCACGACACCGGGATCAGGAACGCCAGCAGCAGCACCACATACTGGGCCACCTGCGTCCAGGTGATGGCCCGCATGCCCCCCAGAAACGAGCACAGCAGCACGCCGCCCAGGCCGAGCATGATGCCGATCTCGAACTGCACCCCCGTCAGGCGCGAAGCAATCAGACCCACGCCATAGATCTGCGCCACCACGTAGGTGAACGAGCACAGCACCGCCGCCAAGGCCGCAATCACGCGTGGCCAGCGGCCACCAAAGCGCACATGGAAGAAATCGGGCACGGTGTAGATCTGCATGGCCCGCAGGTGCGGCGCGATCAGCATGGCCAGAAGACAGAAACCGCCCGTCCAGCCCAGCAGATAGGCCAGCCCGCCAGGCTGACCCGGACTGCCTGAAAAGCCCTGCAGGTAGAGCGCACCCGACAGGCTGATGAACGAAGCCGCGCTCATCCAGTCGGCGGCAGTGGCCATGCCGTTGTAGAACGGCGGGATGCGCCGCCCGGCGACGTAGTACTCCTCCGAATCCGAGGTGCGGCCATACACGCCGATGCCGGCGTACACCATCACCGTGAGGAACAGGAAGATCGGACCGATCCAGTGGCGCGACAGGCCTTCGTGCTCGGCCCAGGTCATGAGCGCCAAAAAGGCGAGTACGCCCAGTACGTACAACGCCAGGATGCGGTGCAGCCGTCGCTCGTAGGCCGCCCCGGAGAGTGGGCGGAGCGGCTCAGCCATGCCGGTCTGTCGGGCTGAGCGGCGCACCGTCGCCTGCGGCGACCTCGGCCGCTGCGCGCGCATCGGCCGCCTCAAAGTGGTTCATCGCCACGCAGTACACCACCACGATGCCGATGAACACCAGCACAGCCCCTTGCGCAGCCATCCAGTAGGCCAGCGGCCACTCGCCCAACAACAGGTTTTGCAGGTCACGGGCGCAGTAGGCCGTGCCGAACGATACGAGCGCCCAGACCGCGAGCAGCACAGCCTTGAGCCGCAGATGCCGCGCATCGTGCAGCACGGCCACCGCAGACTCCTGCTCGGACTCGGGCGGGATGGGGGCCATGTGCCGCACGGCGGAACGGTCAACCCGCGGCCAGTTGCTGCCAGGTGGCGATCACGCTGTCGGGGTTGAGCGAGATCGACGAAATACCCTCCCGGGCCAGCCACTGGGCAAAGTCCGGGTGGTCGCTGGGCCCTTGGCCGCAGATGCCGATGTACTTGCCCTGCGCACGGCAGGCCTGGATGGCCTGGTGGATCAGCGCTTCCACCGCCGGGTCGCGTTCGTCGAAGTCTTGGGCCAGCAGCTCAAGGCCCGAGTCGCGATCCAGGCCCAGCGTGAGCTGGGTCAGGTCGTTGGAGCCGATCGAGAAGCCGTCGAAGAACTGCAGGAAGCGCTCGGCCAGGATGGCATTGCTCGGCACCTCGCACATCATGATGACCTTGAGCTCGTCCTTGCCGCGCTCCAGGCCGTGGGCAGCCAGCAGGCGGGTCACGCGCTCGGCCTGGCCCAGCGTGCGCACAAAGGGCACCATCACCTGCACATTGGTCAGGCCCATGTCGATGCGCACGCGCTTGAGCGCTTCGCACTCCATGGCAAACGCCTCGCCAAAATCCTCACTGATGTAGCGCGCCGCACCGCGGAAGCCCAGCATCGGGTTCTCTTCCTCGGGCTCGTAGCGGCTGCCGCCAATGAGCTTGCGGTATTCGTTGGACTTGAAGTCCGACAGGCGCACGATGACCGGCTTGGGCCAGAACGCCGCCGCAATCGTCGCCACGCCCTCGGCCACCTTGTCCACATAGAAGGCGCGCGGGCTGGCGTGGCCACGGGCCACGGATTCGACAGCCTTCTTCAGGTCGGCGTCCACATTCGGGTAGTCGAGGATGGCCTTGGGGTGTACGCCGATGTTGTTGTTGATGATGAACTCCAGCCGCGCCAGGCCCACGCCCTCGTTGGGCAATTGGGCAAAGTCGAAGGCGAGCTGCGGGTTGCCCACGTTCATCATGATCTTGGTGGCAATTGGCGGCATCTCGCCGCGCTGCACCTCGGTCACCTCGGTTTCGAGCAGGCCGTCGTAGATCTTGCCGGTGTCGCCCTCGGCACAGCTCACGGTGACCAGGGTGCCGTCCTTGAGGCGCTCGGTCGCGTCCCCACAGCCCACCACAGCCGGAATGCCCAGCTCGCGCGCGATGATGGCCGCGTGGCAGGTGCGCCCGCCACGGTTGGTGACGATGGCGCTTGCGCGCTTCATCACCGGCTCCCAGTTGGGGTCGGTCATGTCGGTCACCAGCACGTCGCCGGGCTGGACCTTGTCCATCTCGGCAATGTTGTGCACCAAGCGCACCGGTCCGGTGCCAATCTTCTGGCCGATGGCGCGGCCTTCGGACAGCACGGTGCCCGTGCCCTTGAGTTTGTAGCGCTGCTCGGCCTGGCCCTTGGCCTGGCTTTTCACCGTCTCGGGGCGCGCCTGCAGGATGTAGAGCTGGCCGTCCGTGCCGTCCTTGCCCCATTCAATGTCCATTGGGCGGCCGTAGTGCTGCTCGATCACCAGCGCGTAGTGCGCGAGCTGTTCGACTTCAGCGTCGGTCAGCGAGTAGCGGTTGCGCTGCTCGGTGGGCACGTCCACGGTCTTCACCAACTTGCCGCTCGCAGCCTTTTCTTCGGGCGAGGAGAACACCATCTGGATCAGCTTGCTGCCCAGATTGCGGCGGATCAGCGCTTTCTTGCCCGCCTTGAGCATGGGCTTGTGCACGTAGAACTCGTCGGGGTTCACCGCGCCCTGCACCACCGTCTCGCCCAGGCCGTAGCTGCTGGTGATGAACACCACGTCTTCGAAGCCCGACTCGGTGTCGATGGTGAACATCACGCCGGCCGCGCCCTGGTCGGAGCGCACCATGCGCTGCACCCCGGCCGACAACGCCACGTCGGCATGGGCAAAGCCCTTGTGCACGCGGTAGCTGATGGCACGGTCGTTGTAGAGCGAGGCGAACACTTCCTTCATCTTGTGCAGCACCTCGTCGATGCCCACCACGTTGAGGAAGGTCTCCTGCTGGCCCGCAAACGATGCGTCGGGCAGGTCTTCGGCCGTGGCCGACGAGCGCACCGCGAACGAAGCCTGCGCATTGCCGGCCGAGAGCGTGGCAAAGGCGTCGCGAATGGCTTTTTCCAGGTCGGCCGGGAACGGCTGGGCCTCGACCATGGCGCGGATCTCGGCACCGGCAGCGGCCAGCGCACGCACGTCCTCGGTGTCCAGCGCGTCCAGACGGGCGTTGATGCGCGCGTCCAGGCCTTCGAATTTCAGGAACTCGCGGAACGCATGCGCCGTGGTGGCAAAGCCCGTGGGCACGCGCACGCCCTGGGGCAGCTGCGAGATCATCTCGCCGAGGCTGGCGTTCTTGCCGCCAACGACCTCGACGTCGCTCATTCTCAGGTTCTCAAACGGAACGACCAGGGCGGTCGCGTCGAACAGTGCAGACATGGGAAAGCTCCAGAAGTTGAAACCGGGTCTGCGCACCTGCCCCGTGCGGGCGAGCGGCGAAGGTCCACGCATGCGGCACGGCTTTGTAGTTCTGCTTGTGGGCCGAAGGGATGCATGGACGGAATTCAGATAATGGGGGCCATTGTAGGCCGACGCCCACGACGCCACTGGCGGCAGGCTGACGCTGTTCACCCCGGGGTTTCACATGCATTCGCGCACTGTCTTTTTCGTCTCCGATGGCACCGGCATCACGGCCGAGACCTTCGGCAATGCCATCCTTGCGCAGTTTGAGCTCAAGCCGCGCCACGTGCGCCTGCCCTTTGTGGACAGCGTGGACAAGGCCCACCAGGCGGTGCGCCAGATCAATCACACGGCAGAACTCGAGGGCAAGCGCCCCATCGTGTTCACCACGCTGGTCAACATGGAGGTGCTGCGCGTGCTGCAAGCCGGCTGCAAGGGCATGCTGCTCGACATGTTCGGCACCTTTGTGAACCCGCTGGAGGTGGAGCTGGGCATCAAGTCCAACCACCGCATCGGCCGGTTTTCGGACGTGAGCCGCAGCAAGGAATACAACGAGCGCATCGAAGCCATCAACTTCAGCCTGGCCCACGACGACGGCCAGAGCAACCGCGACCTGGAATCGGCCGACGTGATCCTGGTGGGCGTGAGCCGCAGCGGCAAGACGCCCACCAGCCTGTACCTGGCCATGCAGTGCGGGCTGAAGGCGGCCAACTACCCGCTGATCCCCGAAGACTTCGAACGCCGCCAGTTGCCGCCCGCGCTCGTGCCCTACCGCAAAAAAATCTTCGGCCTGACCATCAGCCCCGAACGGCTGTCTGAAATCCGCAGCGAGCGGAGGCCGAACTCGCGCTACGCCAGCATCGAGAACTGCCGCATGGAGGTGTCGGAGGCCGAAGCCATGATGCGGCGCGCGGGCATCCGCTGGCTCTCGACCACCACCAAGTCGATTGAAGAGATTGCGACGACGATCCTGCAGGAGATCCGGCCGGAGCGCTTGGTGTATTGAGGGGATTGCGGTGTGTGCAGCGGCTGGGTTGCGTGTGTTTTGGGCCGTTCGTGCTTGCTTCTTAAGCACGAGCAGCTATTAAATTCGTAGCAACTGGTCTGTGGGTCGCAGTGGGCCGCTGGGGTGTGCTGTGGTCCGGGGCCGGGATGTGCGCCCGGCGGCGCAGTGACTTTCTTTTGGGTCGCCAAGAGGGTGTAGAAGAAATAAACTTTGCTCCTGCTGCATCCCCGCAGCAGGAGCAAAGCCATGGCCAAGACAGGCCGCCCCCCAGTCATCCCCCCTGGCGAT